>NZ_JBIWCN010000006.1:0-339775 GCF_044761525.1 Streptomyces sp. NPDC097595 | reverse complement strand
CGGAGCCCCGAAACCCACCCCGGCGCGAAACCAAGCCCGTCCGGCGTTTGAGGACCGGGGTCCGGGGCGGAGCCCCGGTTTCGGGAAGGGGCGGGGAGGGGAAAGCCCCGCGCAGCGGCCCTACGCCCCGTCGGACCCGGAAGACGGCGCCCCGGACGACGGCGCCGAAGGCGCCCCTGGCGCCCCGGGCCCCCACCCCCCGTAAGACGCCCACTCCCCCTCGAACTCCCGCGGCCCCCAAGCCGCCGTCAACCCCAGATGCACCACCATCGCCGCCAGCCCCCAAGCCAGCAGCACCCCATGCGCGTGCATCTCCAAGGGCGCGTCGAACACGACCCCCCTGCCGACCTCCCGCGCATGCGCGACCACATCGGACGTCGGCCCGAGCCGCGTCCCGAGCTGCCACGCCAGCACCGACCCGAGCACGCTGCCCACCGCGAGCCCCACCGTCAGCCAGATCCCGCCGCGCCGGTGGAACCAGAAGACGAGCCCCGCCGAGACCGCCCCGAACGCCAGCCCGAGCAGGGCGAACGTGCCGTCGGCCCCGATCGCCTCCTCGCCCTCGCTGTCGTTGAGGAACACCGCGGTGTTGTCGGAGATCAGCGGCACCCGGGGCGCCAGCCACAGCCACAGCAGCCCCATCAGAACGCCGGCGACGGTCACCGCGGCGGCCACGACACCCGCCCGCCGCAGATCCGCCCGCAGCTCCTCCCGGTCCACCCCCGGCGAGGGCGCCAGGTGGGAGCCGTGCACAACGGCGGGACCGCCCGGCTCACCCCCCGCAGCCGGCTTCTGCCAGTCCTGGTGGTCGTCGGGCGAGGGCCGGTTCGGCGGCGTCAGAGGTGCGGTCACCGTGCCATCGTGCCAGGCGCCCGCGAGCCGCGCCTCACCGGACCGCCGCCCTGCGGTACGCCCAGGTCGCGACGGCGAGCGAGACGACCCCGACGACGGCGCAGACCGCGAGGTCGAGCGCGACGACCGCCCAGTCGGGATGGGCGCCGAAGGACCGGGCCAGCGCCTCGACCCCGTACGTGGACGGCAGCAGATCGCGCGCCCAGTCCACCGGCTCCGGCAGCCGGTCGGCCGGCAGGACGCCCAGCAGGAGCGCGGCGGACATGCCGAGCTGCCCGAGCAGCGTGGCGAGCTCCTGGCGCGGCGCGAGGAGACCCAGCGCGGCACCGAGGCCCGAGAGCGCCGCGCCGGACAGCGGCACAACGGCCACGAGCACCCACAGATGCGCCATCGGCAGCCCGAACAGCACGCTGCCGGTCACCGCGGTGACGACGGTCCCGGGCACGGTGAAGGAGGCGTACGCCCCCGCCGCACCGAGCACGACCGCGGCGGGCGGCACGGGCAGGGTGGCGTAGTGGTCGAGCCCGCCGCCCGCCCGGAGCTGCCCGAAGTACTGGGCGAGGAGGTTCAGCGCGACGAAGGCGACGACCAGGACGCTGGACCCGGCGACGACGGCCCGCGCCTCGGAGCCGCCGTCCACCACCCCGCGCATGAGGATCATGATCCCGACGGACTGGAAGGTCGCCACGAAGAGCAGCGGGATACGGGCCACCCGGGCCCGGGAGAGCTGGGCGCGGTAGACGGCCGCGAGGGAGGGGAACAGCCGGGCCCGGGGGGCGAGCGTCGCGGCCGCCCCGGCCACCGCACCGATTCCGCTCATGCCTTCACCAGTCCCTTGGTCGCGCCGCCGCCGAGCGCGAGGTAGACGTCCTCCAGGCTCGGCGTCGCCAGGCTGAAGTCGTCGAGCGCCGCGAAGGCCCCGCCCCCGGTCACCGCGGCGACCGCTGCCCGCGCCTCGTCGGGCGCGAGCCGCAGCGACCAGCGCCGCCCGGACTCCTGGGCGATCGCGCGCAGGGCCGCGACCTCGGGGATGTCCAGCGGGGCGCGCTCGCGCCACACCAGCTCGACCCGGACCTCCCCGGCGACGCGCTCCTTGAGCCCGGCCGGGGTGTCGCAGGCGATGACCTTGCCGCGTTCGATGACGGCCACCCGGTCGAGGACGGTCTCGGCCTCGATGACGTTGTGGGTGACGAGCAGGACCGTCGCACCGCGCTCGGCGCGCCGACGGTCGACGGCGGCCCAGACGGCGCGCCGGGCCACCGGGTCCATGCCGGTCGTGGGCTCGTCCAGGACGAGCACGGGGCGCTCCCCGACGAGCGCGGCGGCGAAGCAGGCGAGGCGCCGCTGGCCGCCGGAGAGCTTCTTCAGCGGCCGGCCCGCGATGTCGGTGAGGCCGAGCTCGTCCAGGACGGCGTCGCGCTCGGCCCGGGCCTCGCGCACCGGGAGCCCGCGCAGCCGCCCGGTGGTCTCGGCGGCCAGGGAGACGGTCAGCTCGTCCAGGGCGGTGGACTCCTGCCCGAGGTAGCCGATCAGCCGGGAGGCCCGCTCGGGGTGGCGCACGAGGTCGTGGCCGAGGATGTCGACGCTGCCGGAGTCGGGCCGCATCAGCCCGGTGAGCTGGCGTACGAGGGTGGACTTGCCGGCTCCGTTGGGCCCGAGCAGTCCGAAGATCTCACCGCGCCGGACGTCGAGGCTGACGCCGTCGGTGGCGCGTACTTCGGGGATCGCGGGCGTGCCTCGGCGGCCCCGGGCCGGGGGATAGGTCTTCACCAGATCGCGCACCGCGCACACGGTGCCGCTCGCCGTCGGCGCCTGTACTGTCCCCGTACTCACGAGGTACGAGGGTACGGGGTCCGGGGACCGGCATTACGCCCGGGGCCGCACCGATCGGACATCAACGCCATCGATGGCGGCCGGGTTGAGCGGACCTCGGGCCGATGTGGACTCAGTCTCCACCGGGCCCGGATTTCGCGGCCTTCTCCGCGGCCCGCTCGGTCGGCGGGGCGTGGTCGGCGGCGGTCCGCACGTCGATCTCGCGCCAGAAGCCCGCCCGGATCGCGTACCGGTCGTGCTCGTCGATCTGGTCGTCCTTGTGGGCGAGGAGGCCGAAGCGGGCCGCGTACCGCAGGAGTTCGCCGTCGATGCGGTGCGGGATGCGCGGGTAGAGGGTGGAGAGCTTCGGCAGGTGGCCGGCCTCCGGGAGCCGTTCCATCCAGCGCCGGGCGAAGACCTGGCCCACCTCGAAGGGGTCGCCGCCCACCGTGGTGATGTCCTCCTCGCGGTCGGCCCAGCGCTGTTCGGCGCTGGTGAGCTGGGCGAGCGTCGGCAGGGACGCGGTCTCCGGGGGTTCGCCCAGCGGACCGCCGCGCTCCACCCAGCCCCGGTCCGACGACCAGCGCAGGGTCGCCGCGGGCTGCGGGGCCGGCTGCCGTTCGGGCGGTCCGGCGGGCCCTCGCAGGGTGCCGGCGAGGTCCTTCGGGGTGGGCACGCCCTTGGTGCCGTGGCCGTGCCCGTGCCCCGGCGCGGGCGGGGTGGGGGCGTCACCGGGCCGGGGGGCCGCCTCCTCGTCGTCGCGGGCCGCGTCGGCCTGCGCGGCGGCCCTGGACGCCCGCTCGGCGGAGGCGGCGAGGGCCGATTCGGGCAGCGGGGCGGAGAGGATCGCGGCGATCTCGGGGCGCGGGACGGGCGGCGGGGCGCAGAGTCCGCCGGTCTCCTTGGCGCGGACGGCCTGGGTGATCCAGGCCCGGTCGAGGACGCGGCGCTCGTCGGCCTCGGCGACCAGGTCCTCGGACTGGTTGTAGTCGCCGTCGGCGGCCTGGACGGCCCAGAGGTGGACGGCGACGCCGTGCTCCTTGGCGGACATCAGGCCGGGGAGCAGGTCGCCGTCGCCGGTCACCAGGACCACGTCAGAGCAGGCGCGGTTGCGGGCAAGCTCGGTGAGCTCGGCGTGCATCGCCGCGTCGACACCCTTCTGCGCCCAGCGCCCGTCACTGCGGGTGAGGGCGCCCAGCCGCACGGTGACCCGGGGCATCACGCGCAGCCTGCGGTGCTCGGGCTGCGGGACGCGGTCGGGGGCTCCGTCGAACCAGTAGATCCGCAGCAGGGGCTGTGCGGTGTCGGCCTCGGCGCGTTCGCGCAGCTGCTGGATGAGGGCCGCGTGGTCGACGGTGATGCGGGACCGGGCGGGCTCTCCTGCCAGCAGACTCGCGGCTGCGCCCAGCAAGTAGCCGGCGTCCACCAGGACGACGCAACGGTCCACGCGTTCCACCCTCTTCCAGGCATTCGGGATCGGGTTTTCTCAGGGTTCCTTCGAGTCTGCCCGACCGCGCCGGGGTTAACGGCCGGAACTCGATCATCGGCGTGGCGGATCACGAAAAGCGCGCATCATACCCCGCCACTACGCACGGTAATGATCCGACATGCGATGTTTATCCGATTATGTGAATCTGACGGTGGTCCTGGCCCCGAGAGTCCTTATAGGAGGAACACCATGGCCAAGAACAAGAACCGCAAGCAGGGCAGCCAGCAGGACCGCGCTTCGCAGGCGGAGCGCGGTGCCGAGGAGGCGCGCGCGGCGGCCGCCGAGGCGCGGAACTCGATGGAGTCGCAGGCTCAGGGCAGCCCTGCCGATGTTGCGCGCAAGCATCAGCGGCGCTTCGGCCACAACTGACCGGACTCCCGGCACACCGAGAGGGGCGACCCCGCGCAAGCGGAGCCGCCCCTCTCGTACGCGTACGAGACCTCAGCCGGCCAGGCAGGACGGCCCGAGCAGCACCTTCAGGTCACCGAAGAGCGCCGGGTCCGGCTTCACCCGGTGCCGGTCGAGCCGGAGCACCGTGGTCTTGCGGGGGCCCTGGAGCCGGATGCGCACCTCGGTGTCGCCCCGATGGCTGTTCAGCACCTCGCCGAGCCGGCTGACCATGGGCGGGGTGACCCGGACGGTCGGGATGGTCAGGACGACGGGCGCGTTGGTCCCCGCGTTGGAGATGTCGGGGACCTGCATCTCCATGGCGACCAGGCGCGGCACGTCCTCGCGCTTGTCGAGGCGCCCCTTGACGAAGACGACGGTGTCCTCGACGAGCTGGGTGGAGACCAGCTGATAGGTCGCGGGGAAGAACATGCATTCGATGGAGCCGGCCAGGTCCTCCACGGTGGCGATGGCCCAGGCGTTGCCCTGCTTGGTCATCTTGCGCTGGAGGCCGGAGATGATGCCGCCCACGGTGACGATCGCGCCGTCGCTGTGCTCGCCGCCCATGAGCTGCGCGATCGCGGCGTCGGCCTTGTCGCTCAGCACGTGCTCGATGCCGAACAGCGGGTGGTCGGAGACGTACAGCCCGAGCATCTCGCGCTCCTGGGCCAGCAGATAGGACTTCTCCCACTCGATGTCGGAGAACTCCACGTCGAGCCCGAAGCCCGGCTCGTCGCTGTCCTCCTCACCGCCGCCGAAGAGGTCGAACTGCCCCTCGGCCTCCTTGCGCTTGACCTGCACCACGTTGTCGATCATGGGCTCGTGGTGGGCGACGAGCCCCTTGCGGGTGTGGCCCATCTCGTCGAAGGCGCCGGCCTTGATGAGGGATTCCACGGTCCGCTTGTTGCAGACGACGGCCTCGACCTTGTCCAGGAAGTCGGGGAAGGTGCTGTACTTCCCCTTCGCCTTGCGGCACCGGATGATCGAGTCCACGACGTTCTGGCCGACGTTGCGGACGGCCGTGAGCCCGAAGAGGATCACGTCGTCGCCCTGGGCGGCGAAGTTGGACTCCGACTCGTTGACGTTCGGCGGGAGCACCTTGATGCCCATGCGCCGGCACTCGTTGAGGTAGACCGCGGACTTGTCCTTGTCGTCCTTGACCGAGGTCAGCAGGGCGGCCATGTACTCGGCGGGGTAGTTCGCCTTGAGGTACGCGGTCCAGTAGGTGACGAGCCCGTACGCGGAGGAGTGCGCCTTGTTGAACGCGTACCCGGCGAACGGGACCAGGACGTCCCAGAGCGCCTTGATCGCCGCGTCCGAGAAGCCCTTCTTCTTGGCGCCGGCCTCGAAGAGGACGAAGTTCTTCGCCAGCTCCTCGGGCTTCTTCTTGCCCATCACGCGGCGCAGGATGTCGGCCTCGCCGAGCGAGTACCCGGCGACGATCTGGGCGGCCTTCTGCACCTGCTCCTGGTACACGATCAGGCCGTAGGTGAGGCCCAGGACCTCCTTGAGCGGCTCCTCCAGCTCAGGGTGGATCGGGGTGATCTCCTGGCGGCCGTTCTTGCGCTCGGCGTAGTTCGTGTGCGAGTTCATGCCCATCGGGCCCGGCCGGTAGAGGGCCGAGACGGCGGAGATGTCCTCGAAGTTGTCGGGCTGCATCTGGCGCAGCAGCGAGCGCATCGGCCCGCCGTCGAACTGGAACACGCCGAGCGTGTCACCGCGGCACAGCAGCTCGTAGGTCTTGGGGTCGTCCAGCGGGAGGGCGAGCATCTCCAGGTCGATGCCCTTGTTGGACTTCACCATCTTGATGGCGTCGTCCATGATCGTCAGGTTGCGCAGCCCCAGGAAGTCCATCTTGAGGAGGCCGAGCGATTCGCACTGCGGGTAGTCCCACTGCGTGATGGTGACGCCGTCGGTGTGCCGCACCCAGACCGGGGCGTGGTCCACGATCGGCTCGCTGGACATGATGACGCCGGCGGCGTGCACGCCCATCTGCCGGACCAGGCCCTCGACGCCCTTGGCGGTGTCGATGACCTTCTTGACGTCCGGCTCGTTCTCGTACATCCCCCGGATCTCGCCCGCCTCGCTGTAGCGCGGGTGGCTGGGGTCGGTGATGCCGTTGAGGTCGATGCCCTTGCCGAGGACGTCGGCGGGCATGGCCTTGGTGAGCCGGTCGCCCATGGCGTACGGATAGCCGAGGACGCGGGCGGAGTCCTTGATCGCGTTCTTGGCCTTGATCTTGCCGTAGGTGCCGATCATGGCGACCTTGTCGGCCCCGTACTTCTCCGTCACGTACCGGATGACCTCGACGCGCCTGCGCTCGTCGAAGTCGATGTCGACGTCGGGCATGGAGACGCGCTCGGGGTTGAGGAACCGCTCGAAGATCAGCCCGTGCTCGATCGGGTCGAGGTCGGTGATGCCCATGGCGTACGAGACGATCGAGCCGGCCGCGGAGCCTCGGCCGGGGCCGACCGCGATGCCGTTGTTCTTGGCCCACATGATGAAGTCGGCGACGACCAGGAAGTACCCCGGGAACCCCATCTGGATGATGATGTCCATCTCGTACTCGACCTGCTTCTGCCGGTCGTCGGGGACGCCGTTCGGGAAACGGCGGTTCATCCCGACCCGGACCTCCTCCTGGAACCAGGTGATCTCCGTGTAGCCCTCGGGGATCTCGAACTTCGGCATCAGGTCGCGCTTCTCGAACATCCCGGAGGTGTCGATCTGCTCGGCGACCAGGAGGGTGTTGGCGCACCCCTCCTGCCAGGCGTCGGAGGAGTCGACGCCGTACATCTCGTCCGTGGTCTTGAGGTAGTAGCCGGTGCCGTCGAAGCGGAAGCGGTCCGGGTCGGAGAGGTTCTTGCCGGTCTGGATGCAGAGCAGGGCGTCGTGCGCGGTCGCCTCGGAGGCGTACGTGTAGTGCGAGTCGTTCGTCACGAGCGGCGGGATGCCGAGCTTCTTGCCGATCTCCAGGAGCCCGTCGCGGACCCGGCGCTCGATCTCGATGCCGTGGTCCATCAGCTCCAGGAAGTAGCGCCCCTCGCCGAAGATGTCCTTGTAGTCGGAGGCCGCCTTGACCGCCTCGTCGAACTGGCCGAGCCGCAGCCGCGTCTGGACCTCGCCGGAGGGGCAGCCGGTGGACGCGATCAGACCCTCGGACCACTGGGAGATGGTCTCCTTGTCCATACGCGGCCACTTCTGGAGCCAGCCCTCCGCGTAGGCGTCCGACGACAGCTTGAAGAGGTTGTGCAGACCGGTGCTGTTGGCCGCCCAGATCGTCTTGTGGGTGTAACCACCCGAACCGGAGACGTCGTCGCGCTTCTGGTGCGGCTGCCCCCACTGGATCTTCCGCTTGTGCTTGCGCGACTCGGGCGCGACGTACGCCTCGATCCCGATGATCGGCGTCACACCCGCCTTCTGCGCCGAGTGGAAGAAGTCGTACGCCCCGTGCAGGTTGCCGTGGTCCGTCATGGCGATATGGGTCATGCCCATCTCGTTGCACGCGTTGAACATGTCCTTGAGCCGCGCGGCACCGTCCAGCAGCGAGTACTGGGTGTGGACGTGAAGGTGCGTGAAGGGCGGCTTGGTCGACACAGTTTTCTGACCTCCGAGCGGGCACGGCTGATGGGGCAACGTCGGAGTCTACGTCGCGAGCGACTGTCGGCGACGCGGCTCATCCAGGTAAGGGCCGGTCAAAATCTGCAAGGTCGCCAAGGTCACAAACACAGCGTTCGGACGCGTCGACCCGAGCACGCGGGCGTGGCGGCGCGCTCACGACAGCGCGCACGCGGCATCCGATCAGATAGCTTCCGCGTTCCTCCGGCGACCAGCGGTCCCATGCCTCCCACATCGGCTGGGCCGCTGCCCGAACCTCCCAGCCGCCGGGCACCCGGGGCTGTCGCTCGCACTCCGCGAGCCGGGACGAAGCCATGCGGTACTCATGGCGGAAGATGTTCACCGCATCGGGAGTACTGAACACACCCGACCGGCGATCATCCAGCAGTTCGGCCAGGTAGCTCCGCAGACGCGTGATCTCGTCCACGTGAGACACATCCGGACGGTATGTGTGCTCGACCACGGGGGCCTGCCGCAGGCGCTCTCGGAGCTCGGCAACAAGCCAGCTCTCCAGGATGTCGCCCTTGACACTCACTCCCCGATGCGGTTCGGCGAGCGGCCCCAAGCACCTGAACGTCTCGGATCCGGAGGACTCCGACCGCTTCATGTTTCGACCGCACATTCCGCAGGTGACGACGCCATGGAGCCAGTGTGAAGGCCTATTCGGTCGCCGTGGCCGGTACCTGACCTCGATCGCGTCCGTGATGCGTGCGAACTCCTCAGCGGACACCAACGGCGGCCAGAATTCCACCGGCCCGTCTTCCGCGCAGATCACCTTTCCGGTGCGGTGCTCGATCCTTCGGCCCAGCAGAGTCTGGGACGTCATGACGATCTTGATGGACTTGTGTGTCCAGGCTGACGGCACAGGGTCGATCTGCGCGGAATTGTGCACCCTGGGCGCGGGGATTCCCCGGGCCTGAAGATCGGCGGCGATACGCGTGGGAGCTTCTCCCATGAGGATGCGTTCGGCCATCTCGCGGATCACAGGCTCAGCCCGTTCGTCCCGGACCAGAACCTTCCCGCTTCCTTCCGGGTTCTGCGCCGGTCGTAGCCCGTACGGTACCCGCCCGCCCGTCCAGCGTCCGGACTTTCTGAGATGCCCCTGCGACGACAGCGTCCTCTCACGCCCGAGCTCCCTTTCGAACTGGGCGAACGAGGCCAGAACATTGGCTGCGAACCGCCCGTGCGACGTCGACATGTCCCAGCCGTCCTCGACTGTCACCAGGCGCACTCCGGCGTTGTCACAGGCGTCCACCACGGACGAGAAGTGGAGCAGCGATCGCGCGATGCGGTCGGCCCTCCAGGTCAGCAGGATGTCGTAATCGGACAGGGACGCGCAGAGCTCGCCCAGCGCGGGACGCTCTCCTGGTGCCTCGCCACCGGACACGCCACAGTCCTGATGGACCCGCAGCACCACCCATCCCTGCCGCTCCGCGTACGCCCTGCAGGACGCTTCCTGCCTGGCCAGGGACGTGCTCGACTCCGTTGAGCGCGACAGCCTGACGTAGACCACTGCACGCAAAACATTCACGGCATGCTCCTTGGACCGCCTGGTGCACCGGCCTACGAGCTTGGTCGAAGGTCGGTGCATTCATGGAGGTGACGCCGCCGCTTCACCCGATCCAGTGATGCCCGTCGGTGTCGGACAGGGCACGGATCCGGCACGTTCGACGTTCTCAGAATTGGCAGACACGAAGATCCCGGCACCACCGCAGGAAGCAGGCACCCATGGGCAGTACCTTCGAAGTCGCGACCGCAGAGCGCGAAGAGCAGATCCTCTCCGTCTTCGACACCGCCTTCGGTGCGCTTCTCGCCGCCGATCCGGCGGCCTTCCGTCTCAAGTTCCGCAAGATGGCCGCATCGGCCTTCGCGTTCTACCGGGGCACGGCCTGCCTGTTCTACGAAGACCTGGCTTCGTCAAGGGCCCGGGACCTGTTCCTGGACGAGCGGACCAGTCGGGTGTGGGTACACGGCGATCTGCACGCCGAGAACTTCGGCACGTACATGGACGCCAACGGCCGTCTGGTCTTCAATGTGAACGACTTCGATGAAGCTTTCGTAGCTCCCTTCACCTGGGACCTCAAGCGTTTCGCCGCCTCCGTCGCCCTGCTGGGGTACGCGAAGGCGCTGGGCGACGAGCAGATCACCGAGCTGGTACGGATCTACGCGGCGGCCTACCGCGAGCGCATCCGCGCCCTGGCCACGGGCGCCAAGAACGACGAGGTGCCTCCGTTCACGCTGGACACCGCCGAGGGGCCGCTGCTCGGCGCGCTGCGCACCGCCCGCTCGCTGACCCGGTTCTCGCTGCTGGACTCGATGACCGAGATCCGCGACTTCGAGCGCCGGTTCGCCGAGGGCGGCGGCGCGATCGACCTGGACGCGGCCACGCGGTACAAGGTGCTGGCCGCGTTCGACGGCTATCTGGAGACGCTGCCGGAGGCGAGCCTGACCCGCCCGGACTCCTACCGGGTCAAGGACGTCGTGGGCCGGCGCGGCATCGGCATCGGCTCGGCGGGCCTGCCCTCGTACAACATCCTCCTGGAGGGCAACAGCGACGCCCTGGAGAACGACGTCGTGATCTACCTCAAGCAGGCCCAGACCCCGGCCGTCTCCCGGCACATCACGGACCCGGCCGTGCGCGGCTACTTCCAGCACGAGGGACACCGCACGGTGATCTCGCAGCGCGCCCTCCAGGCCCACGCCGACCCGTGGCTCGGCTGGACCGAGCTCGACGGGGCCGGCCAGCTCGTCGCCGAGGTGTCGCCGTACGCGGTGGACCTGGACTGGTCCGACATCGACGAGCCCGACGAGATCGCGGCGGTCGTCGCCGACCTCGGCCGGGCCACGGCCACGATGCACGCGGCGGCGGACGACGAGAGCGGCCACTCCCTGGTGCCGTTCTCCACGGAGCGGGCGATCGACGCCGCCATCGCGGCCGACGAGGAGGGCTTCGGGGACCTCCTCGTGGACTTCGCCCACAGCTACGGCGCCCGGGCCCGCGCGGACCACCAGATCTTCGTGGACCTGTTCCGCAACGGCCGCATCCCGGGCCTGTAGGGCCTGCGAAACGGAACCTTTAGGGGTCGCTTACAGGTTCGCATGCGACACTCCTGGGCGATGGACATATCCGGGACGCAGCTCAGAGCGGCACGCGCGGCGCTTTTCACAGCGCTCGTCGTGACGCTCTCCGCCGCGTCCCACGTCCTGCTCTCCCAGGTCGCTCTGCCCCTGGTCCCCGTCGCCGTGCTGGCCGGGGCCGTCTTCGCGGCGGCCTACGCCCTGGCCGGCCGCCAGCGCGGCTTCGGGGCCATCGCCGGGCTGCTCGTCCCCCTGGAGCTGGCCGCCGACACCTTCTTCACCACCGGCCAGCACCTCTGTTACGGGGCGGCGGGCGGCCCGATAGCGGGCCCCCTGCGCTCGGTGGGCGTCGACGTCCTGTGCGGCGGCGGCGACCTCGGCCCCGGCACCGCACAGCTGGGCGACGTCGGCACCCCGCTCGCCTCGGTGACCGCGGGCGGCCAGGGCGCCGCCGCACTGCTCGCCTCCCCCGGCCCGCTGGTCCCCTGGCTGCTGCTGGCCGCCCATGTCACGGTCGGGCTGCTCGCCGCCGCCTGGCTGCACCGCGGGGAGCTGGCGCTCGCCGGGCTGCTCCGGGCGGGCGCGCTGCTGGCGTTCCGGCCGCTGCTGATCGCGGTGGCCGTGGTGCGCACGGCGGGCCACTCCCGGCGGACCGGGGCCCGCCCTGCCGCCTCCGGGCCGCTGCTGCCGGGCCGCGCCCGCCTCCTCGTGCACTCCGTGGGACGGAGGGGTCCGCCGCTCGGGGCCTGTGCCCTCTGAGCAACGCGAGCCCCGCACCGTACGACCCCCACTCCACGGAGAACACCACCATGAGCAAGCGCAACAGCCAGGCCAACAAGTCCGCCGCCCGCGAGCGGCTGCGCGAGGAGCGCGAGCGCCAGGCGAAGAAGGACAAGGCCCGCCGGCAGGTCGTCGTCGGCGTCTCGGTCGTCGCCGGCCTCGCCGTCGTCGCGGGTATCAGCTACGCGGTGATGCAGCTGAACAAGCCGTCCCACTGGGACTCCCTCAAGGACGAGAAGACGGTCGTCGCGCCCAAGAACACCTCGGGCAAGAACGGCACCACCGTCGTCATCGGCAAGGACAGCGCGAAGAAGACCCTGAAGCTGTACGAGGACTCCCGCTGCCCGATCTGCGCCTCGTTCGAGCAGACCGTCGGCTCGACCGTCACCAAGGACGTCGCGGACGGCAAGTACAAGATCCAGTACATAGGCGCGTCGTTCATCGACGGCGACAGCCTCGGCGGCGACAAACCGTCGGTCGGCACCCGCGGCGAGGGCTCCAAGAATGCCCTGAGCGCGCTCGGCGCCGCCCTGAACGTGAGCACCGACGCCTTCCTGGAGTACAAGAGCGCGCTGTACTCGGCCGAGTTCCACCCGGACGAGGCGGACGACAAGTTCAAGGACGACAGCTACCTGATCAAGGTCGCCGACTCGGTGAAGGACCTCAAGGGGAACAAGGCGTTCCAGAAGGCCGTCAAGGACGGCACGTACGACGCCTGGGCCCTGAAGATGTCCAAGAGCTTCGACGAGAACAAGGACGACGTGACCGGCACGCCGACCCTCGTCATGGACGGCAAGAAGATCACCGGCAGCGACGGCAAGAACGCGCCGATGACGGTCGAGGACTTCAACACGGCGATGACCGCCGCGCTGAAGGGCTGACCCGCACCCTTCGAAGGGCTCCGCGCGGCCACCGCGCGGAGCCCTTCGCGCTTCACAGCGTGGCCAGGAACCCGATCGCGACCTTCCAGGCCAGCTCCGCCGCCTCCCGGTCGAAGTCCGGCAGCTCCGGGTCGGTGAACAGGTGCCCGGCGCCCGGGTAGCGGTAGACCTCCACGTCCGCCCCGGTCCGCTGCATGTCCAGGTACCAGGAGTTCAGCCAGTCGGCCGTCTCGTACGGGTCGGGGTCGGCGACGTGCAGCTGTACGGGCAGCTCGTCCACCGAGGCGTTCTCGGCGATGTCCGAGGTGCCGTGCAGGAGCAGCAGCCCGCGCGCCTTCTCGTCGCCGAGCGCCAGCGTCTGGGCGACCGAGGCGCCGAGCGAGAAACCGGCGTAGACCAGGCCCTGGTCGGAGTAGGGCGCGGCGGCGAGCACGGCCCGCTTGAGCAGCTCCTCCTTGCCGGTCTCCTCGCGGAACGCCTCCGCTTCCTCCACCGAATCAAAGGTGTGCCCCGCGAACAGATCGGGCACGCGCACCTCGTGCCCCGCGGCGCGCAGCCGGTCGGCTGCGGCGTGCACGGCGGGGCGCAGACCGTACATCGAGTGGAAAAGCATGATGTTCATGACGCCCATGGTGCCAGTTGCGTTCGAAGGGATGGAGAGCGACAGCATGGAGAGTGTTCTGCGGCCGCTGATCGTCCTAGGCGGTTCGGTGGTGATCACCCTGGCGGCGGGCTGGCTGTTCGACTTCCTGCTGAGGCGCGCCGACGCCCGGCACCACGAGACCCCGCTGTGGGGCCTGCTGCGGCAGTGCCGGATCCCGTTCCAGCTGGTCATGTGCGCGGCGCTGCTGCGCGGTACGTATGCCAGGACCGGCCTCGGCCCGGTCCAGGACCACCGTGTGGGCATCGGCCGGCTGCTGACGCTGGTGCTGATCGGCGCGTCGGCCTGGCTGGTGGTACGGATCGCCATCGCGATCGTGGACTCCGTGTACGCGCGGTACGCGGCGGCCCACAACCGGGACCCGGCGCGGGTGCGTCGGGTGCGGACTCAGGTGACGCTGATCCAGCGCGTGGTCATCGCCGTTGTGACGATCCTGGCCGTCGGGGCGATGCTGCTGACGTTCCCCGAGATGCAGGCGGTGGGCACCTCGATGCTGGCGTCGGCCGGTCTCGTCGGCATCGTCGCCGGTGTCGCCGCCCAGTCCACGCTGGGCAACCTCTTCGCGGGCCTCCAGATCGCGTTCGGCGACATGGTCCGCATCGGCGACACCGTGGTGGTGGACGGCGAGTGGGGCACGATCGAGGAGATCACGCTGACCTTCCTCGCGGTGCGTACGTGGGACGAGCGGCGGATCACGATGCCGGTCTCGTACTTCACGGGCAAGCCGTTCGAGAACTGGTCGCGCGGCGGGGCGCAGATGACCGGCTCGGTCTTCTTCCACCTCGACCACTCGGCGCCGATCGAGGCGATGCGCGACAAGCTGCGGGACATCCTCGGCGAGTGCGCCGCCTGGGACGGCCGGAACTGGTCCCTGGCGGTCACGGACACCACCCCGACGACGATCCAGGTGCGCGCGGTGGTCACGGCGAAGGACGCGGACGACATCTGGACGGCGCGCTGCGCGGTCCGGGAGCAGCTGATCGGCTGGCTGCGCGACCACCACCCGTACGCGCTGCCGCGGGTCGCGACGGCCCCCGCGGCGCTCCCGCCCGGCGACGCCTGGCCCTCGGTGAACATGAACGGCAAGGACGAGAAGCCCGCGAGCAGCTGGAACCGGACCCCGCGCACCGGCCGGGGCTGAGCTCAGCGCAGGCTGCGTACGTCCAGCTGCCGCAGCACCCGGTCCACGACCTCCGGGTCCGATCCGGGCTCGCTGCGGGCGGCGAGCACGGCGTGGCGGGCGGCGGACATCATCTCGCGCTGGATCCGGCTGACCGCCTGGAACCGTTCGACGCGCTTGGCGTAGGCGTCGCGCCGTTCGTCGTCCACCATCTCCGGGCTGATCCGCGCCCCCACGTCGTAGGCGAGCCGGTGCAGCCGCTCGGTGACCTCCTCGGGGAAGTCCTCGGTCGCCTCGATCTCCTTGAGCCGCTGCCGGGCCGCCTTGGCCGCCCGGATCGCGAGGTCCTTCTCCAGGGCCGCCTCGGCGTCGGTGTCCGCGCGCACCCCGAGCCGCCGCACCAGCCAGGGCAGCGTCAGCCCCTGGAAGACCAGGGTCACCATGATCACGGAGAACGCGATGAAGACGATCTCGTCGCGGCCGGGGAACGGCTTGCCGTCGTCCGTCTCCAGCGGGATCGCGAGGGCCAGCGCGACGGAGGCCACCCCGCGCATCCCGGCCCACCACATGATCACGGTCTCCCGCCAGCTGGTGGGGATCTCCTCGCTGACGTCCCGCCGGGTGTGCAGCCGCTTGGCGAGCCAGGTGGCCGGCAGCAGGTACAGCAGCCGTACGCCGACGACGACGGCGACGACCGCGAGGCCCCAGCCGGCCGTCTCCAGCAGGCGCCCGTCGGCCGTGCCGAACACGTTGTGCAGTTCGAGGCCGATGAGCCCGAAGGCGATCCCGGTGACGAGGGTGTCGACGATCTCCCAGAAGGTGCGTCCGGTGAGCCGGCCGAGGACGTCGTCGGCGTCCGCGGTGTGCTCCGCGAGGAACATCGCGGTCATCAGGACGGCGAGGACACCGGAGCCCATCAGCTCCTCGGCGAGCACGTAGCTGACGAACGGCACCAGCAGGGTCAGCCCGACCTGGAGGGTGGCGTCGCCGAGCAGCCCCATCAGCTTGATGGTGAGCCAGCCGAGCGCGACGCCCACCGCGACGGCGACCACCGCTGACAGCACCAGCAGCCCGAACGCCTCGGGCCAGGAGAAGGTCCCGCTGACGGCCGCCGCGATGGCCACGTGGTACAGCACGATCGCGGTGACGTCGTTGAACAGCCCCTCGCCCTCCAGGATCGAGATGAGCCGCCGGGGCAGCCCGACGGACCCGGCGACGGCGGTGGCGGCGACCGGGTCGGGCGGGGCGACGAGCGCGCCGAGGGCGACGGCGGCGGCGAGCGGCAGCCCCGGCACGATCGCGTCGGCGACCGCGGCGACGGCGGCGGTCGTGAGGAAGACGAGGGCGACGGCCAGCAGGAAGATGGGCCGCTTGTTCGCGGCGAACTGCCGCCAGGAGGTGCGCTGCACCGAGGCGTAGAGCAGCGGTGGCAGCAGCGCCGGGAGGATGATCTCCGGCGGGATGTCCACGTTCGGCACGAAGCTGAGGAAGGCCAGCACGACACCGAAGAGCGTCATCAGCACCGGCGCCGGCAGCTTCAGCCGGTCCCCCAGCGGGACCGTGACCACGGCCCCGAGCAGCAGCAGGAGCAGCAGTGACATCTGGTCCACGGGGTGCCTTCCGAAGCGCTCCGGCCGGGCCCGGTCCCACGCCCGGCCGATGCCCCTCACCCTGCCATGCGCCCCCCGCCGCCCGGGCTCAGGGGGCGCGGCGGGGCGTCAGATCGTCCGGCGCATCGCCCGGTGCGGGATGCCCGCGTCCATGAACTCGGGGCCGTACGGCTCGTAGCCGAGGCGCTCGTAGAAGCACAGGGCGTGCGTCTGGGCGTGCAGGTCGACGGCGGTGAGGCCGTGGCTCCGGGCCGCGTCCTCGATGGCCCGCACGAGCGCGGCGCCGACGCCGAGCCCGCGTGCCTCCTTGCTCACCGCGAGCCGGCCGAGCGAGCCGACGGCCGGGTCCCCGCCGGTGTGCGAGGCGGCGGCGGGGCCGCTCAGCAGCCGCCCGGTCCCGAGCGCGGTGCCGTCGGCGGCGACGGCTATGACGTGCAGCGCGTCCGCGTCGTGGGCGTCGTACTCGATCTCCTCGGGCACGTTCTGCTCACCGACGAAGACCTCCTTGCGCACCTGGAAGCAGGCGGCGCGGTCCTGCTCGTCGGCGACGGTCCGGGTGGTGTACGCGAGGGGCCCGGTCATCACTGGCTCTCCGCCGCGATGCGGTCCAGCGCCTGCTGGAGGTCGTCGGGATAGGTGCTGGTGAACTCGACCCAGCTCCCGTCGGCGGGGTGCTCGAAGCCCAGCTTGACCGCGTGCAGCCACTGCCGGGTGAGGCCGAGGCGCTTGGCCATGGTGGGGTCGGCGCCGTAGGTGAGGTCGCCGACGCAGGGGTGGCGGTGGGCGGACATGTGCACCCGGATCTGGTGGGTGCGCCCGGTCTCCAGCTTGATGTCGAGGAGGCTGGCCGCCCGGTACGCCTCGATGAGGTCGTAGTGCGTCACCGAGGGCTTGCCGTCCGCGACGACCGCCCACTTGTAGTCGTGGTTCGGGTGGCGGCCGATGGGTGCGTCGATGGTGCCGCTCATGGGGTCCGGGTGGCCCTGGACCAGCGCGTGGTACTTCTTCTCCACGACCCGGTCGCGGAACTGGGCCTTCAGGAGGGTGTAGGCGCGCTCGGACTTGGCGACGACCATGAGCCCGGAGGTGCCGACGTCGAGGCGGTGCACGATGCCCTGGCGCTCGGCGGCGCCGGAGGTCGAGATCCGGTACCCGGCGGCGGCGAGACCGCCGATGACGGTGGTGCCGGTCCAGCCGGGGCTGGGGTGGGCGGCGACGCCGACGGGCTTCACGATCACCACGATGTCGTCGTCGTCGTGGACGATCTCCATGCCCTCGACGGGCTCGGCGACGATCTGGACCGGCGCGGGCGCCTGCGGCATCTCCACTTCGAGCCAGGCACCGCCGTGCACCCGCTCGGACTTCCCGACCACCGAGCCGTCCACCTGCACCTTGCCTGCGGCGGCCAGATCGGCGGCCTTGGTGCGGGAGAAGCCGAACATCCGGGAGATGGCGGCGTCGACGCGCTCGCCCTCCAGGCCATCGGGGACGGGCAGGGTGCGGACCTCGGGTTGCGTACTCACCAGTCGAGTATGCCTTGCCCCCGCCGGTCCTCGTCCCGCGGTCCGAAAGGCCCTGGGAAAGGACCTAGTCCTTGTGCACGGTCCCGTCGGGGTCCAGGCCCTTGAAGGAGAGGAGCACGATCAGGATGCCGCCGCAGACGATCGCGGAGTCGGCCAGGTTGAAGACGGCGAAGTGGGCGGGGGCGATGAAGTCCACCACCGCGCCCTCGAAGACGCCCGGCGCGCGGAAGATGCGGTCGGTGAGATTGCCCAGGGCCCCGCCGAGCAGCAGGCCGAGCGCGATGGCCCACGGCAGGCTGTACAGCTTGCGGGCCAGCCGCGCGATCACCACGATGACGGTCGCCGCGATGATCGTGAAGATGATCGTGAACGCCTCGCCGAAGCCGAACGCGGCCCCCGAGTTCCGCAGGGCGTCCAGCTTCAGCCAGTCGCCGATGAGCTCGATCGGCTCCTGGTGCTCCAGCTTCGCCACGACGAGCATCTTGCTGCCGAGGTCCAGCAGATACGCGACGACGGCGACGCAGAACAGCAGGATGACCCGGCGCCGGCGGGTGGCCGGCGAGCGGTCGACGGCCGCGTCCGCCGCGGTGGCCCCGGAGTCCTGGGCCTCCGGCGCACCCGGGTCCGGGGAAGCGGCCGAGCCGTCCGGCCCGCTCTCTCCGCTTCCCTCAGCCCCGGTGATGTCCGGCGTACCGATGATGCGCTCCGCCTCTGCCACGTGAGTCCCTCAGCCTAGTTCCCGATTGAGGACGAGGGTACGGCACGCCCGTGCGAATCAGCCGCGTCGCTCCTGCTTCTGTTTGTCCTCGACACACAGCGTGGCCCGGGGGAACGCCTGCATCCGCGCCTTGCCGATCGGCTTGCCGCAGACCTCGCACAGCCCGTACGTGCCGGCCTCCAGACGGGCCAGGGCGCGCTCGGTCTGGTCCAGCATCTCCTGGGCGTTGGCGGCGAGCTGCATCTCGTGCTCGCGGGTGATGTTCTTGGTGCCGGTGTCGGCCTCGTCGTCGCCCGCCCCGTCGCCGGAGTCCCGCATCAGCCCGGCCAGCGCGAGACCGGACGCCTCCAGCTCGTTGCGGAGCCGGGTGGCCTCGCCGGTCAGCCCGTCCCGCGCGGCGGCGACCTCCTCCGGCGTCCAGGGGTCCTCGCCCGGCCGTACGGCCAGGTCTCCCGGCGCCGTGGCGACCCGGGCGGGCGGCACGGGTGCCGCGTCCTCGCCCGCGGTCCGGGTACCGGCCGCGCTCTTCTTGGCTACCACCGTGTGGGCTCCCGTCTGATCGGCGGCCTCGGCCGCCCCCGTGGTCGCCGAGGCCGCGGTGGCCCCGGTCTTCTTCGGCGTGGTCTTCTTCGACGCGGTCTTCTTCGACGCGGTCTTCCGGGCCGCCGCCTTCTTGGCGGAGGTCTTCTTGCCGGGCGCCTTCTTCTCCACCATGGCCGCGGCCCCTTCACACACTGTGATCTTGCTCGCGAGTCGTGCTGGGACGATAAGTCGACCCCCGGCCCGCGGCAACGGGGCACGCCGCCGCATCCCGCCTCCCCGTGTCCGGATCACCGTGTGCCTGCATCCGTTGTGCCCAGCTCCCCGCCGGGTAATCCGGCTTTCCGCCGCGCTCCGGGCCGCGCTCCGGACGCGTACGTCCCGTATGGCCATTCGGGTCACGCCCGGCCCCTCCGTAAACCGGTCGGACGCCGTGCCCCAGGGCCCGTACACTGGCCTCAGCGAGAGGCGTGGATGGGACGAGTAGCGTCGTACGCAGCCAGCAGCGACCCGGGGACGGTGGGAGCCCGGGGGCGAGCGCGTCGTGAAGATCACCCCGGAGCCGCCGGAAGAACGCCCCGAGGGGCCAGTAGAACCGGCATCGCACCCCAATGAGGGGGCCCGGGGCGCACGCCCGGGGCCAAGGAGGGTGGTACCGCGGGGACCGGCTCGGTTCTCGTCCCTCCGACGGAAGTGGAAGACGTCCGCCGGAGGAAGCCCGCACATGACATCGCCGCAGTACCGCCAGGTACCCGCCCAGGTCGACCTGCCCGCCCTTGAGCACGCCGTGCTCGACTTCTGGCGCGAGAACAAGGTCTTCAACAAGAGCCTCGACCAGTCCGAGGGCCGCCCCGAGTGGGTGTTCTACGAGGGCCCGCCGACCGCCAACGGCATGCCCGGCGCCCACCACATCGAGGCCCGCGTCTTCAAGGACGTCTTCCCCCGCTTCCGGACCATGCAGGGCTACCACGTGGGCCGCAAGGCCGGCTGGGACTGCCACGGCCTGCCGGTCGAGCTGGCGGTCGAGAAGGAGCTGGGCTTCAACGGCAAGAAGGACATCGAGGCGTACGGCATCGCCGAGTTCAACGCCAAGTGCCGCGAGTCCGTGACCCGGCACACCGACGCCTTCGCCGAGCTCACGACCCGCATGGGCTACTGGGTCGACCTGGACGACGCGTACCGCACGATGGACCCCGAGTACGTCGAGTCCGTGTGGTGGTCGCTGAAGGAGATCTTCAACAAGGGCCTGCTGGTCCAGGACCACCGCGTCGCCCCCTGGTGCCCGCGCTGCGGCACCGGCCTGTCCGACCACGAGCTGGCACAGGGCTACGAGACGGTCGTCGACCCCTCGGTCTTCGTGCGCTTCCCGCTCACCTCGGGACCGCTGGCCGGCGAGGCGGCACTCCTGGTCTGGACGACGACCCCGTGGACCCTGGTCTCGAACACCGCCGTCGCCGCGCACCCGGACGTCACCTACGTCGTCGCGACGAACGGCGAGGAGAAGCTCGTCGTCGCCCGGCCGCTGGTGGAGAAGGCGCTCGGCGAGGGCTGGGAGCTCACCGGCCAGTCGTTCACCGGCCGCGAGATGGAGCGCTGGACGTACGAGCGCCCGTTCGCCCTGCTCGACTTCCCGGCGCCCGCGCACTACGTCGTCAACGCCGAGTACGTGACGACCGAGGACGGTACGGGTCTGGTCCACCAGTCCCCCGCCTTCGGCGCCGACGACCTCCTGGTCTGCAAGGCGTACGGCCTGCCGGTGGTCAACCCGGTCCGCCCCGACGGCACCTTCGAGGAGGACCTGCCGCTGGTCGGCGGGGTCTTCTTCAAGAAGGCCGACGAGGCCCTCACCGAGGACCTCGACGACCGCGGCCTGCTCTTCCGCCACGTCCCGTACGAGCACAGCTACCCGCACTGCTGGCGCTGCCACACCGCGCTGCTGTACTACGCGCAGCCGTCCTGGTACATCCGCACCACGGCGGTCAAGGAGCGGCTGCTCCAGGAGAACGAGAAGACCAACTGGTTCCCGGACTCCGTCAAGCACGGCCGCTTCGGCGACTGGCTCACCAACAACGTCGACTGGGCGCTCTCCCGCAACCGCTACTGGGGCACCCCGCTGCCCATCTGGCGCTGCGAGGAGGGCCACCTCACCTGCGTCGGCTCGCGCGCCGAGCTGGGCGAGCTGTCCGGCACGGACCTCTCCGGCCTGGACCCGCACCGCCCGTTCATCGACGACGTCACCTTCGCCTGTACGCACGAGGGCTGCGGCCTGGAGGCGCGCCGCGTCCCCGAGGTCATCGACGCCTGGTACGACTCGGGCTCGATGCCGTTCGCGCAGTGGGGCTACCCGTACAAGAACAAGGAGATCTTCGAGAGCCGCTACCCGGCGCAGTTCATCTCGGAGGCCATCGACCAGACCCGCGGCTGGTTCTACACGCTGATGGCGGTCGGCACGCTCGTCTTCGACAAGTCGTCGTACGAGAACGTCGTCTGCCTGGGCCACATCCTCGCCGAGGACGGCCGGAAGATGTCCAAGCACCTGGGCAACATCCTCCAGCCCATCCCGCTCATGGACCAGCACGGCGCGGACGCGGTGCGCTGGTTCATGGCGGCGGGCGGCTCCCCCTGGGCGGCCCGGCGCGTCGGCCACGGCACGATCCAGGAGGTCGTCCGCAAGACGCTCCTCACGTACTGGAACACGGTGGCCTTCCAGGCCCTGTACGCCCGTACGTCGAACTGGGCGCCCTCGGCCGCGGACCCGGCGCCCGCCGACCGCACGGTCCTGGACCGCTGGCTGCTCGGCGAGCTGAACACGCTCGTCGACCAGGTCACGCAGGCGCTGGAGGGCTACGACACCCAGCGCGCCGGCAAACTGCTCTCCGCGTTCGTGGACGACCTGTCCAACTGGTACGTGCGCCGCTCCCGGCGCCGCTTCTGGCAGGGCGACAAGGCCGCGCTGCGCACGCTGCACGAGGTGGTGGAGACCGTCACGCGGCTGATGGCCCCGCTGACCCCGTTCATCACCGAGCGGGTCTGGCAGGACCTGATCGTGCCGGTCGCCCCGGACGCGCCGGAGTCGGTCCACCTGTCGTCCTGGCCGAAGGCGGACCCGGCGGCGACCGACCCCGCGCTCTCGACGCAGATGGCGCTGGTGCGGCGCCTGGTCGAGCTGGGCCGGGCCACGCGTGCGGAGTCGGGCGTCAAGACCCGCCAGCCGCTGTCCCGGGCGCTGGTCGCGGCCTCGGGCTTCGAGGCCCTGTCCGCGGAGCTGCGCGCCCAGATCACGGAGGAGCTGAACGTCTCCTCGCTCGCCTCCCTCTCCGAGGTGGGCGGCTCGCTGGTCGACACCACGGCCAAGGCGAACTTCCGGGCGCTCGGCAAGCGCTTCGGCAAGGGCGTCCAGGCGGTGGCCAAGGCGGTCGCGAACGCGGACGCGGCGGCCCTGTCGCTGGCGCTGCGCGAGGGCACGGCGTCGGTGGAGGTGGACGGCGAGACGGTCACCCTCGCGCCGGACGAGGTGATCGTCACGGAGACCCCGCGCGAGGGCTGGTCCGTCGCCTCGGACTCGGGCGCGACGGTGGCCCTGGACCTGGAGATCACCCCGGAACTGCGGCGGGCGGGCCTGGCCCGTGACGCGATCCGCCTGATCCAGGAGGCCCGCAAGAACAGCGGCCTGGACGTCGCGGACCGCATCGCCGTCCGCTGGACCTCCACGTCCCCCGCGACGACGGAGGCCCTCACGGAGCACGCGCCGCTCATCGCGGACGAGGTCCTGGCCCTGGACTACGCGGAGTCCGAGCCGGACACCACGTACGGCCCCCCCTTCGAGGACGAGGGCCTGTCCCTGACGTTCCACCTCCGCAAGGCGTAGCCGTAACCCGAGGGGCCCGGCCGGAGAACATTCCGGCCGGGCCCCTTCCCGTCCCCCGCCGTAGAAATCAAGCCCCTCCGGCGGTTGAGGAGCGGGGGTCCGGGGGCAGAGCCCCCGAATCGGCGCCGAGGCGGGCCGCGTACGCAAAAGGGCCGGGCCCCGGGGAAAACCCCGGGGCCCGGCCCTCAGCCTGCCGACGGCTACGCGCTCACCGCGCGCAAGCCGGTCAGTTGTCGTCCTCGTCGATCAGAAACCCACGCATCGGCGACGGCGCCTGCTGCATCGGCTGCGGCGCCTGCGGCCGCACCGGCGCCATCGGCTGCGTCATCGCCGGCGACATCTGCTGCTGACCGCCGTACGACGGGCCACCGCCCATGGACGGGTTGCCCCCACCCATCGGCTGACCGCCGTGGTTGCCGCCCATCGTGTGCCCCATGGCACCCGCACCGGCCGGAGCCAGCGAGGGCGACGGCGGCAGCGACGCGGCGGCCGGCGTGCGCGGCGGAGCCAGCGAGTCGTCCGCCTGGGTCTCCAGCTGACGCAGCTGGCTCTCCAGGTAGGACTTCAGACGCGTCCGGTACTCGCGCTCGAAGCCCCGCAGGTCCTCGACCTTGCGCTCCAGCGTCGCGCGGGCCGACTCCAGCGAGCCCATCGCCACGCGGTGCTTCTCCTGCGCGTCCCGCTCCAGCGCGTCCGCCTTGGCGCGGGCATCCCGCTCCAGGCCCTCGGCGCGGCTGCGCGCCTCGCCGACGATCTTGTTGGCCTCGGAACGGGCCTCCGCGATCGCCTGGTCGGCGGTCTGCTGGGCCAGGGACAGGACACGGGCGGCGCTGTCGCCACCGGGGCCCTGCTGCTGCATCTGCGGCGGCGGCTGCATCTGCTGCATCTGCTGCTGCGGGTTGTGACCGCCCATGGGACCGCCCATCGGGCCGCCCATGGGACCACCCTGCATCGGGCCGGGGCCGTGCGGGCCCTGCGGACCGGGGCCGTGCGGGCCCTGGGGGCCGTGACCGCTGGGACCGGCGGGCAGCTGCGGAGCGCCACCGGGCAGCTGGGGGGGACCCATCTGCGGGGGCTGCTGCTGGACCGGCGGGCCCGATATGGCGGCGGGCACCGGGGCACCCGGCCGGTCCTGCTGCTCCGGCGGCTTGCGCATACCCTGCTGCTGGTTCTGCGCAGCGGCACGCGTGGCGGCGGCCAGCTTGGCACGCAGGTCCTCGTTCTCACGGAGCAGGCGGGTCAGCTCCGACTCGACCTCGTCGAGGAACGCATCGACCTCGTCCTCGTCGTAGCCCTCTCGGAGGCGGACCGTCGTGAACTGCTTGTTCCGCACATCCTCGGGAGTCAGCGGCATCTCTTCTTCACCTCTACGTAGTCGTCGGCAGTCGGCAAGACCGTATCGCTCACAGCCTGACCACGATGCTGATCAGGATGGAAACGATGATCATCAGAACGAAGAAGGACAGGTCGAGTGCCACGCCCCCGAGACGCAGCGGCGGGATGAACCGCCGCAGGAGCTTGAGCGGTGGATCGGTGACCGTGTAGGTCGTCTCCAGGACGACCACCATCGGCTTCCCCGGCTGCCATGAACGTGCGAACTGGAAGACGTAGTCCATGACGAGCCGGAAGATCAGCACGATGAGGAAACACATCAACGCGATGTAGACAACACTTTGTGCGACGCCCATCTCTCGCGCTTCCCTCTCCCCTGGCTCTCGTAGCACCGGCCTCTCGGCCGGGTTGTTCCCGGTGTCGTGTTCTCAGCTCTGGTTGAAGAATCCGCCCTCTGCGATGCGGGCCTTGTCCTCCGCCGTGACATCGACGTTAGCAGGCGACAACAGGAACACCTTCTGTGTCACTCGCTCAATGCTGCCATGGAGACCGAAGACGAGTCCCGCGGCAAAGTCGACAAGTCGCTTTGCGTCCGTATCGTCCATCTCCGTGAGATTCATGATCACCGGAGTGCCCTCACGGAAGTGTTCCCCGATGGTACGGGCCTCGTTGTACGTCCTGGGGTGCAGCGTCGTGATCCGGTAGGGCTCGCGCTCGGACACGACCTTGGGCATGATCACCGGTGCGTTCTTCTCCATGTTCGGACGTTCAGGTGTGATGGATGCCACGGGTGCGATCCGGGCGGGTCGCTCACGCTCCGCGGGGATCTGGACCGGCTCCCGCTGCGCCGGCGGCTGGACCGCGCGTACCGGTTCGTCGCGCTCCCGGTCCCGCTCCACCTGATGCGCGGGTTGGTGCCGGCGCCGGTCGCGCTCGGGCTCCGGCTCGGGTTCGAATTCGTCGTCGGGGTCGAACCCCGGGCCGTCGTACCCATCGTCCTCCACGAGGCCGAGGTAGACCGCCATCTTGCGCATCGCGCCGGCCATGCTCTGAGTCCTCCGCTCTGTGGTGGATCGGCATCTGTCACCAAGTGCCCGCGATCCACTCCGGCCCTCCCGCGCTGGGCGGTAATGACCATATTTTCTGCTGTGGTCCGACTTCTTGGCGACGTTACCCGAGCCCGGGTCGGACTCCGAGTACCGCAGTACCGACGCGCACATGTGTCGCTCCGGCCGCAATGGCGTCCTCGAGGTCCGCACTCATCCCTGCAGAGACCATGTTCGCAGCCGGATGGTTCCCGCGCAGCCGGGATGAGAATTCCATCAGCCGGTCGAACGCGGCCCGTTGCCGCCCCGCGAAGGGGCCGGCGAGCGGTGCGACGGTCATCAGTCCGTCGAGCCGGAGCCCGGGCGCGGCGGCGACCGCGTCCGCCAACTCCTCGATCCCGTCGGGCGCGACGCCCCCGCGGGCGCCCCGCTCACCGCTCTCCGCGTCGAGCGCGACCTGGATCAGACAGCCGAGTTCGCGCTCGCGCCGCCCGGCCGCCGTCGAGAGGGCGGTCACCAGCTTCGTACGGTCCACGGACTGCACGACATCGGCATAACCGGCCACGGAACGGACCTTGTTGGTCTGCAACTGACCGACAAAGTGCCAGGAGAGGGACAGGTCTGCGCATTCCGCAGCCTTGGGGGCGGCGTCCTGGTCGCGGTTCTCCGCGACCTGGCGCACACCGAGTCCGTGCAGAATCCGCACATCGCTCGCGGGATAGGTCTTGGTGACCACGATCAGGGTCACCTCCTCCCGCTTACGGCCGGCCGCGACGCAGGCCGCAGCGATCCGTTCCTCCACCCGCGCCAGATTCGCGGCGAGTTGTTCCTTGCGTTCCGTCATGCCCTATCAGTCCAGCCAGACATATCCGGCGAGCCGCCCGGTGGTGCGGTCGCGTCGGTACGAGAAGTGGTCGCCCGATTCCAGGGTGCAGAAGGGCGACGCCTGCCGGTCGGTGACGCCGAGCTCCGCGAGCTGGGCGTGCACCCCGCCGGTGACGTCCACCGCGGGGGTGCCCCAGCTGGTCTCGGACCATGAGCCTGGCACGCTCGCGGCGACCTCGTCCCGCATCGCGGCCGGCACCTCGTAGCACCGCCCGCAGACGGCCGGCCCGGTCCGGGCGGTGATCCGGGAGACCTCCGCGCCCAGCCGGACCATGGCCTCGACCGCGGCCGGCACGACCCCGGCGACCAGCCCCGGCCGCCCGGCGTGCGCCGCCGCGACGACGCCGGCCTCCGGGTCGGCGAGCAGGACGGGCGTGCAGTCGGCGGTCAGCACGGCGAGCGCGAGTCCGCGCCGCGCGGTGACCACCGCGTCCACGGCGGGGATCTCCGCCGCTTCGCCCCAGGGTCCTTCGACCACGGCCACGTCCCGGCCGTGGACCTGGTTCATCCAGACGACCCGCGCCGGATCGAGCCCCCGGGCGCGCGCGGCCCGTTCGCGGTTGGCGAGCACGGCGGCGGGGTCGTCGCCGACCGCGCCGCCAAGGTTCAGCTCCGCGTACGGGGCGGCGCTCACTCCGCCCCACCTGTCGGTGAAGGAGAAATGAGCGCCGCCCCGCGAAAAGACAGAGACCGTCGGGCTCACTGCGTCATGCGGACCTATCACTTCAAGAAGTCCGGTACGTCCAGCTCTTCGGCCTGGGAGTCCGAGTAGGGACGGGCCGGCGGGACGTGCGGCGGCGAGACGACCGGCGGAAGGTGGGTCTCACCCGACACCGGAACCGGCTCGGACTGCACCGGCGGCTCCTCGCGCGGCGGCACGGACCCGAGTCCGCCGGACGACTGGCGCACCGGCTCGGGCGCGGACCGGACCGGCGTCGGGGCCGGCTCCTCGCGCTTGGCGCTGTTCGCACCGAGGACGTTCTCCCGCCGGGCCGGCGGCTGTCCGCCGTCGAAGCCCGCCGCGATGACGGTGACCCGCACCTCGTCGCCGAGGGCGTCGTCGATGACCGCGCCGAAGATGATGTTCGCCTCCGGGTGGGCCGCCTCGCTCACCAGCTGGGCGGCCTCGTTGATCTCGAAGAGACCGAGGTCGCTGCCGCCGGAGATGGAGAGCAGGACACCGCGGGCGCCGTCGATGGACGCCTCCAGGAGCGGCGAGGAGATCGCCATCTCCGCGGCGGCCACCGCGCGGTCGTCGCCGCGGGCGGAGCCGATGCCCATGAGCGCGGAACCGGCCTCGGACATGACCGACTTGACGTCGGCGAAGTCGAGGTTGATCAGGCCCGGCGTGGTGATGAGGTCGGTGATGCCCTGGACACCCGAGAGCAGGACCTGGTCCGCCGACTTGAACGCGTCGAGCACGCTGACCTGGCGGTCCGAGATGGACAGCAGCCGGTCGTTGGGGATGACGATGAGGGTGTCGACCTCTTCGCGGAGTTCGGCGATGCCGTCCTCCGCCTGATTGGCGCGACGCCGGCCCTCGAAGGTGAACGGGCGGGTGACCACGCCGATCGTCAGGGCGCCGAGCGAGCGCGCGATGTTGGCGACGACGGGTGCGCCACCGGTGCCGGTGCCACCGCCTTCGCCTGCGGTGACGAAGACCATGTCGGCCCCCTTGAGGACCTCCTCGATCTCCTCACGGTGGTCCTCTGCCGCCTTACGACCGACGGCCGGGTTCGCCCCGGCGCCGAGGCCGCGGGTGAGTTCGCGGCCGACGTCGAGCTTGACGTCGGCGTCGCTCATCAACAGGGCTTGCGCATCCGTGTTGATCGCGATGAACTCGACGCCCTTGAGACCGACCTCGATCATTCGGTTGATGGCATTGACACCACCGCCGCCGACACCGATGACCTTGATGACTGCGAGGTAGTTCTGCGGTGCTGCCACGTCGAAGGCCTCTCGCCTCGAGTTACGTGTCGTCGCTTCGCGGTGATCCCGCTGCGACGACGGATGCCGATTGGGACGGTCCGAACGCCGACCCAAACCCTAACGTTCAAGTTTAGGGTTACCAGTGTGTCTGCTTCATGGACTCTTCCGAACAGGACACTAAGTCGACAAGTGGCGCACGTTCAACGAACACGCCGAACCTCCCGTTTTTCTTTTCACCCTATGTGATCACCCGTAGCGCTGACCAACCAGGGTGCTGGCCAGGCCAAATGCACGTCAACCACCCGACACCGCGGGGGCGGTGGGGGCACTCACGTCGAAGTGTCCCGCTTTGGGGGCGGCCTTCAGGAGAGCGGTGAGGACTTTCGCCTTCGCCGCGCCCGCTCCGCTGCTTCCCCACATCACCGTGCGATCCCCGCCGAGTTCCAGGGAGATGGCGTCGTACGAGTCGACCCGGATGACCCGGGTGTCCTCGGCGACGCCGTCCGGGAGGTCACCCGCGACCCGGACCGCTTCCCGCACCAGCCGGTCACTGCCGAATCGGCGCAGACTCGCGGAACGGCCCGTGGCCATTTCCAGCAGAGGCACATGCCCGGGCGACTTGTCCACCGTCGCGAAGTGCACGCCCTCGTCGTCCACTTCGATGAACTTTCCGCCCTTTTTCACCAACAGGACCGGCTTTCGTTCGGTCACCTTAAGTCCGATGCCGTGCGGCCATGACCGAACGACATCCACCTCGTCGATACGAGGCAACTTCTGGCGCAACCTTTTCTCGATGGCGCCGGTGTCCACGGAGACGAGCGGGGCGCCCATCGGCGCCGCCGCGGCACGTTCCACCTCGGCCGGTGTCAGCACCCGGACGCCGGTGATCCTGACCTGTTCGACCCGCAGCCAGGAGGAGCCGTACAGCGCCCAGACGACGCCGGAGCCGAGCAGCAGCACGGCTCCGGCGATCAGGAGCAGCAGCCGGCGCCGGGAGACGCGGCGCCCCTCGGGGCGTGGGCGCGGCGGCCGGTCCGGGGCGTCCTCCTGCTTCCCTGCACCACGCTGGGCGGTCGTCGGTCCGGCCACGCTCGCTCCTTATGCCGGGCCCGGGGGCCACCGCCCCCGGACCCGTCCGCCTCACGCGTTACGGCGTGCGGCAATCGCCTCGTACACCATGCCGACCAGCAGATCGTCGGCGTCCCGGCGGCCGAACTCGGCGGCGGACCGGGACATTTCATACAACCGGTGCGGATCGGACAGCACCGGGAGGACGTTGCCCTGCACCCACTCGGGGGTGAGCGCGGCGTCGTCCACCAGCAGACCGCCGCCGGCGTTGACCACCGGCTGGGCGTTGAGCCGCTGTTCGCCGTTGCCGATGGGCAACGGGACGTAGGCGGCGGGCAGTCCGACGGCGGAGAGTTCGGCGACGGTCATCGCGCCCGCGCGGCAGAGCATCATGTCGGCCGCGGCGTACGCGAGATCCATCCGGTCCACGTACGGTACCGGGATGTAGGGGGGCATCCCGGGCATGTTGTCCACGCGCGGCAATTCGTTCTTCGGGCCGACCACGTGCAGGATCTGGATTCCGGAGCGCTGGAGCAGCGGAGCGACGCGCTGCACCACCTCGTTGAGGTGGCGGGCGCCCTGCGAGCCGCCGGAGACCAGCAGCGTCGGAAGGTTGGGGTCGAGGCCGAACGCCGCGCGCGCCTCGGGGCGGACCCGGGCCCGGTCGAGGGTGGCGATGGTGCGGCGGAGCGGGATACCGATGTAGCGGGCGCCGCGCAGCTTGCTGTCGGGCGTGGAGACCGCCACGCCGTGCGCGTACCGCGAGCCGATCTTGTTGGCCAGACCGGGGCGGGCGTTGGCCTCGTGGACCACGATCGGGACGCCCGCGCGCTTGGCGGCGAGATAGCCCGGCAGGGCCACGTAACCGCCGAAGCCGACCACGCAGTCGGCCCTGGTGCGTTCCAGGATCTGCTCGGCGGCCTTGATGGTGCCGCGCAGTCGGCCCGGGACGGTGATGAGTTCGGGGGTGGGCTTGCGCGGCAGCGGTACGGCCGGGATCAGCGCCAGCTCGTATCCCCGTTCGGGTACGAGTCTGGTCTCGAGTCCGCGCTCCGTGCCGAGAGCGGTGATCCCCACGCTCGGGTCCTGCCTGCGCAGGGCGTCCGCGAGGGCGAGCGCGGGCTCGATGTGGCCGGCGGTCCCCCCGCCGGCGAGTACGACATGCACCGAATTTCACCGCTCTCCGGACGGACGCTTCTTGACGCGCCGTCTCATCGTCTTCCATCTCACCCCGGGCCTCCGCACGGCCAGGGCCGCCTTCGCGGCGGGCTCGTCCCGCGCGAACGCGATCAGCAGCCCGACGGCGAACATGGTCGGCAGCAGGGCCGACCCCCCGTAGGAGAACAGCGGGAGCGGGACACCGGCGATCGGCAGCAGGCCGAGCACCGCACCGATGTTGATCACGGCCTGCGCCGTGATCCAGGTGGTCACACCTCCCGCTGCGTACCTCACGAAGGGGTCCTCCGTGCGTCCGGCCACGCGGATACCCGCATAGCCTAGAGCCGCGAAGAGGGCGAGCACCGACAGCGTCCCCGCCAGCCCCAGTTCCTCCCCGGTGATGGCGAAGATGAAGTCGGTGTGGGGTTCGGGAAGTTGGCCCCATTTTTCCACACTCGCACCGAGGCCGGAACCGAACCATCCGCCTGACGCCAGAGCATAGATGCCGTGCACGGCCTGCCAGCAGGAGCCTCCGGGCCCCGGCTCGCTGGCCCCCATGCAGTCCAGCCTGGACATGCGGTTGGGGCTGGTCTTGATCAGCAGGAATCCGATGAGCCCGGCGGTGGCGAGCACGCCGGCGAACAGCCGGGTGGGCGCCCCGGCCAGCCAGAGCAGGCCGAACAGGATGGCCGTGAGAATGATCGCAGTGCCCATGTCGCCGCCGAGCATGATGAGCCCGAGCAGCATGAAGGCGACCGGCACCAGCGGGACCAGCATGTGCTTCCACTGGGTCAGCAGCCGCTTGTCCTGTTTACGGGCGAGCAGATCGGCCCCCCACAGCACGAGCGCCAGCTTGCCGAACTCGCTGGGCTGGAGCTGGAAGGGCCCGCCCAGATAGAGCCAGTTGCGGTTGCCGTTCACCGACATCCCTATCCCCGGCACCTGGACCAGGACCATCAGGAAGACGGCGCCCATGAGCAGCGGGTAGGACAGCGCGCGGTGCAGTTTCACCGGCATCCGGGCGGCGGCCGCCATCAGCCCGGCCCCGATCACGGCGGCCAGGAACTGCTTGCGGAAGAAGTAGGTGCCGGGCTTGCCGAGCTCCAGCGCCTTGATCATCGAGGCGGAGTAGACCATCACCAGGCCGAGCACGGTGATCAGCAGTCCGGCGCCCAGGATCACGTAGTACGCCGTCAGCGGGCGGTCCCAGGCCCGCCGGGCCCGCTCGTACACCCGCCGTACTCCGCCGCCGCGCGGGCTGCGGGGGCTGCCGGTGCTCCGGGCCCGCACCGACGCGGGCCGCCGGGCCTTGGCAGCGGGCCTTACCCGCACGCTCTCTTCGGCCGGCATGTCCCTGTCCCCTCCACTGCTCGTGCCCGGGGCGCGGCGGCCGGGCCCGTCAGACGCTCTCGGCGGCGCGTGCGCGGACGGCGTCCGCGAATGCCTCGCCCCGCTTGTTGTAGTTGACGAACATGTCCATGGAGGCGCAGGCCGGGGCCATCAGTACGGTGTCTCCCGGCCGGGCGAGCCGTGCGGCTTCGCGGACCGCCTCGGACATCGCCCCAGTGTCGGTCCGGTCGAGGTCGACCACCGGTACCTCGGGGGCGTGTCGCGCGAGGGCTTCGCGGATCAGCGCCCGGTCCGCGCCCATGAGCACGACGCCCCGCAGCCGCTTGGCGCAGCCGGTCACCAGCTCGTCGAAGGTGGCGCCCTTGGCGAGGCCGCCGGCGATCCAGACGATGGAGTCGTAGGCGGCGAGCGAGGCTTCGGCGGCGTGCGTGTTGGTGGCCTTGGAATCGTCCACGTACGCGACCCCGGCCACGTCCGCGACGTGCTCGATGCGGTGCGGGTCGGGGCGGAAGTTCCGCAGCCCGTCCCGCACGGCGGCGGGCTCGACGCCGTAGGCCCGGGCCAGCGCCGCTGCGGCCAGGGCGTTCGCGATGTTGTGCGGGGCCGGCGGGTTGACGTCCGCGACCTCGGCCAGCTCCTGGGCCTGCTTCTGGCGGTTCTGCACGAACGCCCGGTCGACCAGGATGCCGTCCACCACGCCGAGTTGCGAGGGCCCCGGCGTACCGATGGTGAAGCCGATGGCGCGGCAGCCCTCCTCGACGTCGGCCTCGCGCACCAGGTCCTCGGTGGCCGGGTCGGCCGCGTTGTACACGCAGGCGACGCGGTTGCCCTCGTAGATCCGGCCCTTGTCGGCGGCGTACGCCTCCATGGAGCCGTGCCAGTCGAGGTGGTCGGGGGCCAGGTTGAGCACGGCGGCGGAGTGGGCGCGCAGCGAGGGCGCCCAGTGCAGCTGGTAGCTGGAGAGTTCGACGGCGAGTACGTCGTACGTCTCCTCGCCGAGGACGGCGTCCAGCAGGGAGACGCCGATGTTGCCGACGGCGGCGGTGCGCAGCCCGGCCGCCTCCAGGATGGAGGCGAGCATCCGTACCGTCGTGGTCTTGCCGTTGGTACCGGTGACCGCGAGCCAGGGCGCCGGCTCCCGGCCGTCCTGACCCCGCAGCCGCCAGGCGAGTTCGACGTCGCCCCAGACCGGGACGCCCGCCTCGGCGGCCGCGGCGAACAGCGGCTTGCCGGGCTTCCAGCCGGGGGCGGTGACGATCAGCTCGGTGGACTCGGGCAGGGTGTCGCCGTCGCCGAGGCGCACGGCGATGCCCTGCGCCTCCAGCTCGGCGGCCTGGGCGCGGGAGCGCTCGTCGTCGCCGTCGTTGACCACGGTGACGACGGCGCCGAGGCCGTGCAGGACCCGGGCCGCCGGGATCCCGGAGACCCCGAGGCCGGCGACCGTGACGTGCTTGCCCTGCCAGTCCACGTTGCTCACTTCTTGGCTGCCCATCCTGCGTAGAAGAGGCCGAGTCCGACGATCACGCACATGCCCTGGATGATCCAGAAGCGGACCACCACAAGGACTTCGGACCACCCCTTGAGTTCGAAGTGGTGCTGGAGCGGGGCCATGCGGAAGACGCGCTTGCCGGTCATCTTGAACGAGCCGACCTGGATGACGACGGACATCGTGATCATCACGAAGAGGCCACCGAGGACGGCCATCAGGAATTCGGTGCGGGAGCAGATCGCGAGGCCGGCGAGCGCGCCGCCGAGGGCGAGCGAGCCGGTGTCCCCCATGAAGATCTTGGCCGGCGAGGTGTTCCACCACAGGAAGCCGAAGCACGAGCCCATCAGCGCGGAGGCCACGACCGCGAGGTCGAGTGGGTCGCGCACTTCGAAACAGGCGCTCGGGTTCGTGAGGGTGCCGGCGTTGGCGCAGGACTCCTGGAACTGCCAGAGCCCGATGAAGGTGTACGCGCCGAAGACCATCACCGACGCGCCGGTGGCCAGGCCGTCCAGACCGTCCGTCAGGTTCACGCCGTTGGACATGGCGAGGATCATGAACAGCGCCCAGACGACGAAGAGCACCGGGCCGATCGACCAGCCGAAGTCCTCGACGAAGGAGAGCTTGTCGGACGCCGGGGTGTTGCCGCGGGCGTCGGCGAACTGGAGCGAGAGCACCGCGAAGGCGATCCCGACTATCAGCTGGCCGGCCATCTTCGCCTTGGCGCGCAGACCGAGCGAGCGCTGCTTGACGATCTTGATGTAGTCGTCGAGGAAGCCGACGAGTCCCATGCCGGCCATCAGGAAGAGGACCAGCACACCGGAGAAGCGCATCTCCTCGCCGGTGATCACCTTCGCCAGGACGTACGCGATGAGCGTCGCCAGGATGAAGGCGATGCCGCCCATCGTGGGCGTGCCCTTCTTGGACCCGTGGGTACGCGGGCCGTCGTCGCGGATGAACTGCCCGTATCCCTTTCGGGCCAGGAGCTTGATCAGCAGCGGCGTGCCGACCAGGGTCAGGAAGAGCCCGATGGCTCCCGCGAAGAGGATCTGCCTCATCGGCCCGCGACCTCGCCCTCGGTCGCGTTCTCCAGCAGTGCTGTGACGACCTGTTCGAGGCCGACCGACCGGGACGCCTTCACCAGCACCACGTCTCCCGGGCGCAGTTCCCTGCGCAACAGGTCGACGGCAGCCTGTGCGTCGGACACGTGCACCGACTCCTCACCCCACGAACCCTCGTTGTATGCGCCCAGTTGCAGCCAGGAGGCTTCTCTGCCCCCGACCGCGACGAGCTTGCTGACGTTGAGTCGGACGGCGAGCCGTCCGACCGCGTCGTGCTCGGCGAGCGAGGCGTCGCCGAGCTCGGCCATCAGGCCGAGCACCGCCCACGTACGACGCCCCTTCCCCATGGCGGCCAGCGCGCGGAGCGCTGCCTTCATGGATTCGGGGTTGGCGTTGTAGGCGTCATTGACGAACGTCACGCCGTCCGGACGCTCGGTGACCTCCATGCGCCAGCGGGAGAGGGTGCCCGCCTCGGAGAGCCCTTCGGCGATCTCGTCTGCGGACAGGCCCAGCTCATGGGCGACGGCGGCCGCGGCGAGCGCGTTCGACACGTGGTGCTCACCGTACAGGCGCATGGTCACCTCGCTGCACCCGGTGGGTGTTCGGAGGCGGAACGCGGGGCGTCCGTCGTCGGTGAGGTGCACGTCTTCGCCCCGTACGTCCGCATCCGCGCCCTCGCCGAAGAGGACGACGCGGGCCTTGGTACGGGAGGACATGGCGCGCACGAGAGGGTCGTCGGCGTTGAGCACGGCGATGCCGTCCTCGGGGAGCGACTCGACCATCTCGCCCTTGGCCTGGGCGATCTGCTCCTTGCCGCCGAACTCGCCGATGTGCGCGCTGCCGACGTTGAGCACGAGGCCGATGCGCGGCGGGACGAGTCCGGTGAGGTAGCGGATGTCCCCGATGTAACGGGCGCCCATTTCGAGGACGAGGTGCTTGGTCTCGTCGGTGGCGCGCAGCGCGGTGAGCGGCAGGCCGATCTCGTTGTTGAGGTTGCCCTCCGGGTAGACGGTGGGCCCCTTGCGCTCCAGGAGTTGGGCGATGAGGTCCTTGGTGGAGGTCTTGCCCGCGGAGCCGGTGAGGGCGACGACGGTGGCGCCGAGGCGGCCCACGACGGCGCGGGAGAGCGCCCCGAGGGCGGCCACGACGTCGTCCACGACGATCGCGGGCACGCCGACGGGGCGGGTGGCCAGGACGAGGGCCGCGCCCGCCTCGACGGCGCGCTCGGCGTAGTCGTGGCCGTCGGCCCGTTCGCCGGCGAAGGCGACGAAGAGGCTGCCGGGGGTCACCTTGCGGGAGTCGATGACGACGGGCCCGCTGACGGTTACTGACGGATCCGGTATGTCGTGCGTCTGCCCGCCGACGATTTCGGCGATCTCGGCGAGGGAAAGGGCGATCACTTGGTCATCCCTGACTGTTGTTCTCGTGGTGGGAGGCACGGGGTCCGGCGCCTTCGTGCCCCAGGGAGCGCTCGATGGCCTCGCGCAGGACGATCCGGTCGTCGAAGGGGCGGACGACGCCGTGGACGTCCTGGCCCTGCTCGTGGCCCTTGCCGGCGACGAGCACGGTGTCGCCGGGCTCGGCCCGGGCCACCGCGGCGGCGACGGCCGCGGCGCGGTCGGCGTCGACCAGGACGTCGCCGCGCTCGTGGACGGGCACTTCGGCGGCGCCCGCGAGCATGGCGGCGAGGATGCCGAGGGGGTCCTCGGAGCGGGGGTTGTCGGAGGTCAGTACGGCGGTGTCGGCGAGCCGGGCCGCCGCCGCGCCCATCGGGCCGCGCTTGGTGGTGTCGCGGTCGCCGCCGCAGCCGAGGACGATGTGCACCCTGCCCTTGGTGACCTTGCGCAGGGACCGCAGCACGGACTCGACGGCGTCGGTCTTGTGCGCGTAGTCGACCAGGGCGAGGTAGGGCTGTCCGGCGTCGATCCGCTCCAGCCGGCCGGGCACCCCGGGGACGGTAGCGATGCCGTCCGCCGCGGTCTGCGGGTCGATGCCGGCGACGGCGAGGGCGACGATCGCGGCCAGTGTGTTGGCGACGTTGAACGGGCCGGGCAGCGGGGCCTTGGCGGTGGCCCGTTCGCCGTTCGGCCCGACGACGGTGAAGCCGGAGCCGAGCTGGCCGACGACGACGTCCTCGGCGCGCCAGTCGGCGTCCGGGTGGCCCTCGGCGGAGAAGGTCGTGATGGGCACCGTCGCCTCGGTGACGAGCCTGCGGCCGTACTCGTCGTCGTAGTTGACGACGCCGCACTTGCTGCGGCGCGGGGTGAAGAGCTGGGCCTTGGCCTGGAAATAGTCCTCCATGCCGGAGTGGAACTCCATGTGCTCCGGGCTGAGGTTGTTGAAGACGGCGACGTCGAACACGCAACCGTCGACCCGGCCGAGGACCAGCGCGTGGCTGGAGACCTCCATGGTGACGGCGTCGGCGCCGCGTTCGCGCATGACGGCGAACAGGGCCTGGAGATCGGTGGCTTCGGGCGTGGTGCGTTCGGACTTGATGCGCTCGTCGCCGATCCGCATCTCCACCGTGCCGATGAGCCCGGTGGCGCGTCCGGCGCCGCGGAAGCCGCCCTCGACCAGGTAGGCGGTGGTGGTCTTCCCGGAGGTGCCGGTGATGCCGATCTGGAGGAGGCCGGTGCCGGGGTGGCCGTAGATCTCGGCGGCGAGTTCGCCCATCCGGGCGCGCGGGTTCTCGGTGACCAGGACCGGCACGCCGGTGGCCCGGGCGCGGTCGGCGCCGGAGGGGTCGGTGAGGATCGCCGCGGCGCCGAGGCCGGCCGCCTGGGTGGCGAAGTCGGCGCCGTGCAGGCGGGCGCCGGGCAGGGCCGCGTACAGGTCTCCGGGGCGCACCGCACGGGAGTCGTGGGTGATGCCGGTGATGTCGCCGGTGCCCGGCGGTTCAAGTCCGAGCCGCTCTGCCAGCGTGACCAGGGAGGTGGGCCGCAGGCGGTCCGGGCGAGGCGCTCCCGGGTAGTTCACAGGCGCGTCCTTCTGGGTCGTTCGGGACTGTTCGGCGTGGGGCACGGCGGTGAGCGTACCGGGCTCACCCGGCCTCTCGCGAAGTGAGGGGCCCGGCGAGCGGAGGTTCTCGCTCCGGTTCCCGGGATCGGGGGTGATGGTGGTCACTGGTGGTCTCCGCGCGTTCACTCGCCGGTTCCGAAGAACACCGGCAGCTTGGCCGGCTCACGGCCGGACGGGGGTGTCTGGAGCGTCTTGAGGGCGAATTCCATGACCTGCTTGTAGATGGGCCCGCAGGTCTGGCCGCCGAAGTGGCTGCCCTTGGTGGGGTTCTGGATCGCGCAGTAGACGGTGACCTGGGGGTCGTCGGCGGGCGCGAAACCGGCGAAGGACGCGGTGTAGCCGTGGTAGCCGCCGCGCACCGGGTCGACGCGGTTGGCGGTGCCGGTCTTGCCCGCGACCCGGTAGCCGGGGATCTGGGCCTTGGTGCCGGTGCCCTCCTGGTCGGAGACCACCGATTCGAGCATGCCGGCGAGCGTCTTCGCGGTCTTCTCGCTGACCACGCGCGTCTGCTCGGGCGCCTCGGCCGGGGCGAAGCGGCCGTCCGGGCCCCTGGTGCCGCGTACGAGCGTCGGCTGGATCCGTACGCCGCCGTTGGCGATGGTCGAGTAGATCGAGGCGGCCTGCATGGCGTTGAGGGAGAGTCCCTGGCCGAACGGGATCGTGTACTGCTGCGAGGTGGACCAGTCCTGCGGCTTGGCGAGGAGGCCGGGCGTCTCGCCGGGGTAGTCGAGCCCGGTGGGCGATCCGATGCCGAATTTCCTCAGATAGGAGTACAGCACCTTGTTCGCCTGGGCCTGCGTCTTGCCCAGCTGGCCGGTGGCCATGATGGTGCCGATGTTGCTGGACTTGGCGAGCACGCCGTTGAGCGTGAGCTGCCAGGTGGCGTGGTCGACGTCGTCCTTGAAGAGGCGGTCGCCCCGGTGCAGCCGGTTGGGGACCGTGACGTGCGTGAGGGGTGTGGCGGCGCCCTCTTCGAGAACGGCGGCCATGGACATCACCTTGCTGGTGGAGCCGGGCTCGTAGACGTCCTGGAGGGCCGCGTTGCCGAGCGAGGCGGCGTCGGCCTGCGAGAGGTCGTTGGGGTCGAAGCCGGGGGCGTTGGCCATGGCGAGGACCTCGCCGGTGCGGGTGTTCTGCACGATGACGTAACCGCGGTCGGCCTTGGACTTCGACACCTGCTCGGAGATGGCCTTCTGGGCGGCCCACTGGATGTCGCGGTCGATGGTCAGCTCGATGTCGGAGCCGGGGACCGCGGGGACCTCCTTGGTGCCCGCGGTGGGCACCCTGCGGCCGCCGGACTGGGCGTACTTGATGGTGCCGTCCTCGCCCGCGAGCTCCTTGTTCAGCTGGGATTCGAGGCCGCCTGCGCCCTTGCCCTCGGCGTTGACGTAACCCAGTATCCCGGCGGCCAGGGTGCCGTTGGGGTAGACCCGCTTGGTGGTGGCCTCCTGGAAGACGCCCGCCAGTACGTTGGCGCCGGGCCCGCCGGCCGCCTTGTCCTTGGCGGCCTTCTCGGCGAAGGCGGACTTGAGGTCCTTGATCTGCTTCCAGACCTGCGGGGTCTGCCTGCGCGCCAGGACCGCGTACCGGCTCCTGGGCTTGGAGAGCTTCTTGACCAGACCGTCCGCGTCGACGCCGAGGATCGGCGCGAGCAGGGCGGCGGCCTGCTGGGGGGCGTCGGGCGCCTTGCTGTCGGCCGGCGTGAACATCTTCGGGTCGGCCGTGATGTCGTACGCGTCCACGCTGGTGGCCAGCGCGATGCCGCTGCGGTCGGTGATCTCCCCGCGCTCGGCGGCGACCGTGTAGCTCAGGTAGCGGTTGGTCTCGGCCTTCGCGGCGTACGCGTGCGCGTCGACGGCCTGGACCTGGAGGAGCCGTACGACGAACGCGATCATGACGAGCGTCAGGGCGAGGCTGACCAGCCGCAGCCGGGGGCGGGGGCTGCCCAGCCGCAGCGGCCGCCGGGAGCGGGCGCGCTGCGCGGCGGGCGACGGCCGCCGGCGCTGCGGGGGGCGGGGGCGGGCGGGCGCCGGGGAGGCGTTACGGGGACGCGCGGGGCCGGGTACCCGGCGGCGCGGCGGTTCCTTGGGGGGCACTGCGTCACCTGCCGGGGCTCGTGGAGGGCTGGGCTGCCGGTGTGCCGGAGGGCGTGGGCCCGGTGGGCCCGGGCGCCGGAGTGACGGCGGCCGGGGCGGCGGGGGTGGGCGTCGGCGTGGGTGTCGGCGTCGGCGTGCTCGGCGGGGGCGCGACGACCGGGGCCGGAGCGGCCTTGGACGGGACGCCCCGGACCTTGCCGTCCGGGTCGAGGAAGGCGGGGCTGCCGCCGGGGACCATGCCCAGCTCACGGGCGCGGCGGGCCAGGGCGTCGGGCTCGAAGGAGGCGTCGACGTCGTGCTGGAGGGCCTGCTGCTCGTCGGTGAGTTCGGTGGTCCGCTTCTTCAGCTCGCTCAGCTCGAAGGAGCCTTCGTTGAGCGCGGAGTTGAGCAGCAGCAGCGTGATCAGGCCGCCGCCGAGGAGCACCACGACCAGCAGGACGAACGGGGTCCGGGCGGCGGAGCTCGGCCCGGCGGGCATCAGCCGGGTGAGCCGTGCGACGCGTCCTTGCCGCTGCCCGGCCGGTTTGCTCACCGCGCCGCTCCGTCCCCGGCGCGCGCGGCGGTCCGCCGGCTCACCGCTCTTCCTCGCGGATGCGCTGGGCGCCGCGCAGCCGGGCGGGGGCGGCGCGCCGGTTCTCGGCGACCTCCTCCTCGGTGGGGAGTTCGGCGCCCCGGGTGAGGAGCTTCAGCCGGGGCTGGTAGCGCTCGGGGACGACGGGCAGGCCGGGCGGGGCGGTGTTGGCGGCGCCCGCCGCGAGGACCTGCTTCACGAGCCGGTCCTCCAGGGACTGGTACGAGAGGACCGCGATGCGCCCGCCGACGGCGAGGGCGGCGACGGCGGCCGGAATGGCGCGCTCCAGGACGGTGAGCTCCCCGTTGACCTCGATGCGCAGGGCCTGGAAGGTGCGCTTGGCCGGGTTGCCTCCGGTGCGCATGGCGGCCTGCGGCAGGGCCTCGCGGATGAGCTCGACCAGCCGGGCGCTGTTGGTGAACGGCTCCTTCTCGCGCTCGCGCACGACGGCGGAGACGATGCGCTTGGCCTGCTTCTCCTCGCCGTACGCGCGCAGGATGCGCACCAGTTCGCCCGGGGGGTAGGTGTTGAGGACCTCGGCGGCGCTCACGCCGGTCGTCTGGTCCATGCGCATGTCGAGCGGTGCGTCGCGGGCGTAGGCGAAGCCCCGGTCGGACTCGTCCAGCTGCATCGAGGAGACGCCGAGGTCGAACAGGATGCCCTGCACCTTGGGGATGCCGAGCCGGTCGAGCACCTCGGGCAGTTCGTCGTAGACGGCGTGCACCAGGGTCGCGCGGTCGCCGTAGGGGGCGAGCCGTTCGCCGGAGAGGCGCAGGGCCTCCTTGTCCCGGTCGAGGGCGATCAGCCGGGCGGTGGGGAAGGCGGAGAGCAGCGCCTCGCTGTGGCCGCCGAGGCCGAGGGTGCAGTCGACCACCACGGGGGGCTGCGGGCCGGGGGTCTCCAGAGCCGGTGCCAACAGGTCCAGGCATCGCTGGAGCATCACCGGGACGTGTCGGGTCTGGCTCATGCGCCCTCTCAGGCTCAGCTCCCGGGTGGCGGGACGTACGGCCTGGTCCCCGCCCGCTCGCGAAGGGGAGGTCCGCCGGCGCCGGGGAAGGGGCGTCAGCCGACCGGCGAGCGGGAGAGGGCCGGGCCGTACGTACGCCGCGCACACGGGTAAAAGTTCGAAATGTGCAGGGTGTCGGTAACTTCCCGTCACTTTAGTCCACCCTGCCACTCGATCGATTCCCGATCAATCAACCCGACAGCGCGTCGGCCGTCGCGCGTTCACCCGCACGGGTGGCCGGAGGCGGGCTCGTGGAGACGGGCTTGTGGATTACCTCACAACAAGCACTGTTGACGTTTTTTGTCCGCTTCCCTCTCGCCCGGGGGCGGGTGGTGCGGGCTAACGTCTTGAGTATGTCGACTTCCGCGCACTCCCCCGCCTCCAGCCCCACCGTCACCGACCGCCTGGTCGAGGCGAACGGCCGTTACGCAGCAGACTTCAAGGACCCCGGCATGGACGCCAAGCCGGTGCTCCAGGTCGCCGTGGTCGCCTGCATGGACGCCCGCCTCGACCTGCACAAGGCCCTCGGCCTCTCGCTGGGCGACTGCCATACCATCCGCAACGCGGGCGGTGTGGTCACCGACGACGTCATCCGGTCGCTGGCGATCAGTCAGCGGGCGCTCGGCACCCGCAGCATCGTCCTGATCCACCACACGGGCTGCGGCATGGAGTCGATCACGGAGGACTTCCGCCAGGAGCTGGAGCACGAGGTCGGGCAGCGGCCGTCCTGGGCCGTCGAGGCGTACACCGACGCCGACCAGGATGTGCGGCAGTCGATGCAGCGGGCCCGCACCTCGCCGTTCCTCAAGCACACCGACGACGTGCGCGGTTTTGTCTTCGACGTGACCACCGGCAAGCTGCGCGAGGTCCTGCCCGCCTCCTGACCGAAGGTCCGAGTGGTCCTGACCGAAGGTCCGACCGACACCGGACCACCACGTTCCGGTGACGAAATCATCACCCAATCCGACATATCGCCCCCTGTTGTCCACAGGCGAGTGACACGAAGCGGTAACGGCAACAAGAATGCGTGAGTGACACCCCGCAGGACGCCGTCCGGCGCGGTGTCCGCAATTCGGGGTGGGCCGGGCCGCACGAGGGCGCCGGCCCGTGACTGGGGAATCCCCTGCTCCTGGTGAGCGTGGGGCGGGGCCGAGGAGGGCCGGGGTGACGACCTATGACGATCGAGCGAGCCTCACAGATCTGACCACCACCGTTGATCGGGTGCGCAGGTCGATGGAGGCCGTGATCGAGGGCAAGCCCGAGGTCGTGCGGCTCTCGCTGACCGTGCTGCTCGCGGAGGGGCACCTCCTGATCGAGGACGTGCCGGGCGTGGGCAAGACCATGCTGGCCAAGGCGCTGGCCCGGTCCGTCGACTGCTCGGTGCGGCGCATCCAGTTCACGCCCGACCTGCTGCCCTCGGACATCACCGGTGTGTCCATATACGACCAGCAGCGCCGGGACTTCGAGTTCAAGCCCGGCGCGATCTTCGCGCAGGTCGTGATCGGCGACGAGATCAACCGCGCCTCCCCGAAGACCCAGTCCGCGCTGCTGGAGTCGATGGAGGAGCGACAGGTCACCATCGACGGGCACACCTACGAGCTGCCCGACCCCTTCATGGTCGTGGCGACGCAGAACCCGGTGGAGATGGAGGGCACGTATCCGCTGCCCGAGGCCCAGCGCGACCGGTTCATGGCCCGGGTGTCGATCGGCTATCCCAGCGCGGAGGCCGAGCTGCGGATGCTCGATGTGCACGGCGGGCTCTCGCCGCTCGACGACCTCCAGCCCGTGGCGCACGCGCACGAGATCGTGAAGCTGATCGAAACGGTGCGCGCGGTCCACGTCGCCGAGGCCGTCCGCAGATACGCGGTCCAGCTCGTCTCGGCCACCCGCGGCCACCCCGACCTCCGGCTCGGCGCCTCGCCGCGCGCCACGCTGCACCTGCTGCGCGCCGCCAAGGCGTCCGCCGCGCTGGCCGGCCGCGACTACTGCCTGCCGGACGACGTGCAGGCCCTGGCCGTCGCGGTGCTCGCCCACCGGCTGCTGCCCACCGCCCAGGCCCAGCTCAACCGCCGCACCGCCGAGCAGGTGGTGCTGGAGATCCTTCAGCAGACCCCGGTGCCCACGGCCTCGGGCGGCTCCGGCCCCCAGGCTCCCGCGTATCCGGCGGGCCCGGCGTACGGCGGCCCGCAGCAGCCCGGCGCGCGGCGTCCGTGATGGCCGCGTCGGGGCCCGTCGCGGTGGACGGCGACGCGAAGGGCGGGCTGCGGGCCGCGTTCAGCGGCCTGACGACCCGTGGCCGGTCCTTCCTCGCGGCCGGGATCGCGGCGGCGGTCTGCGCCTATGTGCTGGGCCAGGGCGACCTGCTGCGGGTCGGGCTGCTGCTCGCCGTGCTGCCGCTGGTCTCCGTGTCGGTGCTCCACCGGACCCGCTACCGGGTCACGGGCACCCGCAGGCTCTCCCCCTCGCGCGTCCCGGCCGGCTCCGAGGCCCGCGTCCACCTGCGCATGGACAACGTCTCGCGGCTGCCCACGGGGCTGCTGATGCTCCAGGACCGGGTGCCGTACGTGCTCGGGCCGCGGCCCCGCTTCGTGCTGGACCGGGTGGAGGCGGGCGGCCGCCGCGAGGTGTCCTACCGGGTCCGGTCCGACCTGCGCGGGCGCTATCCGCTCGGCCCGCTGCAACTGCGGCTGAGCGACCCCTTCGGCATGTGCGAGCTGACCCGCTCGTTCAGCGCCTACGACACCCTGGTCGTGGTCCCCCGCACCGAACCGCTGCCCCCCGTGCCGCTGGCCGGCGAGTCCTCCGGATACGGCGAGGGTCGCCAGCGGTCCCTGGCGCTGGCCGGTGACGACGACGTGATCCCGCGCGGTTACCGCTACGGGGACGATCTGCGCCGGGTCCACTGGCGTTCCACCGCGCGCTACGGGGAGCTGATGGTGCGCCGCGAGGAGCAGCCGCAGCGCGCCCGGTGCACGGTCCTGCTGGACACCCGCCGGACCGCCTACCGGGGGACGGGGCCGGACTCCGCGTTCGAGTGGGCCGTCTCCGGGGCGGCGTCCGCGCTGGTGCACATGCTGGAGCGCGGCTTCGCGGTCCGGCTGCTGACCGACGCGGGGAACGCGGTGCCGGGCGAGGGCGAGGGCGGTTTCGCCGGTGCCACGCAGGCCACCGCGGACGCGGCGGGGCTGATGATGGACACCCTCGCGGAGATCGGGCACTCCGACGGCGGGGGCCTCTCCCGCGCCCACGACGTGCTGCGCGGGGGCGGCGAGGGCCTGCTGATCGCCTTCCTCGGCGATCTGGACGAGGAGCAGACGGGTATGGCCGCCCGGATGCGGCAGCGCAGCGGCGGGGCCGTGGCCTTCGTCCTGGACAGCGCCGCCTGGGTGAACGGCGAGACGCCCGCCGGCCGGGAGGCGGCGGAGCGGCGGCTGCGGCAGCTGCGCGAGTCGGGGTGGACGGTGGTGCCGGTGGAGCCCGGCGCACGGCTGGCCGAGCTGTGGCGGCTGGCGGGCCGGCAGGGTGCGGTGGCCGGCTCCGGCGCCGCGGCCGGTCCGGCGGGATTCGGGAGTCGGTCATGAGGGGGCGGACATGAGCGGTCGGGGGAGGCTGGCGCTGGCCGCCTTCGCGGCGACGCTGATGGCGTCCTGTTCGATGCTGCCGCTGGTGGACCCGGTGAGCTGGATCGTGCAGGCGGCGTTCCTGCTGGCCGTGCAGTGCGGGGTGGGGGTGCTGGGCCGCCGGGTGCCGTTGCCCCGGCTGCTGACGGCCGCCGCGCAGGCGCTGGTCATGGTGGTGCTGCTGACCGTGGCGTTCGCCCGGGAGCAGGCGGTGGCGGGCGTGCTGCCCGGACCGCAGGCCGTGCGACAGCTCGTGGACCTGCTGACGGTCGGCGGGGAGGACGTCGGGCGGTACGCGATCCCGGCGCCGGCGACCCCGGGCATCCGGCTGATGCTGGTGGGCGGTGTCCTGCTGGTCGGTCTTCTGGTGGACACGCTGGCGGTGACGTTCCGCAGCGCCGCGCCCGCCGGGTTGCCGCTGCTGGCGCTGTATTCGGTGGCCGCCGGGCTGACGGAGGGCGGCGCGGGCTGGCTGTGGTTCCTCCTGGCCGCCTGCGGCTATCTGCTGCTCCTGCTGGCCGAGGGGCGCGACCGGCTCTCCCAGTGGGGCCGGGTCTTCGCGGGGGCCGCGCGGCCCCGGGGTTCGTCCGCCGGGCTCGACACCACGGGCGGCGGCCGGGCGCTGGCCCCGGTGCGCACGGGGCGCCGGATCGGGGCGGTGGCCCTCGGGATCGCGCTCGTCGTGCCCGCGGCGCTGCCGGCGCTCGACGGCGGCCTGCTGGCCGGTGCGGGCGGCGGGGGCGGCAAGGGGCGCGGGGGCGGCACGATCTCCGCGGTGAACCCGCTGGTCTCGCTCCAGGACAACCTGAACCAGCCGGAGAACCGGCAGGTGCTGTCGTACCGCACCGACGCGAGCAGTCCGAGCGACTTCTATCTGCGCATCCTGGCCCTGGACCAGTTCAACGGGAACGAGTGGCGTGCCTCGACGCGCGGGCTCCAGGACGTGCCGAAGCGGCTGCCGACCCCGGCCGGTCTCTCCTCGTCCGTCGCGGTCGCGGAGATCAGGTCGACCGTCTCGGCGTCGGCCTCCTACAAGCAGACGTATCTGCCGCTGCCCTATCCGGCGTCCGAGGTGCGGGTCGGCGGCCGGTGGCGCTTCGAGCCGGAGGGACGCACCCTCGTCGGTGACGACGGGGAGACCACCGGCGGCGCGCAGTACACGGTGACCAGCCTCGATGTGCAGCCGACGTCCGATCAGCTCGCCCGCGCGGGCGCGGTGCCGCCGGACCTCCTGCGCGAGTACACGCAGGTGCCCGATTCGCTGCCGAAGGTGGTCGCGCGGACGGCCGACGAGGTCACGAAGGGGGCCGCCAACTCGTACGAGCGGGCGGTGAAGCTCCAGGACTACTTCTCCACCGACGGCGGGTTCAGGTACGACACCTCGGTCGACTCCGGTACGGGCAGCGCGGCGATCGCCCGTTTCCTGAAGGACAAGCAGGGCTTCTGCGTCCACTTCTCGTTCACGATGGCGGCGATGGCCCGGACGCTGGGCATCCCGGCCCGGGTCGCGGTGGGCTTCACACCGGGCAGCGCGCAGGCGGACGGTTCGTACTCGGTGGGTCTGCGCGACGCGCACGCCTGGCCCGAGCTGTACTTCGAGGGGATCGGCTGGACGCGCTTCGAGCCGACGCCGACGCGGGGCTCCGTCCCGTCGTACACCCTGCCCGACGCGCCGACCGGTGACACGGCGGACCCGGCCCGGCCGGAGGCGGACGCCTCGGCGCCGGTCGCGGCCACGCCGTCCGCGTCGGAGAGCTGCCCCGCGCAGATGCGCAAGCAGGGTGAGTGCGGGCAGTCGGCCGCGCCCGGTGCCGCCGCGCCGACGGACCCGGGGACGCCGACGGGGACCGTGCTGGGCGTGGCCGCCGCGGTGCTGCTCGTCCTGTTGCTGCCCCTGCTGCCGATGTTCTGGCGGCTGCGGGCGCGGGCCCGCCGCCTGGGTTCCTCGGGCGGCCGCACCCCCGCCGACGCGACCGCGCGGACCCTGGCGGTGTGGCGGGAGGTCACCGACACGGCGTGGGACCACGGCATTCCGCCGGACGAGGCGCTGACCCCGCGCCGGGCCGCCGAGCGGCTGGTACGTCTGGGCCGGCTGGACACGGAGGCGGCGGACGCGGTGCACCGGGTCGCGGGAGCGGTGGAGCAGGTGCTCTACGCCCCCGAGCCGCGCCCGGCGTCGGGCCTCGCCGAGGACGCGCGGGCGGTACGGACCGGTCTGGGCCTGTCGGCCGGCCGCCCGGTCCGCCTCCGCGCGCTCCTCGCCCCCCGCTCGTCCGTCCGGGTGGCCTGGGCCCTGTCCAGGCGCCGGGCGGCCCTGTCCGCCCGCTTCCGCCTGCCACCCCGCCCGGCGTGGACCCGCCGCCCGTCCCGCCAGGAGAGCTGAGGGGGCCGCGGGCGGCGTGGGGTCTTTCGGGGCCCGGGGCCTGCGGGCGCCCCGTTCCTACGCGTGAAGGGGCGGCCGCCCACCTGGCGGCCGCCCCTTCAGCTGAAGCGTTCTGTGTCTACTGGCCCTGCTCGTCGTCTACTGGCCCTGCTCGTCGCGGCGGCGCTGCCACCGCTGTTCGATCCGGTTCATCACGGACCGGCGCTGGCGGGACTGCCTGCGGTCACCCGCGCCACCCGTGCGCACCGACTGCTGTTCGCCCGGCTTGGGCGCCTTGCGCCATCCCGTGACCGCGAGCACCGCGCAGCCCAGCATGACGAGGAAGCCCACCACGCTGATCCAGATCTGCTGAGCGACCATTCCGGCCATGAGGAGCGCGATACCCACCAGAAAGCCAGCGATCGCCTGGTAGACCCGTCGCCGGGTGTACGTACGCAGCCCACTTCCCTCGAGCGCTGTCGCGAACTTGGGATCTTCGGCGTACAGCGCTCGCTCCATTTGCTCGAGCATTCGCTGCTCGTGCTCCGAGAGCGGCACGGAGTCCTCCTCGTCGTCGGCCGCGGGGGGCGGCCGGTATGCGGCCCTTCCAGGATAGGCAGGGAATCGCCCCGGTGAAACCCGCCCTCATTGCCAAACAGCCAGTCCGGGCCGCCACGGCGGCTCGGTTGTTGAGTTGATTCCCCAACCTCCGATCCGTCATGCCGGATGGTGTCCCCCGATCATACGGGGCCGGAGCGCCGAACGGGGCGGTCGGTGCGTACTCCGTCTGCCGCTGCGTCGCTGATCAGCCGCGCTCCCGCCGGTAACCCCCCGGGGGTTCAGCCCCGCTTGGTGCCGAGGACGTGCAGCTGGGTGGCCACGGAGTGGAAGGCGGGCAGTTCGGCGGCGGCGGCCTCCAGCCGGAGCAGGGCCTCCATCGCGCCCGGCTCGGTGTCCACCAGGACCCCGGGGACGAGGTCGGCGAAGACCCGGACCCCGTGCACGGCGCCCACCTCGACATCGGCGGCCGTGACCAGCTCGGTCAGCTGCTCCGCGGTGTACCGCCGGGGCATCGGGTCCCCGTCGCCCCACCGGCCCTCCGGGTCGCCCAGCGCGTGCCGCGCCTCGTTGAAGTGGCCGGCCAGGGCGCGGGCCAGGACGGCGCCGCCGAGACCGGCGGCGAGGAGGCTCAGCGCCCCGGCCGGACGGAGGGCCTCCACCGCGTGCCGGACGCCCTCGGCGGGATCGTCCACGTACTCCAGGACGCCGTGGCAGAGCACCGCGTCGTAGCCCCCGCGCTCGACCACGTCGAACAGGCCGAGGATGTCGCCCTGCACCCCGTGCACCCGGTCGGCGACCCCGGCCTCGGCGGCGCGGCGCTCCAGCGCGAAGAGCGCGTTGGGGCTGGGGTCGACGACGGTGACCCGGTGGCCGAGCCGGGCGGCGGGCACCGCGAAGTTGCCCGTGCCGCCGCCGGTGTCCAGCACGTCCAGGGCGTCCCGGCCGGTCGCCTTGACCCGGCGGTCGAGGGCGTCCTTCAGGACCTCCCAGACCACGGCGGTACGGAGGGAGGCACGGGGGCGCAGCGGGTCCGACACGGCAGTTGACTCCTCGGCACGGGCCGCCCGGGGGCGGAGCGTGAACAGCGCAGGTAACAGGTACCGCCCACCCTATTGCCTGGAGCCGCCCACGCGGTCACCCCGCGTCGGGCCGCTCCCCGCGCGGCTGCGGCAGCACCGGATGGAGCGCGAGCAGCCGCTCCACGAGGCGCAGGAACATGGCGGCGTCGCGCAGCAGATCGTCGGCCTGCCGCCGGCTGGCCGCCCCGGGTATGCCCGCCTCGGCGCGGGCCCGCCGGGCGGCGCCGGAGGCGAAGAGGGCGCTCCACTCGGCGAGTTCGGGTGCCAGCTCCGGAAGGATCTCCCAGGCGCTGCGGATCGGCTCCCGGCGCCGGCGCGGGGGCTCGGGGCGGGCCCGGGCGGCGAGGACGGCGGCCGCGGTGCGCAGGGCGGCGAGGTGGGCGGTGGCGTACCGCTCGTTGGGCACGGAGAGGACAGCTGCCTCGTCCAGGCCGGCGCGGGCCTGGGTGAGGAGATCGAGGGCGGCGGGCGGTGCGGTGGTGCGCCGGACGACGGGGTGGACATCGCGGGCCGGGCCGGTCGGTGAGGGAGCAGGGCCGTCTGCGCGGCGTCGCGGGGCGGCGGCTGCGGACGAGTGGGCCATGACAGAACCTCCTGTCTCGGTGACGACTCTGTGGCCGTCTGTATCCATCGTGACCGCCCCCACTGACAATTAACCTCTGCGCCGCCCTGACCTGGCCTTTTGCTTCGATCGCAAGTTCGGGCTACTTTTTGAACTGACCAGTCAGTTCAAATGAGGGGTGGGGTGCGTGGAGAGTCCGCACGGGGCGGCCGTCACCGCCGAGGACCTGGGCCTGGAAGGGCCGCGCGGCTGGGCCTTCAGGGGCGTGAGCTTCCGCGCGGAGCCCGGCGCCCTGATCGCCGTCGAGGGCCCGTCCGGCTCCGGCCGCACCTGCCTTCTGCTCGCTCTCACCGGCCGCATGCGCCCCACCGAGGGCGAGGCCGCGACCGCCGGTCTCGCCCTGCCGCGCCGGGCCGCCGCCGTCCGCCGCCTCGCGGCCCTGGGCCCGGTGCCCGGGGTCAGCGAGCTGGACCCGGCGTTCACGGTCGCCGAGCACCTGCGCGAACGGGCCCTGCTCCTGCGCCGCTACGACGGCTCCCCGCGCGCCCTGCTGCGCCGGCCCCGTGAGCGGGCCGCCGCCGCCCGCGCCCGGATCGACGCCGCCCTGGAAGCCGCCGGGCTCGACCCCGCCACGCTGCCCAAGGCCGAGCGCACCGCCGTACGGGACCTGGAGCGGACCGAGGCGCTGCGGCTGTCCGTGGCCCTCGCGCTCATGGGCCGGCCCCGGCTGCTCGCGGTGGACGACACCGATCTGAAGCTGTCCGACGACGAGCGGGCCGAGGTCTGGGAACTGCTGCGCTCCGTGGCCGCCGCCGGCACCACCGTCCTGGCCGTCTGCAGCGAGGCCCCCGAGGGCGCCGTCACCGTACGCACGGGCACCGCCCCGGAAACCCACGCCACCACGCACGAGGAGGAACCGGCCGATGCGTTCGCCGAGACTGGCCGCGCTTGAGCTGAGGCGCTTCGGAAGGGGCCGGCTGCCGCGCGCCGCCCTCGCCGCACTCCTGCTGCTCCCCCTGCTCTACGGCGCCCTGTACCTGTGGTCCTTCTGGGACCCGTACGGACGCCTGGACCGCATCCCGGTCGCCCTGGTCAACGACGACAAGGGCGCCACCGCCGACGGCAAGCGCCTGGCTGCCGGGGACCAGATCACCGGCAAGCTCCTCGACTCGAAGACCTTCGACTGGCACGAGGTGAGCGCCGAGGAGGCGGACCGGGGCGTCGAGGACGGCAGGTACTACCTCTCGCTGCGCATGCCCGCCGACTTCAGCGCGCGCATCGCCTCCAGCGCCGGTGACTCCCCCGAGACCGGCGCGCTCCAGGTGCGTACCAACGACGCGAACAACTACATCGTCGGGCAGATATCCCGGACGGTGTTCTCCGAGGTCCGCACGGCCGCGTCCGCCAACGCCTCGCGCGGGTTCCTCGACCGGATCTTCATCAGCTTCTCCGATCTGCACGACGAGACGGCGAAGGCGGCCAAGGGCGCGGCCGACCTCAGGGACGGGACCGGCAAGGCGAAGAAGGGCTCGAAGGACCTCGCGGACGGGCTGAAGGACGCCAAGAAGGGCAGCGGCAAGCTGGCCGGCGGGATCGTGAAGCTCGACAAGGGCGCGGGCGACCTGGAGACCGGTTCGCGCCAGGTCGCCGACGGCACCCAGCTCCTCGCCGACAAGGTCAACGGGGTCGCCGCCGACGTGCGCCCGTTCCTGAAGGACAACGGCAGGACCATCGGCGACACCGCCCGGCTGGTCGCCGACTCGTCGAAGACCGTACGGGACAATCTGGACCTGCTCGTGAAGGCGGCGCCCACCGCCGCCACCGCCGCGCACACCGCCGCCGACGACCTCACCGCGATCCACCGCACCCGCTGCACCGAGCAGCCGGTCCCCGACCCCACCGTCTGCCCGCCGCTCAAGCGGGCCGTGACGGCGGCGGACGACGTCGCCGCCGTGGCCGACGATGTGAACGCCCTGGTCAAGAACCAGAACGGGGACCTGAAGAAACTCCGCACCCAGCTGACCACGCTGGAGAAACAGGCGAAGGAACTCGCCGCGCGCTCCCCGCACCTGGACGAGGACCTGGAAGCCGCGGTCAAGAAGATCAACGCGCTGAACACCGGCGCGCACAAGGTCGCCACCGGCGCGGACCGGCTGCACACCGGGCTGGGCACCGCGAAGACCGGCTCGTCCGACCTGGACACGGGCGTCGGCAAGCTCAAGAAGGGCGCCACCAGTCTCGACCAGGGGCTGGTCCGTCTGAAGGACGGGTCCACCACGCTCGCCCAGGGGCTCGGCGACGGCGTCGACAAGATCCCCGACTACGGGAAGAAGGACCGCGACGCCCGTACGGAGGTCATGGCCGACCCCGTACGGCTGGCCTCGCAGTCGCTGCACGCCGCCCCGAACTACGGCACGGGCTTCGCGCCCTACTTCATCCCGCTCTCCCTCTGGGTCGGCGCGATGGTGGCGTACATGCTGATCCAGCCGCTCAGCCGGCGTGCCCTGGCCGCCGGGGCACCGGCCCGGCGGATCGCCCTCGCGGGCTGGCTGCCGGTGGCCGGGATCGGGCTGCTCCAGACGGCCGCGCTGATGTCCGTCCTGCACTGGGGCCCCGGCCTGGACATGGCGCACACCGCCGGGACACTCGGCTTCCTGGCACTGGTCACCTGCTGCTTCGCGGCGATCGTGCAGTGGCTGAACGCCTGCTTCGGCGCGGCCGGGCGCATCCTCGTCCTCGCACTGCTGATGCTCCAGCTGACCTCGGCCGGCGGCACCTACCCCGTACAGACCAGTCCCGGCTTCTTCAACGCCATCCACCCGTACCTGCCGATGAGCTACGTCGTGGAGGGGCTGCGCCGGCTCATCACGGGCGGCGGGCTCGGCCCGGTCTGGCAGGGCTGCGCGGTGCTCGTGGCCTTCACCGCCGGGGCGCTCGCGCTGACCGCCCTGTCGGCCCGCCGCAAGCAGATGTGGACACTGGAGCGGCTGCATCCGGAGCTGAGCCTGTGACCGTGCCGGGACCTGTGAGAATCAGGTCCATGGAAAGCAGTAGCAGCGCGCGCCGCCAGGCCACCCGGCAGAGGCTCTACGAAGCAGCCGTCACCCTCATCGCCGAGAAGGGCTTCTCGGCGACCACGGTGGACGAGATCGCCGACCGGGCCGGGGTCGCCAAGGGCACGGTCTACTACAACTTCAAGAGCAAGACCGAGCTCTTCGAGGAGCTGCTGCGCCACGGCGTCGGGCTCCTCACCTCCTCGCTGCGCGCGGCGGCCGAGGCGACCGGCGCCCGAGGCGGCAGCCGGGTCGAGGCGCTGGACGCCATGATCCGGGCCGGTCTGGTCTTCATCGACCGCTATCCGGCCTTCACCCAGCTGTACGTGGCCGAGCTCTGGCGCACCAACCGCGCCTGGCAGTCCACGCTGCTGGTGGTGCGCCAGGAGGCGGTCGCCGTGGTGGAGGGCGTCATCGCGGAGGGCGTGGCGCGCGGCGAGCTGAGCGAGGAGATCGACGTGCCGCTGACGGCGGCGGCGCTCGTCGGAATGGTGCTGGTGGCGGCGCTGGACTGGCAGGCGTTCCAGCCGGAGCGCTCGATCGACGATGTGCACTCGGCGCTGTCCCTGCTGCTGCGCGGCCGCGTCAGCGGGCACTGAACACCCCGTACGCACGAAGGCGCCGGTCGCGCGTGGCCCGTCCCCCGAGCCCGCCCGACCGGCGCCTTCCGTGCTGCCGGAGGACCGTCCCCCGTGACCCCGTGTCCCCCGTGGTCCCGAAGTCCTCCGCCGCGCACCCCCGTTCGGAAGGGAGCTGCCACCCCGCCCCGCCGCCCCGTGCCGGCGGTGGCGGGGCGGCGCCCCTTCCGTGGTCACCCACTCTGCCGTTCCGGCAGGTCACGGCCCATCCGTGCGGCTACTCATCCCGCGCTCTGAGTACGCGTACTCAGAGCCGGGTTTCCCGCGCCCTGCCGGAGGGCCGGACCCGCTGGCTACGATCGCCTGCGTGTCGGTACTCCCTCTGGTGTTCACAAGCGGCTGGGCGAGCGGGATCAACGCGTACGCGGTGGTCCTCCTGCTCGGCATATTCGGCGCGACCGGTGTCAGCGACGAGGTGCCCGCCTCGTTGCAGCGCACCGACGTGCTCGTCGTCGTCGCGGTCCTCTTCCTCTGCGAGGCAATCGCCGACAAGGTCCCCTATGTCGATACCGCGTGGGACGCGGTGCACACGGTCGTCAGGCCGGTGGCGGGCGCGGTGGTCGCGGCGCTGCTGGCCGGCGAGAGCGGTTCGCTCCCGGAGATCGCGGCCGGTGCCATCGGGGGCTCGACCGCCCTGGTGAGCCATCTGGTGAAGGCCGGGACGCGGATGGCGGTCAACACCTCCCCCGAGCCGTTCAGCAACATCGCGCTGAGCGCCGCCGAGGACCTGGGCGTCGCGGGGGTCGTCACCTTCGCGATCTTCCATCCGTGGATCGCCGCCACCCTCGCCGGGACGCTCCTGGTGGTGGGTCTCGCCCTCGTGATCTTCCTGGCCTCCCGCATCCGCCGGTTCTGGCGCCGCAGGGCTCAGCGCCGCGAGGAGAAGCGCCGCGGGCAGCAGCCCGTCCTCCCCTCGCCCAACCCTCCCTGGGGCTGACGGCGGGGCTGTCGGTGGCGGCCGTTAAGGTCGCCTGCATGGCACGAATTGCGGTGATCGGCGCCGGGATGGGCGCGATGGCGGCGGCGGCCCGGCTGGCCGTGGCAGGCCACCGGGTGACGGTGTACGAGCGGTCCCGGACGTACGGCGGCTCGCTCGGGCAGTACGCGGAGGACGGCTTCACGTTCGACACCGGCCCCGGGCTCCTCCACCTTCCCGCGGTCTACCGCGACCTGTTCGTGAAGACCGGCAAGGAGCCGCTGGAGCGGCGCGTCACGCTGACGCAGGTGGATCCGGCGAGCCGGCACCTCTTCGCGGACGGCACCTCCGTGTCCCTGCCGAACGCCTCGCGCGCCGGGACCGTCGCCGCCCTGGACACCGCGCTCGGCGGTGGCGCCGGAGCGACGTGGGGGGCGTTCCTCGACCGGGCCAGGGACGCCTGGGACCGCTCGCGGCGGCCGCTCCTGGAGGAGCCCCTGCGCCCCGACTGGCAGGTCCTGGGCCGTGATCCGTATCCGGCCGAGGAGCGCCGGCGGCTGCTGCGCCCGGCGCGGCGGGCCGGGACGGTGGCGGAGGTCGGCGCCTGGGAGCTGGCGGACCCCCGGCTCGCGGCCCTCCTCGACGGATACGCCCTCGGGTACGGCCTGGACCCCTCGCGCGCCCCGGCGGGCGCGGCCCTCCTGCCGTACATGGAGGAGACGTTCGGCACCTGGTACGTGAGCGGCGGCATGCGGGCGCTGGCCCGGGCGGTGTACGAGCGGTGCCTGGCCCGGAAGGTGGAGTTCGTCTTCGGCGCCGAGGTGGCCCGGGTCGTGGAGAAGGACGGCCGGGCGGCGGGCGTGGAGCTGGCTGACGGGACGGTAGCGGAGGCCGCTCATGTGGTGCTGGGGGTCCGGCCGTGGCCCGGTCTGGTGCCGGGTCAGGAGCTGTGGGCGGACGGGGATGTGACGGTGCGTGCGGACGGGGCGGGGGCCGGCCGGTTCGTGGTGATGCTGTCGCTGCGCGGCGGGCGGCCCGCGGACGCCGTGCACCGGACCGTGGTGCACCCGGCGGACGGGGCGGCCGAGCGCGAGGCGGTGTTCGGGGGCCGGCTCGCCGCGCACCCGACGGTGACCGTGCTGCGCCCCGACGATCCGTCGACCCGCCCCGACGCGGAGCACGAGGCGGTGACGCTGGTGGCGACGGTGGCCCCGCACGGCCCGGTGGACTGGACGGACGAGGCGCTGCGGGCCCGGTTCGTGGAGACGCTGACCGGGGCGGCGGGCGCGGCGGTGCCGGGGCTGCGGGAGCGGGTGCTGCGGACGAGGGTGCGGACGCCCGCCGAGACCGCCGCGGACACGGGTGCCGAGGGCGGTGCGGTGCCACCGCCGGCGCTGGGCGGTGCCGGGGGCGCGTTCCTGCACCCCGCCAACCGGACCCGGCTGCCGGGGCTGTTGCTGGCCGGCGGCTGGTCGCATCCGGGCGGTGGACTGGCGCACGCGGGCATGTCCGGGGCGCTGGTCGCGGGGACCGTGGTGGAGGGGGAGGACTTCCGCGGCTCGCGGTGAGCGGGGCGGGGGCCGGGACGCCTCAGTAGCGGTACTGCTCGTTGTAGCCGGTGTCGTAGCCGTTCGGGTACGGGGCCGGCTGGGCGGCGGGCTCCTGGGGATACTGCTCGCCCTCGCGCTGCTGCGGCACCCAGACGCCGCCGGGCGGGGTCTCCGAGCCGTAGCCGTCGCCCTGCGCGTACGGGTCGGCGTACTGCTGCTGACCGCCGTAGCCGTCGTAGTTGCCGTAGCCGTCGTACGTGCCGTACTGCGGGGTGCTCGCGGTGGTGCCGATGTACGGGTCGGAGTAGGCGGCGTAGCTCTGCTGATCGGTGCCGTAGTCGTACTGCCCGGCTCCGGCGTAGGTGTCCTGGCCCTGGGGCTGCTGGGCCGGGTAGCCGTAGGGGTCGAACGCCTCGTGGCTCTGCGCGGCCTGGGGCTCCTGGGCCGGGCGGGGCGGGACCGGGTCGGTGTAAATGCCGTACTGGCCGGTGTCCTCGGGCATCGGTTCGGTCGCGTAGACGGCGGCGGGCGCAGGGGCGGACGGCGGGGCGGCCGGGGCGTCGGGGGCGCCGCCCTCGTACTCCACCTCCAGGTCCGAGACCTCCAGGGTGGGCTTGCGTTCGGCGGCGCCGCGCCGGCGGCGGCTCTCGCCGGGCTTGCCCCCTATCGCCCAGCCGGTGGAGAAGCCCTTGCGGAACGAGAGCGTGACATAGGTCTGGCCGGTGGCGAACGCGACCGCGCCGAGGGCGATGACGGGCACGGACGGCATGAGGACGCCGATCACCACACCGAGGAAGCCGGTGAAGGCGAGGAGGCGCCAGCGCAGCCGCGCCTTGTACTGCAGCAGCACCTCGCCGAGCAGCCACAGCGCGACGACACCGAACGCGATGTAGAGGACCGTCCAGCCCATGCCCGCCCCCTTCTACGGCCACCGCCCCGGTTGGTGGCGGGTACGGCCGGTCACGACTGCTTGTGCAGTCCGAGATTCTCGTAGATCTCGAGCGTCGCAGTCGAGTTGTTCAGCGTGATGAAGTGCAGTCCGGGCACGCCCTCGGAGAGCAGCTTCGCGCTGAACCGCGTTGCGAAGTCGATGCCAATGGAGCGTACAGCGGCGGCGTCGTCCTTGGCAGCGAGGATGCGCTCTTTCAGGTCGTCGGGCAGCACTGCGTCGCTGAGCTGGGAGAGCCGCTCCAACTGGCGGACATTGGTGACCGGCATGATCTCGGGGATGATCGGCGTGTCGCAACCGGCGGCGACCACTCGGTCACGCATCCGGAGATACGCCTCGGGATCGAAGAACATCTGCGTGATCGCGTAGTCGGCGCCGGCCCGGCACTTGTCCACGAAGTGGCGGACGTCGGTGTCCCAGTCGTCGGAGCGCGGGTGCCGCTCGGGGAACGCCGCGACGCCCACGCAGAAGTCGCCGGCCTCCTTGATCAGCCGGACCAGGTCCGCCGCGTACTTCACGCCCTGCGGGTGCTCGACCCAGGGGCCCATCGGGTCGCCCGGCGGGTCTCCGCGCACGGCGAGGATGTTCCGGATGCCGGCGTCCGCGTACTGGCCGACCATGTTGCGCAGTTCGGCGATCGAGTGGTTGACCGCCGTGAGGTGCGCGACCGGGGTGAGCGTGGACTCGGCGGCGATGTCCTGGGTGGCCTTCACCGTGCCGGCGCGGGTGGAGCCGCCGGCTCCGTACGTCACCGAGACGAAGCTCGGGGCGACGGCCTCGACCCGGCGCAGCGCGTTCCACAGGTTGCGCTCGCCCTTCTCGGTCTTGGGCGCCCAGAACTCGAACGAGTACGAGGTCGCGCCGGTCGCGAGCATCTCACGCACGGTGCGCGCGTGATCTGTCCTGGTGGAAGGTGTGCCAAGGGCCATACGGGCAGGTTAACCAGGGCGGGGCGGGGCCCCAACCGAACCGGAGTCATTTGCCGGAATTGACTGATTCTTGTCCATCCTTCGGACAGATTCGTCCCAGCTCCGTACCGGACGGGTCCCCGACCGCCTCACCGGCAGCGGCCGTCCCCCCTCAGGCTCCGGCGCGCTCGCGGACCCGTCGTGCCAGCTCAGCGGCGGCGGCACCCGGGTCGGACGCCTCGGTGAGGGCCCGTACGACCACGACCCGCCGGGCACCGGCGTCCAGCACCTGGTCGAGGTTGTCCGCGTCGATGCCCCCGATGGCGAACCAGGGGCGGGCGGGGGCGAGCGAGGCGGCGTAGCGGACGAGGTCCAGGCCGGGCGCGTGGCGGCCGGGCTTGGTGGGGGTGGGCCAGCAGGGGCCGGTGCAGAAGTAGTCCACGCCGGGCTCAGCGACGGCGGCGTCGACCTCCGCCTCGGCGTGCGTGGAGCGGCCGATGACCGGCTCGGCGCCGATGATCGCGCGGGCCGCCGGCACCGGCAGGTCGCCCTGGCCCAGGTGCAGCACGTCGGAGCCGATGGCGTGGGCCACGTCCGCCCGGTCGTTGACGGCGAGGAGCTTGCCGTGCCGCTTGCAGGCGTCCGCGAGGACGGCGAGGTGGTCCAGCTCCTCGCCGGCCTCCATGCCCTTGTCGCGGAGCTGGACGATGTCCACCCCGCCGGCGAGGACCGCGTCGAGGAAGTCGGGCAGGTCCCCCTGGCGCCTGCGGGCGTCCGTGCACAGGTAGAGCCGGGCGTCGGACAGCTGGGTGCGAGGCGTGGACATGGTGCGGTTCCCCCCGGGGACGGTGGCGGCGGATCGGTGGTGCGGCGCGGGGAAGCGGGCCGCCCGCTCGCGCGGTGCGGCCCGCTTCCCGGTGCGGTCAGACGGCGAGCGCCTGGGCGCGGCGCTTCACCTCCGTGCCGCGATTCTCACTCAGTGCCTGCGCGGGCGTGCCCGGCAGGGACGGGTCGGGGGTGAAGAGCCATTCGAGCATCTCCTCGTCGGAGTAGCCGTCGTCCTTCAGGAGGGTCAGGGTCCCGGAGAGGCCCTTGACCACCTTGTCGCCGTCGATGAAGGCGGCGGGCACCTGAAGTGCCCGGTTCTCCCCACGGCGTACGGCGATGAGCTGGCCCTCCTTGACCAGCTGCCGCACACGCGTCACCTCGACATCGAGCATTTCCGCGATGTCGGGCAGGTAGAGCCAGGCAGGGACGAGTGCATCGGTCTTTGCGTCAATCTCGGTCACGGGACAAGCCTGCCATCCCGGACTGACAGCCGAAACCCGGACTCGGCTCTTCAGGGACGCGTGGACGGCCCGAGCGTCGCCGACTTCAGCGGTACGGAGGGGTCCCCGGCCCGGTCCGCGTCGAGCAGGGCACCCGCCTCGATGAGCCGGCGCCCCTGCGCCAGGTCGCGCGGGCGGCTCACCGCGAGCACCGCGACCAGGGCGCCGTCGCGCAGCCAGCACACCGACCAGGCGGGCCCGGCCGGGTCGCCGCGCCACAGCAGGGTGTCCGCGTCCGCGTGGTGCCCGGCGTACTGCACGAAGCGGCCGAACTGCTCGGACCAGAAGTAGGGCACGGGGTCGTACGGCGGGATGTCGGCGTCCTCCGCCGCGATGTGGGCGGCGGCGGTCCTGGGCCCCTGGAGGGCGTTGTCCCAGTGGTGGACGACCAGGCGGGTGCCGTAGCGGGCCGAGGGGAAGGAGGCGCAGTCGCCGACCGCGTACACATCGGGGAGCGAGGTGCGCAGCGCCGCGTCGGCGGTCACCGAGCCCTCGGGCCCGAGGGCGATGCCGGAGCCGGCGAGCCAGCCGGTGGCGGGGCGGGCGCCGATGCCGACGACGACCGCGCCGGCCGGGAGGGTCCGCCCGTCGGCGAGGACCACCGTGCCGGGCTCGACGCGGGCGACCCGGGCGCCGGTGAGGAGCCGGGCGCCGCTCTCTTCGTACCAGGCGGCCATCGGGGCGGCGACCTGGGCGGGCAGCGCTCCGGCCAGGGGGCGGTCGGCGGCCTCCACGACGGTGACCTCGCAGCCGGCGGCGCGGGCGGCGGTGGCGAACTCGGCGCCGATCCAGCCGGCGCCGACGACCACGACGGGGTGCCCGGCCTCCAGGACGGGCCGCAGCCGGGCCGCGTCGTCGAGGGTGCGCAGCAGATGGACGCCGGGGACGCCGTCGGAGCCGGGCAGGGCGACGGGTTCGGCGCCGGTGGCGAGGACCAGGACGTCGTAGGGGACCGGGCCCTCGGAGGTGTCGAGTTCGTGGGCGCCGGCGCGGACCCCGGTGACCTCGCAGCCCAGGCGCAGGGCGATGTCCAGCCCCTCGAAGTCGATGTCGAAGGCGGACTCCTCGGCCTTGCCCAGCAGCACCGCCTTGGACAGCGGGGGCCGGTCGTAGGGCTGGTGCGGTTCGGCGCCGATCAGGGTGACGGGGCCGGTGAAGCCCTGTTCCCGCAGGGCGACGGCGGTCTGCACGCCCGCCATGCCCGCGCCCGCGACGACGACCCGGCGTTCCGTCCGCTCTGCCCGCTGCTGCTCGCTCACCTGTCCACCTTACGTAGCTGACGAGCCATCAGGAAAGGGCGCCCCCTCCCCCGGCCCTCCCTACCCGGTCCGCCGGGCGGGGTTTAGGGTGGCCACCGTAAGACACGCGGGAGCCCGGACGCACCGGGCTGAGAGGGAGGCTGGGCGGCCTCCGACCGTACGAACCTGATCCGGGTCATGCCGGCGAAGGGAGGGGCTGGACGCCAATGCGCACCCATCCCACCGAAGGGTCCGACGTCCTCGTCATCGGGGGCGGCATCATCGGCCTGGTGACCGCCTGGCGGGCCGCGCGGCGCGGTCTGGCCGTCGCGCTCGCCGACCCCGAGCCGGGCGGCGGAGCGGCCCGGGTCGCGGCCGGAATGCTGGCCGCCGTCACCGAGCTGCACTACGGCGAGGAGACGCTGCTCGCGCTCAACCTCGCCTCCGCCCGGGACTATCCGGAGTTCACGGCCGAGCTGGAGGAGGCGAGCGGGCAGGACATCGGCTTCCGGGCCTGCGGCACCCTGGCCGTCGCGCTCGACGCCGACGACCGCGCCCACCTGCGCGAACTCCACGAGCTGCAACGCCGCTCGGGCCTGGACTCGGAGTGGCTGACCGGGCGCGAGTGCCGCCGCCTGGAACCGATGCTCGCCCCGGGCGTGCGCGGCGGCCTCCGGGTGGACGGCGACCACCAGGTCGATCCGCGCCGCCTCGCCGCCGCGCTGCTCACCGCCTGCGAACGGGCCGGAGTGGTCTTCCACCGCCGCCGTGCCGACCGCCTCTCCGTGGTCGCGGACCGGGCCGTGGGCGCCGTGCTCGACGACGGTACGGAGGTGGCCGCCGGCCAGGTCGTGCTCGCCGGGGGCAGCCTCAGCGGCCGGCTCGCCGGGGTCCCCGCCCACGTCCTGCCGCCGGTGCGCCCGGTCAAGGGCCAGGTGCTGCGCCTCACCGTGCCCCCGGCGTACGCCCCCTTCCTCTCGCGCACCGTGCGCGCGGTGGTCCGGGGCAGCCACGTCTATCTCGTACCGCGCGAGAACGGCGAGCTGGTCGTCGGCGCCACCACCGAGGAGATGGGCTGGGACACCACCGTCACGGCGGGCGGCGTCTACGAGCTGCTGCGCGACGCCCACGAGCTGGTGCCCGGCATCACCGAGCTGCCGCTCACCGAGACCCGCGCCGGTCTGCGCCCCGCCTCCCCCGACAACGCCCCGCTGCTCGGCCGCACCGCGCTGCCCGGCCTCCACCTCGCCACCGGCCACGGCCGCAACGGCGTGCTGCTCACCCCTGTCACCGGGGACGCCATGGCGTCGCTGCTGGCCGACGGCGAGCTGCCCGAGGCGGCCCGCCCCTTCTCCCCCGGCCGGTTCGCCCCGGTCCCCGCACCCCAGGAGCAGCCCGCATGACCGAGCCCACCCCGCTCACCGTGTCCGTGAACGGCGCCCCGGCCGCCGTCGCGCCGGGCACCACCCTGGAGGCCCTCGTCGCGACGCTGACCGACGCGACGGCGGGGGTGGCCGCCGCGCTCAACGAGACCGTGGTGCCGCGCGGCCAGTGGCCCGCCGCCGCGCTCGCCGACGGCGACCGGGTCGAGGTCCTGACCGCGGTCCAGGGAGGCTGACGATGTCCGACGACCTGTTCACCCTCGGCGGCAGCGAGTTCACCTCGCGGCTGATCATGGGCACCGGCGGGGCGCCCAGCCTCGACGTGCTGGAGCGGTCGCTGATCGCGTCCGGCACCGAGCTGACCACCGTCGCGATGCGCCGCCTCGACCCGACCGTGCAGGGCTCGGTGCTCTCCGTGCTGCGGAAGCTGTCCATCCGGGTGCTGCCGAACACCGCCGGCTGCTACACCGCCGGGGAGGCCGTGCTCACCGCCCGGCTGGCCCGGGAGGCGCTGGGCACGGACTGGGTGAAGCTGGAGGTGGTGGCCGACGAGCGGACGCTGCTGCCCGACCCGGTCGAGCTGCTGGACGCCGCCGAGATCCTGGTGGACGACGGCTTCACCGTGCTGCCGTACACCAACGACGACCCGGTCCTGGCCCGGAAGCTGGAGGACGTGGGGTGCGCGGCGGTCATGCCGCTCGGCTCCCCCATCGGCTCGGGCCTGGGCATCCGCAACCCGCACAACTTCCAGCTGATCACCGAGCGGGCCGGGGTCCCGGTGATCCTGGACGCCGGCGCCGGGACCGCCTCGGACGCGGCGCTCGCGATGGAGCTGGGGTGCTCCGCTGTGATGCTCGCCTCAGCGGTGACCCGGGCCCAGGAGCCGGAGCTGATGGCCGCCGCGATGCGGCACGCGGTGGAGGGCGGACGGCTCGCGTACCGGGCCGGGCGCATCCCGCGCCGCCACTTCGCGGAGGCGTCCTCGCCGACGGCCGGGCGGGCGGTGCTCGATCCGGAGCGGCCGGCATTCTGACCCGCGCCTGTCACGGCTCGGCTGCAGTACTGCCCCGGGTTCGCTCCACCGCGGCGGGCCTGTCCGCGGCGGCTCGTAGACTCGCATGGTGGATACGACCCTCCAGGACCCCCTCGTCGGGCAGCTGCTCGACGGCCGCTACCGCGTCGATGCCCGCATCGCCGTGGGCGGCATGGCCACGGTCTACCGGGCCATGGACATGCGGCTCGACCGGGTGCTCGCCCTCAAGGTGATGCACCCGGCGCTGGCGACCGACGCCTCATTCGTCGAGCGCTTCATCCGCGAGGCCAAGTCCGTGGCGCATCTCGCCCACCCCAATGTGGTCGGGGTCTTCGACCAGGGCGCCCAGGGGCAGTACGTCTACCTCGCCATGGAGTACGTCGCCGGCTGCACGCTGCGCGATGTGCTGAGCGAGCGCGGCGCGCTCGCGCCCCGGGCCGCGCTGGACATCCTGGAATCGGTCCTCGCCGCCCTCGGCGCGGCGCACCGCGCGGGCTTCGTGCACCGCGACATGAAGCCGGAGAACGTGCTGATCGGGGACGACGGCCGGGTCAAGGTCGCCGACTTCGGCCTGGTCCGGGCCGTGGGCTCGGTGACGAACACCACCGGGACGATCCTCGGCACCGTCTCGTACCTGGCCCCGGAGCAGATCGAGCACGGCACGGCGGACACCCGCGCCGATGTGTACGCCTGCGGGGTCGTGCTGTACGAGATGCTGACCGGCGCCAAGCCGCGTGACGGGGAGTCCCCCGCCCAGGTCATCTACCAGCATCTGCACGAGGACGTGCCGCCCCCGTCCGCCGTGGTCCCCGGTCTGGCGCCCGAGCTGGACGCGCTGGTGGCGGGCGCGACCGCCCGGGACCCGGAGGCCCGCCCGTTCGACGCGGTGGCGCTCCTTGCCGTGGCCCGCCGGGCGCGCGCCGCCCTCACGGACGCGCAGCTCGACGCCGTACCGCCGCAGGCCCGGCCGGAGCCCGCCCCGGGCGGTGCGGCGGCGGGGTCCGACGCGCGGACGACGGTGATCCCCCGGGTGCTGCCGCAGGACCTGGGCACCGCCCACCACACCAGCCGGCTGGAGATGCCCCCGCCCGCGCCCCCGCAGCATCCGCGCCCGCCGCGCCGGAGGGGGCCGCTCGGCAGCCCCCGGCGCGGGCTGCTCGCGGCGGTCCTGGCGGTGCTCGTCGTCCTGGGCGTCGGCGGCGGCGTCTGGTACATCAACTCCGGGCAGTTCACGAAGGTCCCCTCGCTGCTGGGCCAGACCGAGAAGGCGGCCGGGAAGCGGCTCTCCGACGCGGGCCTGGAGCTGAAGGGCGTGAAGCGGGCCTTCAGCGACACCGTCGACCGGGGCAAGGTGATCAGCAGCGACCCCGAGTCCGGCGCCCGGATCAGGGGCAACGGCTCGGTCTCGCTCGTCGTCTCGCGCGGCCCCGAGATCATCCAGGTGCCCGATGTCGCGGGCGACCGGCTCGCCGAAGCCAAGCAGCGGCTGACGAAGGCGGGCCTGCTCCCGGGCCTCGTCACCAAGGAGTTCGACGACGACGTGGCGGCCGGCGAGGTGGTGCGCACGGACCCCGAGGCGGGCACCGAGCGCCACCCGGACTCGGCGGTCGCGATCGTCGTCTCCAAGGGCAGCCGCGTCGACGTCCCCGATGTCACCGGGCTCTCCGTCGACGACGCCACCGGCACGCTGGCCGACGAGGGCCTGAAGGTGAAGGTGAAGCCCGGCCGGGTGCACTCGCCGGAGGACGAGGGCGACGTCGCCGCGCAGTCACCGGAGGAGGGCGACGAGGCGGCCGAGGGCGACACCGTGACGCTGACGGTCTCCGCCGGGCCGCGCATGATCGACGTGCCGGATGTGGTCGGCAAGGACGTGGACGACGCCGAGGACGAGCTGAAGGCCGCGGGCTTCGAGGTCAAGGTCGACCGCGGCTTCCTCTCCTTCAGCGACAAGGTCTCCAGCCAGTCCGTGGACGGCGGCGACCGGGCCCCCGAGGGCAGCACCATCACCATCAAGACCAAGGGACTGTAGAGATCCGTATGCGCAACCCAGTCGGCGGCCATGTACCGGTGGCCGGCGGCCTCGCCAAGGTCGGCCTCCCCTACGCCCGCGAGATGGGCGCCGAGGCCGTCCAGGTCTTCGTCGCCAACCCGCGCGGCTGGGCCACCCCGGCCGGCAACCCGGCGCAGGACGAGCTGTTCCGCGAGCAGTGCGCCGCCGAGTCGATACCGGCGTACGTGCACGCCCCGTATCTGATCAACTTCGGCTCGCACACCCCGGCGACGGTGGAGCGGTCCGTGGAGTCGCTGCGCCACTCGCTGCGCCGGGCCCGGGAGATCGGGGCGCTGGGCGTCGTGGTGCACACGGGGTCGGCGACCGGCGGGCGGCCCCGCGAGGAGGCACTGGCCCAGGTGCGCACGCACATGCGGCCGCTGCTGGACGAGCTGACGCACGACGACGACCCGTTCCTGCTGCTGGAGTCCACCGCCGGGCAGGGCTCCTCGCTCTGCTCACGGACCTGGGACTTCGGCCCGTACTTCGAGGCGCTGGACGCCCATCCGAAGCTCGGGATCTGCCTCGACACCTGCCACATCTTCGCGGCGGGGCACGACCTGGCCGGTCCCGGCGGGATGAAGGAGACGCTGGACCTGCTGGTGGAGACGGTCGGCGAGGGCCGGCTGAAGCTCATCCACGCCAATGACTCCAAGGACGTCTCGGGTGCCCACAAAGACCGGCACGAGAACATCGGCTCGGGCCACATCGGCGAGGAGCCCTTCCGCGAGCTGTTCGCGCACCCGGCCACCGAGGGCGTGCCGCTGGTCATCGAGACGCCGGGCGGCAAGGAGGGCCACGCGGCGGACGTGGCCCGGCTCCAGGCGCTGCGCGACGGCGGCTGATCCGGATCCGGACGCCGGTTCAGAGCTCGGGGCCGTCCCCGGGCTCCTCCTGGTAGGAGTAGCGCTGCTCCTGCCAGGGGTCGCCGATGTTGTGGTAGCCGCGCTCCTCCCAGAAGCCGCGGCGGTCGGCGGTCATGTACTCGACGCCCCGGACCCACTTGGGGCCCTTCCACGCGTACAGATGGGGGACGACGAGCCGGAGCGGGAAGCCGTGTTCGGCGGTGAGCAGTTCGCCGCCCTTGTGGGTGGCGAACAGGGTCCGGTCGGAGAGGAAGTCGTCCAGCCGGAGGTTGGAGCTGAAGCCGTATTCGGCCCAGACCATCACATGGGTGACCTGAGGGGCGGGCGGCGCGAGGGCGGCCACGTCGCGGGCGAGCACACCGCCCCACTCGGCGCCCAGCATGCTGAATTTGGTGACGCAGTGGAGATCGGCGACGACCGAGGAGAACGGCAGCGCCGAGAATTCCTCGTGGTTCCAGCAGTGCTTCTCACCGTCGGCGGTCGCGCCGAAGACGCGGAATTCCCAGCGTTCCGGTTTGAACTTGGGGACGGGCCCGTAGTGGGTCACCGGCCACCCACGCTGCAGCCGCTGGCCCGGCGGAAGCTCGGACTGCTCTGACGCGCGGTGTTCCCGGCTTTCCGGCTGACCCATGACTCCATGGTGACAGACAGGCGAGGGTGGTCGTGACCAGGGCGGAGCCCATTCGGGCAACTCGTACTAAGCGTGCACTTACTGGACGGTCACCGGGTCCGGTGCGAGGATGCCGCCAACGTGCCCGGTTCACCGTTGGAAGGAGCCTCTGCGATGCAGGGCGACCCCGAGGTCATCGAGTTCCTGAATGAACAGCTGACCGCTGAATTGACCGCCATCAACCAGTACTTCCTGCACGCGAAGATGCAGGACAACTTCGGCTGGACCAAGCTGGCGAAATATACGCGCGCCGAGTCCTTCGACGAGATGAAGCACGCGGAGATCCTGACCGACCGCATTCTCTTCCTCGACGGTCTGCCGAACTACCAGCGGCTGTTCCATGTACGGGTCGGCCAGACGGTCACCGAGATGTTCCAGGCCGACCGGCAGGTCGAGGTCGAGGCGATCGACCGCCTCAAGCGCGGGATCGAGCTGATGCGCAACAAGGGCGACATCACGTCGGCGAACATCTTCGAGTCGATCCTCGCGGACGAGGAGCACCACATCGACTATCTCGACACCCAGCTCGATCTGGTCGAGAAGCTGGGCGAGCCGCTGTACATCGCGCAGCTCATCGAGCAGCCGGAGAGCTGACCGCGCTCAGGCGGCCTCGGGGAGCCCTTCCACCGGAGCGGTGGCGGTGGCGGGCGCCTGCCTGCTGTCCAGGAGCTCGCGGCGCGGGCAGGCGCCCCGGCCGAGCATCGCCTGGATGGTGCGGACACAGCCGCCGCAGTCCGTACCGGCCTTGGAGGCGGAGGCGATCTGGCGGGGGGTGCAGGCCCCGGCTGCCGCATGCTCCCTGACCTGCTGCTCCGTAACGCCGAAGCACGAGCAGACGTACATGCGGTTCACCTCCCGGGCGGGGACGGGTCGTGGGCGCCGCCCCGATAATCGGTGAGGCTAACCTAACCTTACCCGCCGCGCGCGGGCGGCAAAAGCCCGGGAACGCCCGTGGGGCACGGATCACATCGATCCGTGCCCCACAGTCGTACGGTGCCGCCTGCCGCGGCCCTTACTGGTCGCGGTACATCTCGGCGACGAGGAAGGCCAGGTCGAGCGACTGGCTGCGGTTGAGCCGGGGGTCGCAGGCCGTCTCGTAACGCTGGTGGAGGTCGTCCACGAAGATCTCGTGGCCACCGCCGACGCACTCGGTGACGTCGTCGCCGGTCAGCTCGACGTGGATGCCGCCGGGGTGCGTGCCGAGGCCCTTGTGCACCTCGAAGAAGCCCTTGACCTCGTCCAGGACGTCATCGAAGCGACGCGTCTTGTGGCCGGAGGCCGCCTCGAAGGTGTTGCCGTGCATCGGGTCGGTCACCCAGGCGACGGTGGCGCCGGAGGCGGTGACCTTCTCGACCAGCTCGGGCAGCTTGTCGCGGACCTTGTCGGCGCCCATGCGGACGATGAACGTCAGCCGGCCGGGCTCGCGCTCGGGGTCGAGGCGCTCGATGTAGCCGAGGGCCTCGTCGACGGTGGTCGTGGGGCCGAGCTTGATCCCGATCGGGTTGCGGACCTTGGAGGCGAACTCGATGTGCGCCCCGTCCATCTGGCGGGTGCGCTCACCGATCCACACCATGTGGCCCGAGGTGTCGTACAGGTGGCCGGTGCGCGAGTCGGTGCGGGTCAGCGCGGTCTCGTAGTCGAGGAGCAGGGCCTCGTGCGAGGCGTAGAACTCGACGGCCTTGAACTCGGCGGGGTCGGTGCCGCACGCCTTCATGAAGTTCAGCGCGTTGTCGATCTCGCGGGCCAGGGCCTCGTAGCGCTGGCCGGACGGGGACGACTTCACGAAGTCCTGGTTCCACGCGTGCACCTGGCGCAGGTCGGCGTAACCGCCGGTGGTGAAGGCGCGCACGAGGTTCAGCGTGGAGGCGGACGCGTGGTACATCCGCTTCAGGCGCTCGGGGTCGGGGACGCGGTCGGCCTCGGTGAAGGCGAAGCCGTTGACGGAGTCGCCGCGGTAGGTCGGCAGGGTCACGCCGTCGCGGGTCTCGGTCGGCTTGGAGCGCGGCTTGGAGTACTGGCCGGCGATCCGGCCGACCTTGACGACGGGCACGGAGGCGGCGTAGGTGAGGACGGCGCTCATCTGGAGCAGCGTCTTCAGCTTGGCGCGGATGTGCTCGGCCGACACGGCGTCGAATGCCTCGGCGCAGTCTCCGCCCTGCAAGAGGAACGCCTCGCCCTTGGCGACGGCTCCCATACGGGCACGCAGCTGGTCGCACTCGCCCGCGAAGACGAGCGGGGGATACGACGCGAGGTCCGCGAGTGCATCGCGCAGGGCCTCGGAGTCGGGGTACTCGGGCTGCTGCGCCGCGGGAAGGTCTCGCCAGGTGTTGCCACCGGCGACGGAGGTATTGGCGTTCACGGTCACGGCGTCCACATTACGGGGTCGCGCGCGCTCCCCTTCCCGGTTGCCCAGTCACTGAGACGGACGTCTCGCCACGGTCGGTGTGGGAGCGGTTCCGGCGGCCTGCTAGCCTCGCGACTTTCAGCGTTGCACAACGTTGGACAAGTAAACATCGAGGGTGGGGACTTGAAGCGGAATCACCGTAGGGACCTCAAGAAGAGACGGCTGCTGATCGGGGCCGGCGCCGCCGTGGTCGCGACCGCGACGATCGGCACCCTGGCCATGGCCTCGCAGGACCCGGACCCGGGGAACACCAAGGCCGCCTCGCCGTCCGCCGTGCTCCAGGCCCAGTTCGAGGACGCGGCCCGTGAGTTCGACGTACCGCAGAGCGTGCTGATGGCGGTCTCGTACCGGCAGACGCGGTGGGAGAGCCATGACGGGGAGCCGAGCACGAGCGGCGCGTACAACGTCATGGGGCTCACGCGGGTGACCCCGCAGGATGTCGCCCGGCCCGGTGACGAGGACGGCCTCGCGCACGTCAACCTGAGCGGCAGCCCCGAGATCGAGAAGAAGTTCGACGCCGAGAAGGCGAAGCGCTCGCTCCCGAAGGAGACCGTCGACACCAGCGACCCCCGGCTGCACACGCTGGACGAGGCCGCGAAGCTGATCGACACCGGCACGGAGACGGTGAAGGACAGCACGGAGCAGTCCATCCGCGCGGGCGCCGCGCTGCTGGCCGAGTACCAGCGGGACGCGACCGGGTCGCTGCCGAAGGAGCCGGGCCGCTGGTACGCGGCCGTGGCCAGGTACAGCCAGGCCCCGGACACGAAGGGTGCCGACCTCTTCGCCAAGCGGGTCTTCGAGTCGGTCAGGACCGGTGAGCGCGAGGTCACTGCGGACGGCCAGCAGGTCACTCTCCCCGCCGACCCGTCCGTCGCCCCGGTCAAGCCGTCGAAGCTCTCGCTCGCCGCGACGCCCGCGAGCACGGCCGCGACGCCGACGCCCGAGTGCCCCTCCGGCCTGAACTGCAACTTCGTCCCGGCCGAGGACCCGAAGAGCGGCACCCGCAATTACAGCCTGGCCAACCGGCCGGCCGGCGGGTACGACATCCGCCAGATCGTCATCCACGACACCGAGGGCGGCTACCAGGCCGCGCTGGACACGTTCCGGGACCCGTCGCAGGGTGCCAGCGCCCACTACGTGATCCGCGCCTCGGACGGTCTGGTCACCCAGATGGTCGAGAACAAGAACCTGGCGTGGCACGCGGGCAACTGGTCGCTCAACATGCACTCGATCGGCGTGGAGCACGAGGGCTACGCGATCAAGGCGGGCAAGTGGTACACGGAGCCGCAGTACGAGTCCTCCGCCGCCCTGGTGAAGTTCCTGGCCGGCAAGTACGGCATCCCGCTGGACCGTGAGCACATCATCGGCCATGACGAGGTGCCCGGTCTGCTGGACGGCGACGTCGCCGACATGCACTGGGACGCGGGTCCGTTCTGGGACTGGAACCACTACATGGCGCTGATGGGCGCCCCGACCGGTGCCGAGGGTGCGGGCGGTCCGGTCAAGGCCGGCCAGGTGGTCCGGGTCGTTCCGCCGTTCACCACGGCCAACCAGCCGGAACTGACGTACGGCGGCAGCACGGTCGCCAAGCAGCCGGCGAACTTCGGCTACCTGTACACCTCGGCGTCCACCTCCGCGTCGAAGATCGTCGACCCGTACATGCCGAATGTGAAGGCCACCGACGGCCCGAACTGGGGCAACAAGGTCGTCGCCGGCGGCAAGTACGTCGTCGCCGAGGCGAAGGGCGACTGGACCGCCATCTGGTACGGCGGGCAGAAGGCGTGGTTCTACAACCCCGGCGGCCAGTTCACCTCGCGCGTCGACGGTCCGGCCCCGGCCGTGATCAAGCTGAAGAGCGGGGCCACGGCCCGGCTGTACGGCCGTTCCTTCCCCGAGGCTTCGGCGTACGAGGGCACGGGCGCCGAGGCTCCGACGGACAACCCGGACTACCTCTCGAAGTACAAGCTGCCCGCCGGCCAGGCGTACGTACGCGCCGGGGCGGACGTCCAGGGCGACGACTACTTCGGCTCCTCGCAGATCCGGGTCGTGGGCACCACGGTCTACACCCCGATCCGCTACAACCACCGCATCGCCTGGGTGAAGGCCAGTGACGTCCAGGAGGCGGCAAGCACCGCCCCCGCCTCCGCCACCGACCGCTACAACATGATCGGCCGCGACAGCGCAGGCCGGATCTGGCAGTACCAGGGCACCGGCAGCGCCTCCTCCCCGTACTACCGCCGCTACCAGGCGGGCTACGGCTGGGGCAGCTACACCGCGATGACCGCCATGACCGCGCTGCGCGCGGACGGTACGGGCGACTTCGTGGCCCGCGACAAGGACGGCGTCCTCTGGTACTACCGGGGCAGCGGGAACCCGGACAAGCCGTACATGGCCCGGCTCAAGGTCGGCAGCGGCTGGAACCAGTACTCCACCCTCAACGGCATGCGCGACCTCGACGCCGACGGCAAGGCCGACATGATCGCCCGCAACGCCGCCGGGGACATCTACTTCTACAAGGGGACCGGCACCCCGGAGAAGCCCTTCGCCCCCAAGGCGAAGATCGGGTACGGCTGGCAGATCTACGACCAGATCGTCTCCACCGGCGACCTCAACGGCGACGGCAAGGCGGACTTCGTGGCCCGGGACAAGTCCGGGACGCTGTGGATCTACACGGGCACCGGCTCGGCCTCCGCCCCGTACGACAAGCGGGTCAAGATCGGTACGGGCTGGGGCAAGTACAAGCTGCTGCTCGGCCCGAGCGACCTGGACCGTGACGGCCGGGGCGACCTGGTCGGCGTGGACTCGGCCGGGGATTTCTGGTTCTACCGCTCCACCGGAAACGTGACGGCCCCGTTCGCGACGAAGTCGCAGGTCGGGGACGGCTGGCAGATCTACGACATGCTGTTCTAGGCGACGGCAGGTCCTGCGCGCGCGGGGCCCTTTCCCATCCGGCCGGGTGGGAAAGGGCCCCGCCGTCGTCAGGCGTGGGTTAGGGTACGGGGCATGTTCGCGCACTCGACCCGTAACTGGTGGTGGACCGCTCATCCGGCGGCCCACTGATCGCGCGTACACACTGACGCAGAGGCCGCCCGAGGGGCGGCCTTTTCCGTGTCCACGGGCCGTTCCTCCCAGCTGATTCCCTGGAAGGAACCGACCCATGAGCTTCGACCGACTCCTGCGCGACGACTGCCCGCCCTTCGCCCTGCTGCGCCGCCGCACCCCCGGCCACGACCACGACACCGTCGAGGTGCTGATCGGCCGGGTGCACGAGGCGGACCGCCTCGCCGACATCCCCGTGGGCGACCGCCCGTCGCTGGCGCTGGTGCCGTTCCGGCAGATCGCGGAACGCGGCTTCGACGTACGCGACGACGGCACACCGCTGTCGGTCCTGGTCGCGGACGAGACGTACACGCTGTCCCTGGACGAGGCGCTGGACGCGCTCCCCCGCCACGAAGTCCGCGTGGAAGACGGGGAGTTCGACGTCAGCGACGAGGAGTACGCCTCCACCGTGCGGCGGGTGATCGAGGACGAGATCGGCCGGGGCGAGGGCGCGAACTTCGTGATCCGGCGGACGTTCCGGGGCCGGATCGACGGCTTCGGCCGGGCGGACGCGCTGGCCCTGTTCCGGCGGCTACTGGCGGGCGAGCGGGGCGCGTACTGGACGTTCGTCGTGCACACCGGGGATCGCGTGCTGGTGGGTGCCAGCCCCGAGGTGCATGTACGCATGTCCGGCGGGACCGTCGTGATGAACCCCATCAGCGGCACCTACCGCTACCCCGCCGAGGGGCCCACCCCCGAGAGCCTGCTCGCCTTCCTCGGTGACCGCAAGGAGACCGAGGAGCTCTCCATGGTGGTCGACGAGGAGCTGAAGATGATGTGCACGGTCGGCGACATGGGCGGCGTGGTGATCGGTCCGCGCCTCAAGGAGATGGCCCATCTCGCGCACACCGAGTACGAGTTGCGCGGACGCTCCTCGCTGGATGTGCGGGAGGTGCTGAAGGAGACCATGTTCGCGGCGACCGTCACCGGCTCCCCCGTGCAGAACGCCTGCCGGGTCATCGAGCGGTACGAGGACGGCGGGCGCGGCTACTACGCGGGCGCGCTGGCCCTGCTGCGCCGGGAGCCCGATGGCACCCAGACCCTGGACTCGCCGATCCTCATCCGGACCGCCGACATCGACGCGGACGGCACGCTGCGGGTGCCGGTCGGGGCCACCCTGGTCCGCCACTCCGACCCGGAGAGCGAGGTCGCCGAGACCCACGCCAAGGCGGCCGGGGTCCTCGCCGCCCTCGGCGTCCGCCCGGCCCGCCCCGAGGCGGAGCGGGAGCGGCCCCGGCTGGCCGCCGACCCCCGGGTGCGGGAGGCCCTGGACGCCCGGCGGGACGGGCTCGCCCCGTTCTGGCTGCGGATGCAGGAGCGCGCCGCCGACCGCACCGGCCACGCCCTGGTGGTGGACGGCGAGGACACGTTCACCGCGATGCTCGGGCACCTGCTGCGCGCCTCGGGGCTCGACGTCACCGTGCGCCGCTACGACGAGCCGGGGCTGCGCGAGGCGGTGCGGGCGCACGAGGGGCCCGTGGTGCTCGGGCCCGGCCCGGGGAATCCGGCGGACGCGGCCGACCCGAAGATGCGGCTCCTTCGCGCGATGGCCGCCGAGCTGGTCCGGGACCACCGGCACGGGCTGCTCGGGGTGTGCCTGGGCCATGAGCTGATCGCGGCCGAACTGGGCCTGGAGATCGTCCGCAAGGCGGTGCCGTACCAGGGGGCGCAGACCCGTATCGACCTGTTCGGGCGGCCCGAGACGGTCGGCTTCTACAACAGCTACACCGCGCGCTGCGACGACTCCGGGGCGGCGGAGCTCACGGCGCACGGCATCGAGGCGAGCCGGGACGAGGTGTCCGGGGAGTTGCACGCGCTGCGCGGGGCCAGGTTCGCCTCGGTGCAGTTCCACCCGGAGTCGGTGCTGACGCTGCGCGGTGCGGCGATCGTGTCCGAGCTGCTGGCGGGGCTGCCGGTGCGCGGCTGAGGCGCTTTCCCCGGGCCCCGGGGTCTCAGGTCCCGGGGCGGGCCGGGACCAGGACGTTGTCGCTGTGGCGGCCGGCCAGGTAGTCGCCGACGTTCTCGACGGTGGCGTCGATGATCTGGCCGACCGCGTCCTCCGTGTAGTACGCCTGGTGCGAGGTGACGATGACATTCGGGAAGGTCACGAGCCGGGCCAGGGTGTCGTCGTCCACGCCCTCCAGGGACTTGTCCAGGAAGAACAGCCCGGCCTCCGCCTCGTACACATCGAGCCCGACGCCGAGGAAGCGGCCCGCGCGCAACTCGCCGACCAGGGCGGAGGTGTCGATGAGCCCGCCCCGGCTGGAGTTGACCAGGATCGCGTCGTCCTTCATCAGGGCGAGGGCGTCCTTGTCGATGAGGTGCTGGGTCGCCGGGAGCAGCGGCACGTGCAGGCTGACCAGGTCGGCCTCCGCGAGCAGCCGCTCCTTGTCGACGTAAGCCATGCCCAGCTCGACGCAGGCCGGGTTCTCGGCGACGTCCCAGCCCAGCAGCTTCATGCCGAAGCCGTGAGCGATCCGGGTGAACGCCTCGCCGATCTTGCCGGTGCCGACGACGCCCACCGTGCGGCCGTGCATGTCGCGGCCGAGGAGCCCGTCGAGCCGGAAGTCGAAGTCGCGGGTGCGGCTCGCGGCCCGGATGACCCGGCGGTTGACCGCCATGGCCAGGGTCCAGGCGAACTCCGCGACCGAGTACGGCGAGTAGTACGAGACCCGGGCGACGCGGAGGGCCAGGCGCTCGGCGACGTCCAGGTCGATGTTGTTGAACCCGGTGGAGCGCTGGGCGATCATCTGGGTGCCGCCGGCCGCGAGGGTCTGGAGGACCGCGCCGCCCAGGTCGGCGTTGACGCTGGTGGAGATGGCCTCGTAGCCCGCGGCGATGGGGGCGGTGTCCCGGTTCAGGAAGACGTCCAGGCAGCGGACTTCGTGCTTCCCGGCGAACGCCTTCTCGATCAGCGGCTTCTCGTCGGACTGCACTCCGAAGGCCAGGATCTCCACGACGTCTCCCCTGTCTGCGTGCTGGGCGGCCGGTCATCGCGAATATACGGCGGGGCGCTCCGCCGCGCCGCTCAGGCTTTACGCGTCGTCGAGCCCGCGCTCTATGGCGTACCGCACCAGCTCGACGCGATTGTGCAGCTGGAGCTTGCCCAGGGTGTTCTGGACGTGGTTCTGCACGGTCCGGTGCGAGATGACGAGCCGTTCCGCGATCTGCTTGTACGAGAGCCCCTTGGCCACGAGCCGCAGCACCTCGGTCTCCCGGTCGGTCAGCTCCGGGGCCTTCGGCTCGTCGGACGCGGCCGGTGCGGGCTCCGAGGCCAGTCGGCGGTACTCGCCGAGGACCAGACCGGCCAGGCCCGGGGTGAAGACCGCGTCGCCTGCGGCGGTGCGGCGGACGGCCTCGGTCAGCTCCTGGGTGCTCGCCGACTTCATCAGGTAGCCGGTGGCGCCGGACTTGACCGCCTCCAGGACGTCGGCGTGCTCGCCGCTGGCGGAGAGCACGAGGACCCGCAGCCCGGGCTGGCTGCCGACGAGCTCCTTGCAGACCTGGACCCCTGGCATGCCGGGCAGATTGAGGTCGAGGACCAGGACGTCCGGGGTGACGGCGCCGGCCCGGCGGACGGCCTGGGGACCGTCGCCCGCGGTGGCCACCACGTCGAAGCCGGCCTCGGCGAGGTCGCGGGCCACGGCGTCGCGCCACATCGGGTGGTCGTCCACCACCATCACTCTGATCGCCGGCTGCCCGGTGCCCTCTTCGTGTGTCGCGCTCATCGGACCGATCCCGCCTTCCCCCGTGAAACCTTAGGAACCTTCAATTCGACCTCGGTGCCCTGGCCGGGCACCGAGATCAGTTCTGCCGTACCGCCCAGATCGCGCAGCCGGCCCCGGATCGACAGGGCGACCCCGAGCCGCCCCTCCCCCTCGGCCTGCGCGAGCCGCCCCTCGGGGATGCCCGGCCCGTCGTCCCGGACCGTGACGATGACCTCGTCCGGCCAGTCCTCCAGCAGGATCCACGCCTGGGCGCCCTCGCCCGCGTGCACCCGGACATTGTCCAGGGCGGCGCCGACCGCGGCCGCCAGCTCCGCCGCCGCGGCGGACGGCAGCAGCACCGGGGCACCGGGCTCCGCGAAGCTGGTCCGGGACCCGGCGTGCGGGGCGAGGAGCGTCCGCAGGTCGGTCTCGCCGCCGTCGCCCGGTTCGTCGTCGTCCGTCTCGACGGTCCGGACGACGGCGCCCTCGGAGGCGTCCTCGGAGAGCCGGGTGGGCGGCACGAGGCCGCTGGAGACCAGGGTGCGCAGAGCGACCTCCTGCTCCCCGGCCATCCGGCCGAGCTCCGCCGCCTCGCCGCCGAGCGCGGCGCCGCGCCGCTGGACCATCGCGAGGACCTGGAGCACGCCGTCGTGGATGTCCCGGGCGAGGCGTTCCCGTTCGCGGGTGGCGGCCTCGATCTCCAGGGCGCGGGCGAGGGTGCGCTCACTGGCCCGGGCGACCTCCACCACGTAACCGATGGCGATGGAGGCGACCCAGACCAGCATCACGTTGTGCAGGGTGTCGCGGCTGGGCTCGCCGCGCTCGATGAGGTTGGCGACGGCGACCAGGCTGGAGGCGAAGCCCGCCCAGCGCCAGCCGCCCTTGATCGCGAAGGCCAGCACGGAACCGGCGGTCCAGATGGACGGCAGGGTCGGGCCGTCGACGTGCTGCGCCTGGAAGTCGGCGAGCGGGGTGACCACGATCCCGATGAGGGCGAGGGCCAGGTCCGCGCCCAGGAAGCGCCTGGTGCAGGCGGCGGCGCCGACCGTCTTCGGCAGGGTGGCGAGCGTCCAGACCGCCATCAGCGACAGGAAGGTGATCGCTATCCAGGGCCGCTCGTAGTCGTGCCGGGCGAAGGCGGCGAGCAGGATCGCGTAGAGCATCGTCAGCACGCGGTACGCCGTCAGGGCGCGCCACAGCGGCTGCTCCACGGACATCCGGACCACGCGTACGCGTTTGACCATGCTGTTCTCCCCCGTCCCCCGGCGGACCGCCGCGCCCCGCCTCAGGCGCTGTCGCCGTCCGTCTTCTTCGCGGCCTCGGACCGGCGCTTGGCCTCGTCGGCGATCTGCCGCTTGGCGGCGGTCGCGTAGATGTCGACGTACTCCTGGCCCGAGAGCTTCATGATCTCGTACATCACCTCGTCGGTGACCGAGCGCAGAATGAAGCGGTCGCCGTCCATGCCGTGGTAGCGGCTGAAGTCGAGCGGCTTGCCGATCCGGATGCCGGGCCGCATCAGCTTGGGCATCACCTGGCCGGGCGGCTGGATCTTCTCCGTGTCGATCATGGCGACGGGGATGACCGGCGCCCCGGTGGCCAGCGCGACGCGGGCGAGACCGCCGGGCTTGCCCCGGTAGAGCCGGCCGTCGGGCGACCGGGTGCCCTCGGGGTAGATGCCGAAGAGGCCGCCGCTCTCGACGACCTGGATGCCCGCCCGGATCGCCGCCTCACCGGCGCCGCGCGCGCCGGAGCGGTCGACGGGGAGCTGGCCGACGCCCTTGAAGAACGCGGCGGTGAGCTTGCCCTTCACGCCGGGGGCCGTGAAGTACTCGGCCTTCGCGATGAAGGTCACCTTCCGGTCCAGGACGGCCGGCAGGAAGAAGGAGTCGGAGAACGACAGATGATTGCTGGCGAGGATCGCGGGCCCGCGCGCGGGGATGTTCTCCAGGCCCTCCACCCACGGCCTGAAGGCGAGCTTCAGCGACCCGCCGATGGAGAACTTCATAGCGCCGTAGATCAACTCGGATGCCTCCTGTGTGCTGTCCGACAGACCTTAACCCGCCGTGTCCCGCTTCCTCCCGCCTGGCACGGGCGGGTGTCCGCGGCCCGGGCCGCGACGGCCCTGGTCGGTGTCGGCCCGGTCGCGTACGGTGAAGTAATCCTCGCGCATCCCGTACATCTTTCCGAACCCCCCTTCGACTCCCCGCTCGCTCCCCCGCGAGCCTCATGAACAGGAGACCCCGGTGCCGGTCCTTCCCGGAGCCGAGCCGTTCCGCCACGAGGGCGGAGAGGTCGGCGTCCTCCTCTGTCACGGATTCACCGGTTCCCCGCAGTCGCTGCGCCCCTGGGCCGAATATCTGGCCGAGCGCGGTCTCACGGTGTCGCTGCCGCTGCTCCCCGGGCACGGCACGCGCTGGCAGGACATGCAGGTGACCGGCTGGCAGGACTGGTACGCGGAGGTGGACCGGGAGCTCCGCGGGCTGCTGGAGCGCTGCGCGCGGGTGTTCGTCTTCGGGCTCTCGATGGGCGGTGCGCTGGCGCTGCGGCTGGCCGCGAAGCACGGGGACGCGGTGAGCGGTCTGGTGCTCGTCAATCCCGCCAACAAGGTGCACGGCCTCGCGGCGCACGCGCTGCCGGTGGTCCGCCATCTGGTGCCGACGACGAAGGGCCTGGTCAGCGACATCGCCCTGGAGGGTGGCACGGAGGTGGGCTACGACCGGGTGCCGCTGCACGCGGCGCATTCGGTGCGCCGGTTCTTCCGGCTGGTCGACGGCGAACTGCCGCAGGTCACCCAGCCGCTCCTGCTGCTGCACAGCCCGCAGGACCATGTCGTGCCGCCCGCCGACTCGGCCCGCGTCCTGAGCCGCGTCTCCTCGACGGATGTCCGGGAGGTCCTGCTGGAACAGAGCTATCACGTGGCGACGTTGGACCATGATGCGAAGCGGATCTTCGACGAGAGTCTCGCGTTCATCGGCCGCCTCGCTCCGAGCGGGATGAATCAGGAGGGGGGTATGTCCAGTGGCTGAGCACGACGCGGAGCGCGCGGGCAGCGAGGAGGAGCGCGAGCCGGTCCCCGTGGAGGGGGCGGCCGTCGCCGACGACACCGGCGCCCCGGTGGCCGGTGCCGGGGACGGAGCGCTGGACGAGGAAGCCGTCTGGCGCGCCATCGTGGAGGGTTACGGGGAGGAGCCGCCGGACCCGCCCGGCGCGCGGCCCTTCCGGTCGATCGAGGATCTGGCGCTGCCGGACGACGGTCCGCTGACCGCCCCGGCCGCGGACAAGGGGCTCGGCAAGCGGCCGCCCAAGCCGAAGCCGGAGGAGGACAAGCCGCTCGGTGGTTCGGTGGTCTTCGCGCCGGGCGTGGGCCCGCGCGACTTCGAGCCGGCCGACCCGGACGCACCCGTCAAGGGCGGCGGGGACGACGACGAGGGGCACTTCGTGCCGCCGGAGCCGCCGCCGCTGCCGGAGGCCGACGTGACGGCGAAGTTCGCCTGGCTCGCGGTGGTCGGCGGGCCGGTGCTGATGCTGCTCGCGGTGCTGCTGTCCTGGGAGATGACCTGGTGGCTGACGACGGTCTGCGTCGGCGGCTTCCTGGGCGGTTTCGTGACGCTGGTGGCCCGGATGGACTCCGACGAGGACGGCGACGACGACCCGGGCCGGGGCGCGGTGGTCTAGTCCCGGCAGGCAGGCACCCGCAGCGCGGCCAGCACCGGGCGGTGGTCGGTCGCCGCCCGCAGGTCGGCCTCGCGCACCCCGGGCAGCCCGTCCGGGACCCCGCAGCCGAGGACCTCGATGCCGCCGGTGGCGAAGACGGCGTCGATCCGGCGGCGCGGCTCGTGCGCCGGGAAGGTGTACTCGCCGCCCTGCGGCTTGGTCTCCCAGCAGTCCTGGTAGCGCCCGGCCAGCCGCCGGAAGGCCCGCCCGCTCGGTACGTCGTTGAGGTCACCGGCGAAGACGGCGTGTTCCACGCCCAGCGCGTCCACGGTCTCCGTCAGCCGCCCGGCCTGGGCCAGCCGCTCCTGGCGCTGGAGGCTGAGGTGGCAGCTGACCACCCCGACCCGGGCGCCCGCGAACCGGACCACGGCGGTGGCGAAGCCGCGGCGGTGCAGACCCGGGGTGCGCGGCAGCAGGATGTCCTCGGTGCGCTCGACCGTGGCGCGCAGCGAGCACAGCAGCAGCGGCCCGGCGGCGGTGGCGCCCCCGCCGAGGATCACCAGGTCGGTGGCGGCGGCGAGCCGGGCGGCGTACTTGCGCCAGCGGAAGAAGCGCGGCGCCTCCTGGACGAGGACCAGGTCGGGGGCGCAGGCGCGGATGACCCGGGCGAGGGCGCCGCAGTCGTCGCGCATCGAGCGGATGTTGTAGCTGAGCACGCGGATGACGGCCGAGCCGTCCGGCTCGGTGCACGAATCGGGCAGCGACATCGTGGCCATGCCCTCACGATACGGCGGACGCCCGCCGCTCCCCCAGGGGGCGCGACGGGCGTCCGGCGTTTGAATGCGCGGGTGGATCAGCCCTGGCGGGCCAGGTCCGCGGCCCCCACGAGCCCTGCCTTGCCGCCGAGTTGGGCGGCGAGCACCTGGGCGTGCGGGCGCCACTCGCCACCGATCAGCCAGCGCCGGAACGACTTGCGGATCGGGTCGAGGACGAGCTCGCCCTCGTCCGAGACGCCGCCGCCGACGATGAAGGCCGACGGGTCGAACAGCGAGGCCAGGTCGGCGAGTCCGGCGCCGGCCCAGCGGGCCAGCTCGCGGAACGAGTCGACGGCCACCGGGCAGCCCTGGCGGGCGGCCTCGCTGATGTGCTTGCCCTCGATGCCGTCCACCGTGCCGTCGCCGAGCGCCAGCAGGATCGGGGCGTTCTCCGGGGTGGCGTTGGCGCGCTGCTTCGCGTACCGCACGAGGGCGCGGCCGGAGGCGTACTGCTCCCAGCAGCCCTGGCTGCCGCAGCCGCAGAGCAGACCGTCCGGGACGACCCGGATGTGGCCGAACTCGGCGGCCACGCCGAAGCGGCCGCGGCGCAGCTTGTTGCCGATGATGATGCCGCCGCCGAGGCCGGTGCCCAGCGTGATGCAGATGACGTCGTCGTGGCCCTGGCCGGCGCCGAAGCGGTATTCGCCCCAGGCGGCGGCGTTGGCGTCGTTCTCCACGACGACGGGGAGGCCGACGCGCTGCTCGACCTTGTCCTTGAGCGGTTCGTGGCGCCAGTTGATGTTGGGCGCGAACAGCACGGTGGCCCGCTTGTCGTCCACGTATCCGGCCGCGCCGATGCCGACGGCATCGACCTGGTGCCCCGCGCTCGCGCCGGAGACCGCCGCCGCGATCGCGTCCACGATGGCTTCGGCCGTCGGCGGGGTCGGCACCTTGAAGGTCGAGAGGATGTGGCCCTCTTCGTCGACCACTCCAGCTGCGATCTTCGTGCCGCCGATATCGACGCCGATGGTGAGTCCCATGAATCCCTCAGTTCCGGTCGAGCCCCGCTGAGGCAACCGTACCCGAGGCCGGGGCCCGTGCTGTCCGGCGCCGGTCAGTCGAGGTCGATGTGCTCCCCGGCGCCGGACCCCTCGTCCCGGGGGCCTTCGGGGCCTTCCGCCTTCTTTTCGGTGCCCGCGGGGTCCCCCGCCCCCCGGGTCCAGCGGCCTTCCTGGCCCTGGACCGCAGAGCGGTAGGCGGCGAGCAGTTCGTTACCGGCCGCCGCGATGTGATCGAAAACGTCCGGATTGCGCTCGATGACGGGCTCCACGGCCGCCTTGGCCTGCTGGATGACCTGCTGCACGGCCCCCTGCGCGGCCAGTCCGAGGAGCGGCGCCTGGAACGAGCCGAGCTTGTCGGACACCGCGTCCATCAACTTGCGCAGTTCCTCGGCGGCGGAGCCGGGCGGCGGGCCGTAGGCGGCGCGGCGGCGGGCCTGCTCGGCGGCGAGGTCCTCGGCGCACGCGTCGGCCCAGGCGTCCTCGTCGGCGGGGCGATCGGTGGCTTCGCTCATGGCGGACTCCTGGGGGGCATCGTGGCCGGCGGCCCGGCATACCGGACACGTACCTTCGACGGTACCCGAACGGTGGTACGCCGTTCAGCCCGTCCGGGGCCAGAGCGCGGGATCGGGCGTGAAGCGGACCCGGAGCACGCCGTCGGTGAGGGCCGCGCCGGAGACGGTGCAGCGGCGCAGGGCGGGCTCCAGGGGGACGATGCGGTGGAACGGGCGGACGGTCAGGAGGAGTTCGCCGCCGCGCCGGACGAGCTGGAGGTCCTTCTTGACGGCGCCGGGGAGCCGCAGGCACCAGACGAGTATCCCGTCGCCGTCCGGCCCGCCGGCCTCCTCGGTCCACCAGGGGTCCGGGGCCCGGCCGCCCTCCTCGCCGGTGCCGGACACGGCGAGCGCGTTGCCCCCACCACCGGCACCGCCCCCACCACCGGCACCGCCCGCGCCGTCCCCGCCGGCCAGGGCCAGGAGGTCGTCGGGGCCCTGCGGGTCGCGGCCGAGGTGGGCGATCCGGACCGGGGCCGCCGCCCCCTCGTCCGCCCAGTGGCCGAGGGACTTCTCCTGCTGGGCGGCGAGCGCGGCGAAGAACGGGTCCGGGGAGTGCCCGGGCAGCAGCCGGTTGGCGACCGGCGCCTCGGCGCGCAGCCCGTGCAGGGCGAGGCCGGTGCGGGCGGTGCGCAGGGCCTCGTCGGCGGCCGGGCCGGGCTCGGCGACGAGCCGGAGGGTGGTGGACCGGTCCTCGATCAGTGCCTGGACCTGGGCCAGTTCGGCGTCGCGCCGGGCGGCGGCCTCGTACAGCCACTGGGCGGGCATGGGCACCCCGGCCAGCTGGGCGAGCATCGGGCGCAGGGCGCGGGCGGCCTGGCGCTCCTGGGGCAGCAGCCGGCGCAGATAGCGGCGCAGCTGTTCGGGCAGGGCGAGCAGGCGCAGCGCGTCGCGCAGGGGCGGGAGGTCCACGACGAGGAGGTCGTACGCCCCGGCGGACCAGTCGCCGTGGGCGGCGCGGCGCAGGGCGTGGAGCAGGGCGAGTTCGCCGCTGCCGGGGAGTTCGGTCAGCTCCTCGCCGTCCAGCGGGTTGCCGCCGAGCAGTTCGAGGACGGACGACAACTGATCCTGGAGGGCGAGGAGTTCGCCGCGGAAGTGGGCGGCGGAGTCGATCCGGACGGACCGCAGCCCGGCGGTGACCGGGGTGGGCGCTGTGGCGTCGGGGAAGCCGGGTATCGGGTCGGCGGAGATCAGCAGGGTGCGGGCGCCGTCGCGGGCCGCGGCGAGCGCGGTGGCCGCCGCGACGGTCGTACGGCCTGCTCCGCCGGGTCCGGTGACCAGGACCGTACGCACGCGCTCAGCCCTTCGGGACGGACTCGACGCGCTTCTTCAGGCCGGCGAGGGCGCGGTCGATGATGACCTTCTCCGCCTTGCGCTTGATCATGCCGAGCATGGGGATCTTGACGTCGACGGTCAGCCGGTAGGTGACCTCGGTGCGGTCGCCGTCGCCGAGGGGGGCGAGCGCGTAGGAGCCGTCGATGGCGCGCAGCATCTGGGACTTGACCAGGGTCCAGCTGACCTCGTAGGCGCCGATCCAGGTGTAGGCGAGGGTGTGGTCGTCCTTGATCGCGCCGGCGTCCAGGACGAGGCGCACCTTCTCGGCGCGGCCGTGCTCGTCGGTGCCGAGGACCTCGGCCTCCTTGACCTCGCCGGTCCACTCCGGATAGCGCTCGAAGTCGGCGATCACACCCATGACGTCGGCCGGCGCCGCCTCGATCGTGATGCTCGAGCTGGTGTGTTCAGCCATCGCTGTGGCCCTCCAGTGCGGTGTACCGGTCCGTCGGCAGGAGCCTGCCGCCAGAAGGCTATCGCGTGCGCCCGGCGGCCCGTCCCAGGGTGGGGCGGTTCACCACTCCAGTGCCCAGGGCCGGCCGGTGGAGGCGAAGTGGCCGACGTTCACGCACTCGGTGGCGCCGATCCGCATCCGGCGGGCCAGCGGCTGGTGGACGTGGCCGAAGAGGGAGTAGCGGGGGCGGGTGCGGCGGATGGCGTCGAGCAGGGCCCGGCTGCCGCGCTCGAAGCGGCGCGCCACGGTGTCGTAGACCAGCTCGGGCACCTCCGGCGGGATGTGGGTGCAGAGCACGTCGACCTCGCCGATCGCCTCGATCTTGGCGGCGTACTCCTCGTCGTCGATCTCGTACGGGGTGCGCATCGGCGTCCGCAGGCCGCCGCCGACGAAGCCGAAGACGCGGCCGCCGATCTCGACCCGCTCGCCGTCCAGGACCGTGGTGCCGGGGGCGGCGTACTCGGGCCAGAGGGCGGGGATGTCGACGTTGCCGTAGGTGGCGTACGTCGGAGTGGGCAGCGCGGCGAACATCTCGGCGTACTGCCGGCGGACCGCTTCGGTGATCGCGGCGTTCCGGTCCATGCCCTGCCACAGCCCCCGGCCGAAGTCGCGGGCCTCGTCGAAGCGGCGGGCGGTGCGCAGGGCGACGATCCGGTCGGCGTTCTCGACGCCGAAGAGGTCGGGGAAGATGCCGCGCGAGTGGTCGGCGTAGTCGAGGAAGAGGACCAGGTCACCGAGGCAGATCAGGGCGTCGGCGCCGTCCCCGGCGCGGGCCAGCGCCTCGGTGTTGCCGTGCACGTCGCTGACCACATGGACGCGGGTGTTCGCTCCTGCTCGCATGAAACCAGCCTAGAGCCTGCGCAGAGGCCCCGGACCTGCGGTTACTTCCTGGTGTGCTGATGGGTGGACTACTGTGCGCGAAAGGACGTCCCGATATGTGTGACGCATAAGACATCTGGCCGGAACCCCCTATCCGGAACCGAGTACTGGTGGGTAACGTCCGGGCAGTCCAGTCGTGCTCACCCCACTGAGCACCCGCCATCTTGGACCGCGCCGGTGCGTCACACAGAGCCGTGGCACCGGAGCCCGATGAGGAGCAGCAGTCTTGCGCGAGTTCAGCCTTCCGGCCCTGTACGAGGTCCCCTCGGACGGCAACCTGACGGATCTCATCCGCCGCAATGCCGCTCAGCATCCCGATGTCGCGGTGATGAGCCGCAAAGTGGCGGGCGTCTGGACGGACGTCACCGCCACCCAGTTCCTGGCCGAGGTCCGGTCGGCCGCCAAGGGCCTGATCGCGGCGGGCGTCGAGCCCGGCGACCGGGTCGCCCTGATGTCACGCACCCGGTACGAGTGGGTGCTGCTGGACTTCGCGATCTGGAGCGCGGGCGCGGTCACCGTGCCGGTGTACGAGACCAGCTCGCCCGAGCAGGTGCAGTGGATCCTCGGTGACTCGGGGGCCGTCGCGGTCCTGGTCGAGAGCGATGTCCACGCCGCAGCCGTCGCCTCCGTGCGCGATCGGCTCCCCGGGCTGCGCCACGTCTGGCAGATCGAGAAGGGCGCCGTCGACACGCTCCGGGCCGAGGGCGAGGGGGTCTCCGAGGAGACCGTGGATCTGCGCAGCGCTGCGGCCCGCGCGGACGACCCGGCCACCATCGTCTACACCTCGGGCACCACGGGCCGCCCCAAGGGCTGCGTGCTGACGCACCGCAGCTTCTTCGCGGAGTGCGGGAACGTGGTGGAGCGCCTCAAGCCCCTCTTCCGTACCGGCGAGTGCTCGGTCCTGCTCTTCCTGCCCGCCGCCCACGTCTTCGGACGGCTGGTGGAGGTCGCCTCGGTGATGGCGCCGATCAAGCTCGGCTGCGTCCCGGACATCAAGAACCTCACCGACGAGCTGGCCGCGTTCCGGCCGACGCTGATCCTCGGCGTGCCGCGCGTCTTCGAGAAGGTCTACAACGCCGCGCGCGCCAAGGCGCAGGCCGACGGCAAGGGCAAGATCTTCGACAAGGCCGCCGACACGGCCATCGCCTACAGCCGCGCGCTGGGCACCCCGCAGGGCCCCTCGATGGGCCTGAAGTTCCGGCACAAGGTCTTCGACCGCCTGGTCTACGGCAAGCTGCGCGCGGTGCTCGGCGGGCGCGGCGAGCACGCGATCTCCGGCGGCGCCCCGCTCGGCGAGCGGCTCGGCCACTTCTACCGGGGCATCGGCTTCACCGTCCTGGAGGGCTACGGCCTGACCGAGTCCTGCGCGGCCACCGCCTTCAACCCCTGGGACCGGCAGAAGATCGGCACGGTCGGCCAGCCGCTCCCCGGTTCCGTGGTGCGCATCGCTGACGACGGCGAGGTGCTGCTCCACGGCGAGCACCTGTTCTCCGGCTACTGGAACAACGAGGCGGCGACGGCCGAGGCGCTGGCGGACGGCTGGTTCCACACCGGGGACATCGGCACGCTGGACGAGGACGGCTACCTCGCGATCACCGGCCGCAAGAAGGAGATCATCGTCACGGCCGGCGGCAAGAACGTCGCGCCCGCCGTCATCGAGGACCGCATCCGGGGCCACGCCCTGGTGGCGGAGTGCATGGTGGTCGGTGACGGGCGGCCCTTCGTGGGCGCGCTGGTGACGCTGGACGAGGAGTTCCTGGGCCGCTGGGCCGAGGAGCACGGCAAGCCGGCCGGCTCGACCGCGCTGTCGCTGCGCGACGACCCGGAGCTGATCGCCGAGGTGCAGCGCGCGGTGGACGACGGCAACGCGGCGGTCTCCAAGGCCGAGTCCGTCCGCAAGTTCCGCATCCTGGGAGCCCAGTTCACCGAGGAGGCGGGCCACATCACGCCCTCGCTGAAGCTGAAGCGGAACGTCGTGGCGAAGGACTTCGCGGACGAGGTGGAGTCGATCTACCGCTCGTGAGTCGTACGTGGACGAGGGGGCCCGCACCACATCGGTGCGGGCCCCCTCGTCGTCGTATCAGAGCAGTTCGCGCAGCCGCTCCGCGAGCAGGTCCCAGCGCCACTTCTCCTCGACCCAGGCCCGGCCCCGCTCCCCCATGCGCCGCCGCAGCTCCGCGTCGCCCAGCAGCGCGGTGATCCGCTCCGCCGCCTCGCCGGGCTCGCCGCCGCGCACCACCCAGCCGGTCTCGCCGTCCAGCACCGCGTCCGGGGCGCCCCCCGAGTCGCCGGCCACCACCGGCAGCCCGGTCGCGGACGCCTCCAGGTACACGATGCCCAGGCCCTCCACGTCGAGGCCGCCGCGCCGGGTCCGGCAGGGCATCGCGAAGACGTCCCCGGCCCCGTAGTGCGCGGGCAGCTCGGACCAGGGCACCGGCCCGGTGAACCGCACGGAGTCCGCCACACCGGTGCGCGCGGCGAGCCCCCGCAGGTCGTCCTCGTAGGGCCCGCCGCCCACGATCAGCAGGACCGCGTCCGGCTGGGCGGCCAGGATCGCGGGCATCGCGAGGATCAGGGTGTCCTGGCCCTTGCGGGGCACCAGCCGGGACACGCAGACCACGACGGGCCGTTCGGTGAGCCCGAGCCGGGCCCGGACCTCGTCGCCGCCGGAGTCCGGGCGGAACGTCTTCTCGTCCACGCCGGGGGGCAGCTGCACCATGCGGCCGGCGGCGGCCGGGCTGAGCGCGGCGGCGATCCGGGAGCGGGTGTACTCGCCGAGGTAGGTCAGCGTGTCGGTGCCCTCGCCGATCCGGCGCAGCAGCTGCCGGGACGCGGGCAGCTGCGCCCAGGCCGCCTCGTGGCCGTGCGTCGTGGCGACGAGCCGCCGGGCGCCCGCCTCGCGCAGCGCCGGGCCCATCAGGCCGAGCGGGGCGGCGGCGCCGAACCAGACGGACGAGCAGCCGTGCGCGCGCAGCAGCTCCGTGGCGCGCCGGGTCACGCGCGGGGTCGGCAGCAGCATCGTCGTACGGTCGCGGACGACGGTGAAGGGCTGCTCGGCGTCGAAGGCGGCGGTGGCGGCCGCGCCCTCGGCCCCGCGCTTCCAGGTGGAGGCGTAGACCACGACCCGGTCGGGGTCGAGCCGCAGCGCCATGTTGTGCAGGAACGCCTGGATGCCCCCCGGGCGGGGCGGGAAGTCGTTGGTCACGATCAAGGTCTTGTCCATCGCCGCCGACAGTACCGGCCCCCGGCGGCCGTGCCTGATGGCCCGCGCACAGGGCGTACGGGCATCATGGCTGTTTCGTACGGCGTACAGGACGGGTGAGGGCAGGTCATGACGGGTTCCAGCGGCACGCGTCCGGCGGCCTTCGTGGTGTGGGCGCTCACCAGGGCGGTGCTGCTGCTCTGGGTGACGAAGGTGGTCACGCCGCCCGGGCTCGATGTGACGAGCGACGTGTCGGTGATCTACCACGGCTGGTCCGAGGTGCTGCGCTCCGGCAGCTACCCGGAGTCCGACGTCACCTGGCAGTACCCGCCGGTGGCGGCCCTGGCGATCCTCTCCCCCGCCCTGCTGCCGTTCCTGGACTACGCCACGGCCTTCTTCGTGCTGGCGTTCCTGTGCGACGCGCTGGTCCTGGGGATGCTGCTGCGCGCGAGCGACGGTCCCGGGCGGCGGGCGGCCGGGGTGTGGGTGTGGGTGGCGGGCGTCCCGCTGCTCGGCACGACCGCGTACGCCCGGTACGACGTGATGGTGACGGCGGTGGCGGTGGCGGCGCTGCTGGCCGGGCTGCGGCACCCCCGGGTGCTGGGCGCGCTGGCCGCGTTCGGGGCGCTGCTGAAGGTGTGGCCGGCGCTGCTGCTGGCCGGGACGGCCCGGGGGCGTGCGACCCGGCTGGCCTGGGGGACGGCGGCGGCGGTGGCGGCCGGGCTGCTGCTGGTGTGCGTGGCGGCGGCGCCGGGCGCGCTGGCGTTCCTCGGCTTCCAGCGGGACCGGGGCACCGAGGTCGAGTCGCTGGGGGCGCTGGTCTTCCATGTGTGGCGGCAGTTCGGCTGGGAGGGCCGGGTGGAGCTGCACTACGGCTCGCTGGAGTTCCTGGGCCCGCACGTGCCGCTGGTGAGCACCCTGGCGCTGGGGCTGAGCGTGGCCGCGTTCGGCTGGCTGCTGGTGTGGCGGCTGCGGGCGCGGACCTTCGGGGTGAGTACGCCGGCGGACGCGGCGTTCACCGCGGTGCTGCTGTTCACCACGACGAGCCGGGTGATCAGCCCGCAGTACATGCTGTGGCTGGTCGGTCTCGCGGCGGTGTGCCTGGTGCTGCGGGAGAGCCGGATGATGTGGCCGGCCGTGCTGGTGGTGGCGGCCACGGGGGTGACGCAGCTGGAGTTCCCGATCGGCTTCGTCCATGTGGTGACGAGCGACGCGCAGGGCCTGACCCTGATGTTCCTGCGCAACGGACTGCTGGTCGCCGCGTGTGTCCTGGCGGCCGCGCGGCTGTGGCGGGACACGGTACGGGCCCCGGTCCGCGAGGAGGTCCGGGAGGCGGCGGCGGAGCCCGCGCTCAGCCGAGCCGGTCGCGCAGATACACCCGCCAGCGCGCCGTGAAGTCCTGCGGGGTGGTGCCCAGCACCTCGTGCAGGGCGTCCTCGACGGCCCCGTCGCGCCCGTGGTGGGCGCCCACGGCCCGGTAGAAGGCGAACAGCTTCTCCTCGCCCCAGCGGTCCGCGATGAGCTCGCAGGCCAGCCAGGAGCCCTCGTACGCCTTCGCCAGCCCGTCCGCGTCCCCGGCGAAGGCGAAGTCCTCGTCCTCGGGCAGCCCGGCCGGCAGGTCACCGGCCCGGACCGCATCGGCCAGCTCGGGGGCGATCTCCTCGGCGGTGCGGTCCTGGTCCCGGTAGGCCGCCCAGTCCGCGAAGCCCTCGGAGAGCCAGGTCGGGGTGGCCGACGAGGTCCGTTTGCGGGTGGCCACATGGGCGGTTTCATGGGTGAGGACGACGCGCTGCCCGAACCCGCCGAGCAGGGCGTACGCCTCCGGGTTGACGATCACCCGGTCGGCGGGGGCCTTCCCGGTGCCGGTCTCGCCGGTGGTGACGGCCGCTATGCCCTTGTAGTTCGCGGCGGGCGACCCGAGCAGCCGGCCCATCTCCGTCACGCTGTCCGGCACCAGCACCACCACGCGCCCCGCCCACCGCTCCGGCCAGGCGGCGGAGACCGCGGGCACCGCCTCGTCCGCCGTCGCCGCGATGGCGTCCAGCTCGTCCCGGGTGCGGCCGACGCCCAGGACCAGGCTGTGCTTCCCGTGCACCACCTCGACGTCGCCCTGCTCCCACAGCTGCCTGGCGCTGCCGTCGGCGGCCCGATCCGCGGTGACGTACCAGCGGCCGTCCGCCGGGTCCCGGGCCAGGTCCACGACCCGGTCGACGGAGACCGGGGCGCTGTCGTAGCCCGCGATCCGGTAGCCGAGCGTGACGTCGGCGGTGACCCGGTCCGCCCCGTGCGGGGTGAGGTGGGTCAGCCGGTACGCCCAGGAGCCGAGCGGCACGTCCGCCAGCCGGGCGAGCTCCCGGCGCTGGGCGGTGCGCAGTGCGGTGGCGTCCGGGTCGACGGCGGCGGCGTAGGCGGCCGGGTCGTGGTGCAGCACGGCGGCGGCGCGGCGGTCCAGGGTGGCGCGGACGCCCCGGGAGGTGCTGTCGGGCGCCCGGTCGGCCGGGGCGGAGCAGCCCGCAGCGCAGAGCAGCGCGGCGAGGACGGCACCCGCCGCCCGCCGCCGCCCGCCACGTATGCGCACCCGTTCGACCACATGACGAGCGTACGGGCTGTGGCCGGGCTCAGACCCGGGTGACCGAGGAGACGGGCATCATCCCGACGGGGTCGTAGCGGACCGGGGCGCCCGGGTACGGGGCATGGATGACCTGGCCGTTCCCGACGTACATCGCGATGTGGCTGGCGTCCGCCCGGTAGGCGACGAGGTCTCCGGGGCGGGCCTCGGAGAGCGGCACCAGGTGGCCGGCGTACCGCTGGGCCTGCGAGGTCCGGGGCAGGCTCACCCCGGCCTGGGCCCAGGCCCACTGCATCAGACCGGAGCAGTCGAAGCCGGAGGGCCCGTTGGCGCCCCACACGTAGGGCCGGCCGAGCGCCTGCTGCACGGCGAGGACGGCCCCGGCGGCGCGGGACGAGCCTGCGGGGAGCCCGGCCAGGAGCCCGGCGCCCGGGTCGCGGCCGTCGCGCGAGGCGCGGGCGAGGGCGGCCCGCTCGGAGGCCGGCAGCGCCTTCAGCAGCTGCCTGGCGCGGGCGAGCTTGCCCTCGACGGTCCGCTTGTGGCGGCTGACGGCCTCCCGGCGGCGCTCCAGGCCGGCCAGCGAGCGGGCGGCCTCGGCCCGGGTCTGGGCGAGCGCCCGCTGGGCCTTGCGCAGTTCGGCGAGGGCGGTGGCCCGGTGGGCGTCGGCCAGGGTGACGGCGGAGGCCCGGTCGAGGTAGCTGTCGGGGTCCGAGGTGAGCAGCAGGGCCAGCGAGGGGTCGATGCCGCCTGCCCGGTACTCCGCCCGGGCCGCGGAGCCCAGCTCCTCGCGCATCCGGTTGATGCGTTCCTGGCCCCGGGCGGCCCGGTCCTGGGCCCGGCTGAACTCGCCGCGCAGCCGGGTCACGTCCTCGCCGGCCCGGTTGTACTGCTCGGTGGCGCGCTCGGCCTCGGCGTAGAGGCGGTCGACGCGGGCCCCGGCGGACTGCGGGGTGTCCTGCGGCTCGGCGTGCGCGGTGGCGGCGCCGAGCGTCGCGGCCGCGGTCGCGGCCGCCGCCGTCAGGACGGTGGCCCGGGCACCGCGGCCGGTACCGGGTGGTGTGGAACGGCGATGGGATCCCACAGGACGCCGCACTCCCTTCCGCTGTCCGCAGACGTGCGCGGTCCCTGCCGCCCGGGCGGGCGGACCGACGTACGGGAGCCGTGACAGCAGGCAGACAGTAACCGCGTGATCACGGAGCGGACAAAGACGCGCCGGACCGGCGGGGGCCACACACAGTGACGCCCCGCCGGTGACCTGTGGTCTCCGGCGGGGCGGGCGTCAGTACGGGGCGCGGGAATTCGCCCGTTCGGGCGCGGTTCAGATGCGCACGGCGGCGTAGATGCTGCCGATGGTGCTCATCGATTCGTAGCGGACGTACGCGCCGGGGTACGGGGCGTGCAGGACCTGACCGTTGCCCGCGTAGAGGCCGACGTGCTCGTTGCCGTTGAAGAAGACCAGGTCGCCGGGGGCCAGCTGGCTGACGCCGATCCGGTGCCCCTGGTTGACCTGGGTGTACGTGGTGCGGGTGATGTTGACGCCGGCCTGGGCGTAAGCCCACATGGTCAGGCCCGAGCAGTCGAACGAGTTGGGACCGGTGGCCGCCGGGACGTACGGCTTGCCTATGCGGGTGGCGGCGGCGTTGAGGGCGGCCTTCCCGAGACCGGAGGCGGGGACCTCGTTGCCGAGCTCGACCCGGGTGCCGGCGGCACGGCTCGCGCGCGCCTCGTCCTGGCGGAGCTTCTCGCGCTCGGCGGCGGTGAGGGTGTTGAGCAGTTGGCGCGCCTCTGCCAGCTTCTCCTGCTGGTTCTTCTTCTTCTCACCGAGCGTCTTGCGCACGGCGGCGAGGTCGCTCAGCTTGTCCTGGGCCTCCTTGCGCTGCTGCGCGAGGACCCGCTGCTTCTCCTGGACCTTCGACAGGGCCTCGGTCTGCTTGGCCGTCAGCTGGTCGAGCGCGGACGCCTGGTCGAGGAAGCTGTCCGGGTCGGAGGAGAGGAAGAGCTGCACGGAGGGGTCGATGCCTCCGGAGCGGTACTGCGCGGCGGCGAGGGAACCGAGGCCGGATCGGAGCTGGTTGAGCTCCTCCTGGCCGCGGGCCACCTTGTCCTGGATCGCGCCGATCTGCTTCTCGAGCTTCTCCTGCTTCTCCTTGGCCCCGTTGTACTGCTCGGTGGCCGCTCCGGCCTCCTCATAGAGCTTGTCGACCTTCGCCTTGACCTCGTTCTTGGTCGGCTTGGGGTCGGCGTGAGCGGCCTGGGAGGACAGGGCGACGGCCGCGGCTGCGGTCGCGGTGAGCACGGTCACACGTGTGCGGCTCGGCTGCTTGGGACGACGGTGGGACGCCACGAAGGCGAGCTCCTTCTTCCTCGAGCCGCCTACCGGATCTGTGGGGGAGTGGATCCCCGGCTCCGTGCACGTCACGGACTCGGCGGTTCCTTCGCCGTCACCCCGGGTGGGTGATCGACCGCGCGAAGGTTCGAGGCCCGACCCTAGTGACCATCTTGTGATCAGTTCAAATCCTCACAGGAAAAATCTCGTCACACACGGCACTTCTTTACCCACACCCCACGGCGTGTAGCGGTGACTTGACGGTCCGTTCCCTGATCTCGGTCGAACTCCCCGCAAGCGGCGCTAAACCCGCGAAAGCCGCTTCAGGAGCAAGGCGGACGCAACGGGCCTGGCCCCCGCCTTCGCCACTCCGTCGGCCACCTCGCGGTCGGTGGAGACCACCACCACGGGCCGTCCCGGCGGCTCCGCGCGCGCCAGTTGGCGGATCAGCTCGTCGGCGGTGACCCCCGGCTTGCTGAACAGCACCCGCACCCCGCGCGGCGGCGCGAGGAGCACCGGGGCGGCCAGCTCCGCCCCGTCGAACACACACGTCATCTCCGCGCCCGTACGGGCCGCGAGGACCGAGAGCCCGCCGAGCAGCCGCAGCCGCTGCTTCTCCAACGGCATCTGCGGATAACCCGTCTTGGTGACGTTGTAGCCGTCCACGATCAGATGGGCCTGCGGCAGCGCCAGGAGCTGGTCGAGGAGCGCCGGGTCGGTCTCCGAAAGGGCCCTGGCCGCGATGTCCTTGGGCGACATCCGGCCGGGCTCCACCGCGTCCACACTGTCCGCAGGGCGGATCGAGGAGGGCGGCAGCGCCAGTTCGCGCCGCAGCCCGCCGGCCGCTTCGAGCACCGTGTCGAGCAGCAGCCGCAGCCGCATGTCCTCGACCGAGCGCCCCTCCCGGGCCGCCCTGCGACTCGCCTCGACGGACGCCTCCGCCTCCCCGAGCCGCGCCCGCAGCCGCCGGGTCTCGCTCTCGGCGGCGGACACCTGGGCGGCCGCCTCGGCGCGTACGGTCTCGGTCTCGGCCTTGGCCCTGCGCAGCGCCGCCTCACCGCGCTTGACCTCGCTGAGCGCGCTGCGCAGCTTGCGCTGGAGGGGGTCCGCCTCCTTGCGGGCGGCGTCCAGTTCGGCGCGGAGCCGTTCCGTCTCGCTCTTCGTGTGGGCCCGCGCCTCGGCCAGCTCCTCGCGCAGCCGCGCCACTTCGCGCCGGCTCTCCTCGCCGGCCCGCTCGGCGTCCGCGCGCTGGACCTCCTCGCCGGCCGCCGCGACCAGCTTCACCCAGCCGTCCGGGCGCAGCACATACGCCGCCGCCGCCACGTCCACCGGGTCGGCGGCGGCGGGCGGCGCGCCGGACTCCAGGGCACCCGCCAGCTCCGGCTGGGCCTCCCGGAGCCGGTCGGCGATGCGGCGGCGGAACCGGTCGTCGTTCGCCACGGCGGCCGCCATCGCGTTCCCGGCGAACTTGGCGCGCCGGGAGGCCGTGAAGCGGGCGTACTGCCTCAGCTGGGCGGGCAGTTCGGCGACCGTGAGTCCGCCGAACGCGTCGGAGACCAGCGCGACGACCCGGCGCCGTACCCCTTCGGGCAGCGGGCGGTCGAGCGCCTCCACGGCGTCATCGGCCCCGTCGGCCGACGCGGCGCCGCCCTCGGGCTGCTCCACCATCCGTCACCCCATTGTGTTGTCTCCGCACGGCCCCGTCAGGAGTCGGCACCCGGCCTGTCGACGAGCTCGATCTGGTCCACCGCGTTGCACCAACGACAACGGACCGACTCGATGGTCTCACTGACCACCTCGCGTTCCTCGACGCTCGACTCACCGGCCAGGTCGAGGTGCACGTACTCCACGACCTTCGAGGACCGCGTCACGTCGAACCGTGTGAGGTTCCCGCAGAGCGTGCAGCGCCAGCGGGTCGTGTCGGTCGGCTGGGGAACGGTCGTCATCGTGCGTCCTCTTTCGTCGAGCCGTGAGCTGCCGGACAAGGGTCTCGCGGTGCGCCGTCGAACTGCGGATGTCCACCTGTCACCCTACGGCCTCGGCGCATCCGCCCGGCACGGCGAGGCGGTCTGTCCCGTTCGCTCCGTTTGCGTCATGCTCTGTTCATGATCGATCGGCGGGCCGCCGCGGGCAGGCTCCTTCGGGCGGCCACTTCGGGCGGGCCACCGGTGACGTACGCCCTCATCGCCCTGTGCTGCGCGGTCTTCGTGATCAGCCCGCTCTCCGGCTTCGTCCCGGTGCGCGGCGGGGCCGACGCGCTGCTCGCCGCCCAGGCCGGTTACTTCGAACGGTGGGGCGTGATCCCGAACGAGCTGTGGGACGGCTCGGCGCACGCCCTGCTCACCCCGTTCACCGCGCTGTTCGTGCACGGCAGCTGGCTGCACCTGCTGGGGAACATGCTGTTCCTGTACGTGTTCGGCGCGATGGCCGAGGAACGCATGGGGCACACCGAGTTCGCCCTCTTCTACCTGGGCTGCGGCTATCTGGCGTTGCTCGCGTACGCCGCCGCGCACGCCACGTCCGACCAGACGCTCGTCGGTGCCTCGGGGGCGATCTCGGCGGTGCTCGGGGCGTTCCTCTACCTCTTCCCCCGGGCCCGCGTGACCAGCGTCTTCCCGTTCCTGCTGTTCCTGCCGCTGCGCTTCCCCGCGTGGGTGGTGCTGATCTTCTGGTTCGTGCTCCAGTGGCTGGCCGCCGAGGGCGCGGGCAGCGGCCCGGGCGTGGCGTACCTGGCCCACGTCGTCGGCTTCGCGACCGGCTTCCTGTACGCCTGGGGCCGCTACAGGCGCGACACCAAAGGCCCTAGAGTGAAGTCTCCAGCCACGGCCACCGAGGGAGAAACACAGCCGTGATCACCGCGATCGTGCTCATCAAAACCAGCGTGGACCGGATTCCCGAGATCGCCGAGGCCATCGCCGCGCTGGACAGCGTCAGCGAGGTCTTCTCGGTCACCGGCACCTACGACCTGATCGCCATGGTCCGGGTGGCCAAGCACGACGACCTGGCCGAGGTCATCCCCGGCCGGATCAGCAAGATCCCGGGCGTCGAGGGGACCGACACCCACGTGGCCTTCCGCACGTACTCCCAGCACGACCTGGAAGCCGCGTTCTCCATCGGCCTCGACGCGTAGGGTCTTTTCCTTTTGGATCAGGCCGCGCCGCCCGGCCCTCAGATCTGGGCGGCGCCCCGGTCCGGCACGCAACGGCCGTCCTCGGTGCGGTACTTCCAGCGTGCCCCGTCGCTCACCAGCTCCCGCACCGCGCGCAGGAAGCGCTCGACGTGCTCGTCCGGGGTCCCGGCGCCGAAGCTGACCCGGATCGCGTTCAGGGACCGCTCCCCCGGCTCCGCCTCCGGCGCACCGCACTCCCCCGCCTCGCCCGGGTCGCTGCCGAGCAGGGTGCGTACGAGGGGGTGGGCGCAGAAGAGGCCGTCGCGCACCCCGATGCCGTACTCGGCGGAGAGCGCGGCGGCGAAGTGGGAGCTGTTCCAGCCCTCCACCACGAACGAGATCACGCCGACCCTCGGCGCGTCGTCGCCGAACAGCGAGAGCACCTTCACCTCGGGGACCTCGGCGAGCCCCGTCAGGACCTCGCCGACGAGGTGCTGCTCGCGGGCGACCAACTGGTCGAATCCGGCCTCGGTGAGCGCCTTGCAGGCGGAGGCGATGGAGTAGACGCCGATGACGTTGGGCGAGCCTGCCTCGTGCCGGGCGGCCGTGGTGTGCCACTCGACGTCCACGCCGCCGTCCACGCGCCGGGCCACCGTGCGGGACGCGCCGCCGCCGGCCAGGTACGGCTCGGCCTCGCGCAGCCAGTCGGCCCGGCCGGCCAGGACGCCCGAGCCGAACGGGGCGTACAGCTTGTGCCCGGAGAAGGCGACCCAGTCCACGTCCAGCTCGGCGATGTCCACGGGGTGGTGCGGGGCGAGCTGGGCTGCGTCCAGGACGATCCGGGCGCCATGGGCGTGCGCGGCGGCGGCCAGCTCCCGTACGGGCCACAGCTCGCCGGTGACGTTGGAGGCGCCGGTGACACAGACCAGCGCGGGGCCGTGGGGGTCACGCTCGGCGAGGGCGCGCTCCAGAGTGGCGACGGCCTGGGCGGGGGTGCGCGGGGCGTTCAGGTAGGTGACGCGGGCGTCGCGCCAGGGCAGCAGCGAGGCGTGGTGCTCGGTCTCGAAGACGAAGACCTGGCAGTCGGCGGGCAGCGCGGCGGCCAGCAGGTTCAGCGAGTCCGTGGTGGACCGGGTGAAGACCACCTGGTCCTCGGGACGGCAGCCCAGGAACTCCGCCACGGTGGCCCGGCTCGACTCGAAGAGATCCGTGGACAGCTGCGAGAGGTACCCGGCGCCCCGGTGCACGCTGCCGTAGTACGGGGCGTACGCGGCGACGTCGTCCCAGACCCGCTTCAGCGCCGGGGCGCTCGCCGCGTAGTCCAGCGCCGCGTAGCCGACCTCCCCGCCGGTGACCAGCGGGACGAGGACATCCTCGCCCAGAACCGGCAGCGGGGCACAAAGCGACTGGTCGGCGGCAGCGGTGAAGACAGACATGGCGAACTCCCGTAACAGGCAGGCGAATTCCGCGTGCCGACAGAGGCGCGGCAGCACGGAGTGAAAGAAAGAGGGGTGTGCGGAGAAGGGCCTCGGGCCCTAACGCATTCGCTTGCTCACAAGAGGCTCCCTGAGGACCAAGGACCCCACGGGTGGACGTCACGCGACGTCGAGGGGTCCGCGCTTGCCGCAGACCTCGCTGCCTGCGGCCTGGTCTTCACCCGGGGCACCCCGCCACGGACGGAGGGTTGCCGGACAGCGGGCCGGGGCCGTAGTCGCTGTCACTCATGACCTGCGCAGCATCTTGCCACACGTACGGGAACGCGCAAGGCGCAGTCCGCGATACGGACTGCGCCCCGGCTCACCTCGCTGCGCTCACGCGTTGCTGGCGACGACCCATCTCTCCAGCGCCCGCCCGGCCGCACCCGAGTCGATGGACTCGGCGGCCTTCGCCATACCGGCCCGGATCTGCTCGGTGAGCGGCGCATCGCCCGGGTCCAGCGCGACCAGCGCCGCCGCCGAGTTGAGCAGCACGGCGTCCCGTACCGGACCGGTCTCCCCGGCCAGCAGCCGGCGCGCCACATCCGCGTTGTACGAGGCGTCGGCGCCGCGCAGCGCCTCCACCGGGACCAGCTCGACGCCCACGTCGCGCGGGTCGAAGGTCTCCTCGCGGACCACGCCGTCCCGGGCCACCCAGACCCGCGAGGTCGCCGTGGTGGTGAGCTCGTCCAGGCCGTCGTCGCCCCGGAAGACCAGGGCGGAGTTGCCGCGCTCGGCGAGGACGCCCGCGACGATGGGGGCCATGCGCAGATCGGCCACCCCGATCGCCTGGGAGCGCACCCGGGCCGGGTTGGTGAGCGGGCCCAGGATGTTGAACGTGGTGGGCGCGCCCAGCTCCGCACGCGCCTTGGCCGCGTGGCGCAGGGCGGGGTGGAACTTCACCGCGAAGCAGAAGGTGATGCCCGCCTCCTCGGCCACCTCCACGACGCGCCGGGGGGCCAGCTCCAGGTTGACGCCGAGCTTCCCGAGCACGTCGGACGAGCCGCTGGCCGAGGAGGAGGCGCGGCTGCCGTGCTTGACGACCTTCGCGCCGGTGCCGGCCACGACGATCGCGGACATCGTGGAGATGTTGACGGTCTTGGCCATGTCGCCGCCGGTACCGACGATGTCGACGGTGCGGCCGGGCACCTCGATGGTCGTGGCGTGCTCGTACATCGCGCGGACCAGACCGGAGACCTCGGTGACCGTCTCGCCCTTGGCGCGCAGGGCGACCGCGAATCCGGCGATCTGCACATCGGTCGCCTCGCCGCTCATGATGCGGTCCATGGCCCAGGCGGTGGCGTCGGAGCTCAGGTCCTCGCCGCGCAGCAGGGGGGTCAGCACGCCGGGCCAGGAGAAGGCCGCCACGCTGTCGCCGCCGTCCGGGGTCACAACGTTCATGGTCCGCTCCTGGGGTCCACAGCCGATAAGGGATCGGCTCCACCCTATCGAGCCCCGGGGGACGGCAAAGAGCCCCGTCCATCGAATGGACGGGGCTCTCGCCGTGGCGATCAGAACGGGTGATCAGTGGTGGCCGTGGCCGCTGGTGATCTCCTTGTACTCCTCGGCGGTGGGCTTGGCGATCTGGGTGTCCTCGCCGTACAGGCTCTTGCTGAGCCGCGCCCGGACCTTGGTGATCCTGGAGACCTTGCGCTCGACACCGTTCTCGTCGACCGTCGGGCCGATCTCGAGCGGCTGGTACTGCTCGTGCGCGGTGAGCGCGTACCGGGCCTCCGGCGACAGCGGCTCGTGGACCTCGACGAACTCACCGTGCGGCAGGCGCTTGATGAGACCCGACTCGCGGCCGTGCAGCACCTTCTCCTTGTCGCGGCGCTGGAGGCCGAGGCAGATCCGCCGGGTCGCGACGAACGCGATGACCGGGCCGACGAAGAAGGCGATACGGACGAACCAGCTGATCGAGTTGAGCGAGAGGCTGAAGTGCGTCGCCCAGATGTCGTTGCCGCCGCCGATCAGCATGACGAAGTAGATCGTCACCCAGGCGACACCGAGGGCCGTCCGGGTCGGCGCGTTGCGCGGCTTGTCCAGGATGTGGTGCTCGCGCTTGTCGCCGGTGATCCAGGACTCGATGAACGGCCACATGGCCAGCGCACCGAGCACCACACCGAACAGGACGAGCGGGATGAAGACACCCAGGACCAGCGTGTGGCCCCAGAGGTTGATCTCCCAGCCCGGCATCACACGGACGAAGCCTTCGGCGAAGCCCATGTACCAGTCCGGCTGGGCGCCCGTGGACACCTGGTCGGGGCGGTACGGGCCGATGGCCCAGATCGGGTTGATCGAGGCGATCGCCGCGATGATCGCGATGAAGCCGAAGACCAGGAAGAAGAACCCGCCGGCCTTCGCCATGTACACCGGCAGCAGGGGCATGCCGACGACGTTCTTGTTGGTCCGTCCGGGACCCGCGAACTGGGTGTGCTTGTGGTAGAAGACCAGGATCAGGTGGCCGACCACGAGCCCGAGCATGATGCCCGGCAGCAGCAGGATGTGGATCGAGTAGAACCTCGCGATGATGTCGCCGCCGGGGAACTCCCCGCCGAACAGGAACATCGAGATGTACGTACCGACGATCGGCGTCGACAGGATCGCGCCCTGGGTGAAGCGGACACCGGTACCGGAGAGCAGGTCGTCCGGCAGCGAGTAACCGGTGAAACCGGTGAACATGCCGAGGACGAACAGCAGGAAGCCGAAGAGCCAGTTGATCTCGCGCGGCTTGCGGTACGCGCCGGTGAAGAAGACGCGCATCATGTGCACGAACATGCCGGCCAGGAAGATGACCGCGGCCCAGTGGTGGATCTGCCGGACCAGCAGACCACCGCGGACGTCGAAGCTGATGTTCAGCGTCGAGGCGTACGCCTCCGACATCCGGATGCCCTGCATGGGCTCGTACGGGCCGTGGTAGACGACCTCGTTCATGCTCGGGTGGAAGAACAGCGTCAGATACACACCCGTGAGGATGATGATGATGAAGCTGTAGAGGCAGATCTCACCGAGCATGAAGGACCAGTGGTCCGGGAAGATCTTGCGCATGTTGGCCTTGGCGAGGGAGTAGATCCCCAGCCGGCCGTCGGCCCAGTCGGCCACCCGCTCACCGGCGGGCGCCTTGCGGTTGCCCGGCGCCGCTGCGCCGGGTGTGTTCGTCGCAGTACTCATCCGCGCTCCCAGAATGCAGGACCGACGGGCTCTTCGAAGTCACCGAGCGCCTGGAGGTTGCCCTCGCTGTTCACGCCGATCCGCAGCTGCGGGAGGGCGTGGCCGGCCGGACCGAAGATGACGCGGGCGCCGTCGGAGAGGTCGAAGGTGGACTGGTGGCACGGGCAGAGCACGTGGTGCGTCTGCTGCTCGTACAGGCTGATCGGGCAGCCGACGTGCGTGCAGATCTTCGAGAAGGCCACGATGCCCTCGTGCGCCCACTCGCGCTCGCGCTTGTCCTTGATGTCGTCCGGCTCGATGCGGATGATCATCAGGGCGGCCTTGGCGATCTGGGTCTGGAAGTCCTCGTCGTGCTCCTCCAGGCCCTCGGGCATGGCGAAGGTCAGCGAACCGACGACCACGTCCTCGGGACGCAGCGGCTCCATCGTGTTCATGTTGACGAGCTGCTTGCCCTCGGCCCACAGGGTCTTGCGGAGCTTCTTCTCCGGCAGCGGACCCAGGTCGCGCAGCAGCACCACGCCGGAGAGCGGCACCAGGGCCAGCGCGCCGAACATCGTGTTGCGGATCAGCTTGCGCCGGCCGAGCGCGGACTCCCGGGCGCCGTCCGCGAAGTCGGACAGCACCTTCGCCTTGACCTCGGGCGTCGCCTCGATGGCGTGCCGGTCGTCGGCGACCTCGACGTCGGACATCAGGGTGCGCGCCCAGTGGACGGCGCCCGCGCCGATCAGGAAGAGCGCCAGACCCAGGGTCAGACCCAGGGAGAAGTTGAGCGCGCTGACATGACCGAACGGGAAGATGAAGACGATCTTGTCGACCGGGAAGATGACGTAGGAGGCGATGAAGCCCACCGTCGCCAGCATGGACAACAGGAACATGGTCGCGACGACGCGCTCGGAGCGCTTCGCGGCCCGCTCGTCGATGTCCTGGACGCGCGGCCTGTGGGCCGGCAGCCCCGGGTCGGCGAACGGGTCGTCGTGCGCCTTGTCTACCGCGCCGTGCGCGGCGCCCTGCTCGTCGGGCAGGTTCTCTTCTGGAATCTCTTGGCTACTCATGACTTCTTGGCCTTAGCGGTGTGGGCCGCGACCCAAATGGCAACTGCGATCAGACCGCCCAGACCGAAGATCCAGCCGAACAGACCCTCGCTGACCGGACCCAGGCCACCGAGAGCGAGGCCGCCGGGGGACTCGGCTTCGGAGCCGTTCACGGTCTTGACGTAGGCGATGATGTCCCGCTTCTGCTGCTCGGGCATCGTCGAGTCGGGGAAGGACGGCATGCTCTGCGGGCCGGTCAGCATGGCCTCGTAGATGTGCTTCGGGTCCACGCCGTCCAGGTCCGGCGCGTACTTGCCGTTCGTCAGCGCGCCACCCTTGCCGGTGAAGTTGTGGCACTGCGCGCAGTTGGTACGGAACAGGTCGCCACCCTTGGCGATGTCCGCACCCTCAGGGCTGACCTGGCTCTTGGTCGGGACGACCGGACCGGCGCCGAGCGAAGCGATGTAGGCCGCGAGCTGGTCGATCTCGGCCTGGCTGTAAATGACCTTCTTCTTCGGTACCTGGGCGCCCGGCTGCTGCGCGGGCATACGGCCCGTACCGACCTGGAAGTCCACGGCGGCGGAGCCCACGCCGACAAGCTGAGGCCCGTCGGAGGTGCCCTGACCGCCGGTTCCGTGGCAGCTGGCGCAACCGACGGAGTACAGCTTCTTGCCCTCGTCGATGGCGAGGGACTGGGCGGTGTCGTCGGCCTGCGCCTTACTCGCGGGCGCGAACGCGGCGTACAGCCCCCCGGTGGCCGCCAGCGCGAGGAGTAGTACGACGACCGCCGCCAACGGATGGCGTCGTCGTGCGGAGAGCTTTTTCACGGATTACCCCGGTGTCAGGATCTTCTGCGTCGATGCTGGATGTGGTTCGGGCTCGGGCCCGGTTACTTGATCATGTAGATCGTGGCGAAGAGGCCGATCCACACGACATCGACGAAGTGCCAGTAATAGGACACGACGATGGCGGCGGTCGCCTGTTCATGGGTGAACCTCTTGGCCGCGTATGTCCTGCCCAGAACGAGCAGGAAGGCGATGAGACCGCCTGTCACATGCAGACCGTGGAAGCCGGTGGTCAGGTAGAACACCGAGCCGTACGGGTCGGAGGACAGCGAGAGGCCGTCCTTCTTCACCAGCTCGGTGTACTCGAAGACCTGGCCTCCGATGAAGATCGAACCCATCACGAAAGTGATCACGAACCAGGCACGGAGCTTCTTCACATCGCCCCGCTCCGCGGCGAAGACGCCGAGCTGGCAGGTGAGTGAGGAGAGCACCAGGATCGTGGTGTTCGTCGCCGAGAACGGGAAGTTCAGGGCGGACGCCATTTCCTTCCAGTGATCCGGTCCGGTCACCGATCGCAGGGTGAAGTACATCGCGAAGAGGGCCGCGAAGAACATCAGCTCGGAGCTCAACCAGATGATGGTTCCGACGCTGGTGAGGTTCGGCCGATTGACCGACGGGTGCGCGTGCCCGGTTTCTACTGTCGTTGCTGTCGCCACGACCGACATTATGTCGGTCGCTTATCCCGCCCTCACTCCGGGGGGTGCCGTTCGGTGTGTCAGAGGGGTGTGTCCTGCCCGAACGGCCCATGGAAGGCCGGTGCGAACCGGTGCTGACACGCTGTCGGGCGGAGTACGATCCGCGCATCGGACGGCTCTCGTTCCCCGGGGGCCCCGAGTGCCCCGAAGACACGGATGTCACGGAGGAACCATGCAGCCGACCGCCACGGTCCTGGTCTACAGCGACAACGCGCACACCCGTGAGCAGGTGAGGCTGGCAGCAGGGCGCAGGCCCGCGGCGGACGTGCCACCGGTGGAGTTCCTGGAGTGCGCCACCCTGCCCGCCGTCCTGGACGCCCTGGAGCACGGGGGGATCGACGTCTGCGTGCTGGACGGCGAGACCGCCCCGGCGGGCGGTATGGGCGTCTGCCGGCAGATCAAGGACGAGATCTTCCGCTGCCCGCCGGTCCTGGTCCTCATCGGGCGCCCGCAGGACGCCTGGCTGGCCACCTGGAGCCGTGCGGACGCCGCGGTGACGCTGCCGGTGGAGCCGGTGGAGTTCGCGGACTCCCTGGCCGCCCTGCTGCGTACGCGGCTGTCCGTGGGGGCCTGAGCCCCCACGGACGGTTCCCACGGTCAGACCTGGGGGCGCAGTCGCGCCGCGCTGACCTTGTCGACCTTCGGTGCGGTGGTGTCGTTGTTCAGCGCGCTGCCCTTCTGCCACTTGGCCCAGGACAGGTTCCAGTCGCCGTAGCCGTTGTCGAAGGGCGTCATCGTCTCGCCGTCGCTGCCGACGACGCTGACGATGTCGCCCTCGCGCACGGTGTTGAAGAACCACTCGGCCTCGCTGGTGCTCATGCCGGTGCAGCCGTGGCTGACGTTGGCGTACCCCTGCGAGCCGGTGGACCAGGGCGCCGCGTGCACGTATTCGCCGCTCCATGTCACCCGGGTGGCCCAGTAGACGTCGAGGTCGTACGAGTCGGAGGACCCGGCGGCGATCCCGATGGATTCCCCGCGCATACGTACGTACTGCTCCTTCCCGAGCACGACCTTGACGCCGTTGCGCGTGTCGAACCCGGGTTTGCCCGTGGTGACTGGGATGGTGTTGATCACCTCACCGTTGCGGAGCACCGTCATGGAGTGCTCCGAGGCGTCCGTGATGGCCTCTATGCGGTCCCCCGTGGTGATCTTCAACGCCTTGGCGGGTGCTCCGTAGAGCGAGTTGGTGACCTTTATCCCGGTCAGGTTGGAGCTGACCTCGATGGCGGCCTTCGCCGGCCAGTACTCCTTGGGCCGGTAGTGCAGCGTCTTGTCGTCGACCCAGTACCAGGAGCCGGTGACCGAGGGCGTGGAGCGGACCCGCAGGCCGCGTTCGACGGTGGCGCGTGAGGCGTTGTCCGTGACGGGGGCGCTGAGCGTGGCGACGAGGGGCTGGCCGACGCCGTAGGTGCCCGCCTGGGGGCCGAAGGTGACCTTAAGGAACTTGGTGGCCTTGGCGGTGTCGAAGGACATCGTGCGGGTGCCGGGTGCCCCGTCGTCGTCCTCCATACGGACCTTGACGGTGTAGCGGGTCCCTGCGGCCAGCGGAGCGGTGGAGTGCCACCGGTGTCCATCGGCGTCGAGTTCGCCCGCCAGATGGCGTCCTGAGGCGTCCACGGCCGATACGTCGGTGATCCGGCCGTCGTCGGCGTCGACCCGGACCTCCAGGGGCTTGTCGGGGTCGACCTTCTTGCCGCCGTCGGGCGTGTTGAAGGAGACCTCGTCGGCCGCGTCGAACGGCTGGGCCGACAGAGGGTGACCATCGGAATCCCCGCAGGCTGCCGCCCCGGCGACCAAGGTCGCGGCCAGCAGAGTGCAGCTCACTACGGGACGGATGCGCAGCGTGTGGTTCATGGACTCACGCTAAGAACATTCGTCCGTTTCAGCGCGCGGGACGACTGCAAACGGGGGGCCGACCACTTCGTGTCGAAGTGTCGGCCCCCCGTCAGGTGGAGCGGTGTGCTACCGGCGGACCGGTCTCACTGGGTGCGGTTCTCACCCCGGTAGTACTCGAATACCCAGCCGAACAGGCCGACCAGGAGGAGCGGCGCCGAGAAGAACAGCAGCCACCAGCCGAAGACGACGCCCAGGAAGGCGAAGGCACCGCCGATCGCCAGCGAGAGCGGCTGCCAGCTGTGCGGGGAGAAGAACCCCACCTCGCCGGCCTCGTCCGCGACGTCGGCCTCCTTGTTGTCCTGCGCCATCGCGTCGACCCGCCGGGCCGTGAAGGCCAGGTAGAAGCCGATCATCACGCTCAGGCCGAACGCGAGAACCAGTGCGGTGGTGCCGACCGGCTCCTTCGACCACACGCCGTACGTGATGGCCATGACGAGGATGAACACCGCCAGGCCGAGGAACATCTTGCCCTGGATCTTCACTTGCCGGCCTCCTTGCCGCCGGCGAGGGCCTTGTCACCCTCGGAGGCGTGGTCCAGCTGCTCCAGCGCCGTGATCTCCGGGTGGTGCAGGTCGAACGCCGGGGATTCGGAGCGGATACGGGGCAGCGTGAGGAAGTTGTGCCGCGGCGGCGGGCAGGAGGTCGCCCACTCCAGCGAGCGGCCGTAGCCCCACGGGTCGTCCACCTCGACCTTCTTGCCGTACTTGGCGGTCTTCCAGACGTTGTAGAAGAACGGCAGGATCGACAGGCCGAGCAGGAACGACGAGATCGTCGAGATGGTGTTCAGCGCGGTGAAGCCGTCCGCGGCGAGGTAGTCCGCGTAACGCCGCGGCATGCCCTCCGCGCCCAGCCAGTGCTGCACCAGGAACGTGCCGTGGAAGCCGATGAACAGCGTCCAGAAGGTGATCTTGCCGAGCCGCTCGTCCAGCATCTTGCCGGTGAACTTCGGCCACCAGAAGTGGAATCCGGAGAACATCGCGAACACCACGGTGCCGAAGACGACGTAGTGGAAGTGCGCGACCACGAAGTACGAGTCGGAGACGTGGAAGTCCATCGGCGGCGAGGCCAGGATGACGCCGGTCAGACCACCGAAGGTGAAGGTGATCAGGAAGCCGATCGCCCAGAGCATCGGTGTCTCGAAGGACAACGAGCCCTTCCACATCGTGCCGATCCAGTTGAAGAACTTCACCCCGGTGGGTACCGCGATGAGGAACGTCATGAAGGAGAAGAACGGCAGGAGCACTCCGCCGGTGACGTACATGTGGTGGGCCCACACGGTCACCGAGAGGCCGGCGATGGAGATCGTCGCGGCCACCAGGCCGATGTAACCGAACATCGGCTTGCGGCTGAACACTGGGATCACTTCCGAAATGATCCCGAAGAACGGCAAGGCGATGATGTACACCTCTGGATGGCCGAAGAACCAGAAGAGGTGTTGCCACAGCAAGGCGCCGCCGTTGGCGGCGTCGAATACATGGGCACCGAACTTGCGGTCCGCCTCCAGGGCGAACAGCGCGGCCGCCAGGACCGGGAAGGCCAGCAGGACCAGAACACCGGTCAGCAGGACGTTCCAGACGAAGATCGGCATGCGGAACATCGTCATGCCGGGCGCGCGCATGCAGATGATCGTGGTGATGAAGTTGACCGAGCCGAGGATCGTGCCGAAGCCGGAGAAGGCCAGACCCATGATCCACATGTCGGCGCCGACACCCGGCGAACGGACGGCGTCCGAGAGCGGGGAGTAGGCGAACCAGCCGAAGTCCGCCGCACCCTGCGGGGTGAGGAAGCCGGCCACCGCGATGATCGAGCCGAAGAGGTACAGCCAGTAGGCGAACATGTTCAGCCGCGGGAACGCCACGTCGGGCGCGCCGATCTGCAGCGGCATGATCCAGTTCGCGAAACCGGCGAACAGCGGCGTCGCGAACATCAGCAGCATGATCGTGCCGTGCATCGTGAACGCCTGGTTGAACTGCTCGTTCGACATGATCTGCGTGCCCGGCCGGGCCAGCTCGGCGCGCATGAAGAGCGCCAGCAGGCCGCCGATGCAGAAGAAGGCGAACGATGTGACCAGGTACATCGTGCCGATCGTCTTGTGGTCAGTGGTGGTCAGCCACTTGATGACGACGTTTCCCGGCTGCTTGCGCCGGACCGGCAGCTCGTCCTCGTACGAGTCGTCTGCTGCCGCGGCACCCTGAGGTTCGTTGAGGATGCTCACAGTTTGTTCGTCTCCGCATTCCTGGCCGGGTCAGTCTGCTCGATACCGGCCGGCACGTAACCCGTCTGGCCCTTCTTCGCCAGCTCCTTGAGGTGCGCCTGGTACTGCGCCGGGGAGACGACCTTGACGTTGAAGAGCATCCGGGAGTGGTCGGCGCCGCAGAGCTCGGCGCACTTGCCGAGGAAGGTGCCCTCCTCGGTGGGGGTCACCTCGAAGGCGTTGGTGTGGCCCGGAATGACGTCCTGCTTCATGAGGAACGGCACCACCCAGAAGGAGTGGATGACGTCACGGGAAGTCAGGATGAAACGGACCTTCTCCCCCTTGGGCAGCCACAGGGTGGGACCCGGGTTACCGGTGTCCGCGTCCCTGTCGCCCGGGACGCCGACGTCGTAGACGCCGTCCGCACCCTTGGGGAAGTCCTTGCGGAACCTGTTCGGGATGGCGTCGAGCTCCTTGGGGACCTCGTTGCCCGTGGCGGCGGAGCCGTCCACGTTCTCGATGTAGTTGAAGCCCCAGCTCCACTGGTAGCCGACCACGTTGATGGTGTGGGCGGGCTTCGGGGAGAGCGTGAGGAGCTTCGTCTCGTCCCGGGCGGTGAAGTAGAACAGCACCGAGACGATGATCAGGGGGACCACGGTGTACAGCGCCTCGATGGGCATGTTGTACCGGGTCTGCGGAGGTACCTCCACCTTGGTGCGGCTGCGCCGGTGGAAGATGACGCTCCACAGGATCAGGCCCCAGACCAGGACGCCCGTGGCGAGCGCTGCCGCCCACGAGCCCTGCCAGAGGGAAAGGATCCGTGGGGCCTCTTCCGTTACCGGCTTGGGCATACCAAGGCGGGGGAAGTCCTTGTACGTGCAACCGGTGGCGGTCGCCAGGATCAGGCCCGCAGTCAGCACCTGCGGCAGCTTCCGCCGCATCGGGCGCCGCGACGAGCGGTCGGAGCCGTTGGGACTCACGTAGCGCCTTCCCGAGAGTCTCGCCCGCACGGTCCGCGGCCGTCTCGCTGGTCGGTCGCCGGCCCTGTGCGGGCAGGGGTTTGGATGTTTATGCGGACCAAACCCTACTGGACGCTATTTGGGGTCGCGCGGGGAGGGTGCCCAACGCGCCGCCCGACTCCCCGAAGGGGTGGAATTCGCGCCTCCGGCCGCCATCTGACGGCCCCTCCACGGGAGGCGCGGCCGGTGGCGGGCGACGGGGGCGCTCCGGGCTAGCGTGACCCGGTGCCCTACTTCGACGCGGCGTCCGCCGCCCCCCTGCACCCCGTCGCCCGCCAGGCGCTGCTTGCCGCGCTGGACGAGGGCTGGGCCGATCCGGCCCGGCTGTACCGCGAGGGACGCCGCGCCCGGCTGCTTCTCGACGCGGCCCGGGAGGCGGCGGCCGAGGGGGTCGGGTGCCGTCCCGACGAGCTCACCTTCACCTCCTCGGGCACCCGGGCGGTGCATTCCGGAATTTCCGGCGCGCTCGCCGGGCGTCGGCGTGTCGGACGCCGTCTGGTGGTGTCGGCGGTCGAACACTCGTCGGTCCTCCACGCGGCGGCGGACCACGAGGACCGGGGCGGCACCGTCCATCAGGTCCCGGTGGAACGGACCGGCGCGGTGGACGCGGAGACGTTCGGGCGGGCGCTCACCGAGGACACCGCGCTCGCCTGCCTCCAGTCCGCCAGCCACGAGGTGGGCACCGAGCAGCCGGTGGCCGAGGCGGCCGGGCTGTGCCGGGCGGCCGGGGTGCCGCTCCTTGTGGACGCCGCGCAGTCGCTGGCCTGGGGCCCGGCGTCGGAGGGCTGGTCGCTGCTGGCGGGCAGCGCGCACAAGTGGGGCGGGCCGGCCGGGGTCGGGCTGCTCGCGGTGCGCAAGGGGGTCCGGTTCGCGCCCCAGGGGCCCGCGGACGAGCGGGAGTCAGGGCGGGCGCCGGGGTTCGAGAACCTGCCGGCGATCGTCGCGGCCGCCGCGTCCCTGCGCGCGGTGCGGGCGGAGGCGGACGCGGAGGGGGCCCGGCTGCGGGCGCTGGTGGACCGGATCCGGGCCCGGGTGCCCGCACTGGTGCCCGATGTGGAGGTGGTCGGCGATCCGGTGCGGCGGCTGCCGCATCTGGTGACCTTCTCCTGTCTCTATGTCGATGGGGAGACTCTGCTCGGCGAGCTGGACCGGGCCGGTTTCTCCGTGTCGTCCGGTTCGTCCTGCACGAGCAGCACGCTGACGCCGAGCCATGTGCTCAAGGCGATGGGCGTCCTGTCGGAGGGGAACGTCCGCGTGTCGCTGCCCCGGGGCACCTCGGAGGAGGACGTCGACCGCTTCCTGGAGGTGCTTCCGGGCCTGGTCGCCGGGGTCCGCGAGAAGCTGGGCGCACCGGTGGCCGCGGTCCCCTCCCCCGCCCCGGACGACTCGTTGGTGGTCGACGCGCTGGGCAAGCGGTGCCCGATCCCGGTGATCGAGCTCGCAAAGGTGATCGGAGAGGTGCCGGTGGGCGCCACGGTGACGGTGCTCTCCGACGACGAGGCGGCCCGGCTGGACATCCCGGCGTGGTGCGCGATGCGCGAGCAGGAGTACGTGGGCGAGGAGCCGGCGGACCGGGGCGCGGCCTATGTGGTCCGCCGGCTCTCCTGACGGGGTGCTCAGGCGAGGTGCGCGTGGACCTCGGCGGCGGCCTCGTGGCCGTACGCCTTGGTGAAGCGGTCCATGAAGTGGGTGCGGTGCAGGGTGTACTCCTGGGTGCCCACGGTCTCGATGACGAGCGTGGCGAGCATGCAGCCGACCTGGGCGGCGCGCTCCAGGCCGACGCCCCAGGCGAGACCGGAGAGGAATCCGGCGCGGAAGGCGTCGCCGACGCCGGTCGGGTCGGCCTTGACGTTCTCCTCGGGGCAGCCGACCTCGATCGGCTCCTCGCCGGCCCGCTCGATGCGCACGCCCTGGGCGCCGAGCGTGGTGACCCGGTGGCCGACCTTGCCGAGGATCTCCTCGTCGGTCCAGCCGGTCTTGGACTCGATGAGCCCCTTCTCGTACTCGTTGGAGAAGAGGTACGTGGCGCCGTCGAGGAGGATGCGGATCTCGTCACCGTCCATGCGGGCGATCTGCTGCGAGAAGTCGGCGGCGAACGGGATGCCGCGCGTACGGCACTCCTCGGTGTGGCGGAGCATGCCCTCCGGGTCGTCGGCGCCGATGGAGACCAGGTCGAGGCCGCCCACGCGGTCGGCGACGGCCTTGAGCTCGATGAGGCGGGCCTCGCTCATGGCGCCGGTGTAGAAGGAGCCGATCTGGTTGTGGTCGGCGTCCGTGGTGCAGACGAAGCGGGCGGTGTGCAGGACCTCGGAGATCCGCACCGCGCTGGTGTCGACGCCGTGCCGGTCGAGCCAGGCGCGGTACTCGTCGAAGTCGGAGCCGGCCGCGCCGACCAGGATCGGCTTGGTGCCGAGCAGGCCCATGCCGAAGCAGATGTTGGCGGCGACCCCTCCCCGGCGTACGTCCAGGTTGTCGACCAGGAAGGAGAGCGAGACCGTGTGCAGCTGGTCGGCGACCAGCTGGTCGGCGAAGCGGCCGGGGAAGGTCATGAGGTGGTCGGTGGCGATGGAGCCGGTGACTGCGATACGCACGGGGAGACGTCTCCTGCGGAGGTCGAGGGGGAACGGATGTCCGCGTCCCAGGGGTGACGTGACAGTTCACGCTACCCGCTCCCGCCGGGCCCGAAGCGGAAAAACTACCCGATAGTAGGGCTTTCTTCGCGGGCTCGGTGGTGCCTACGGTGCCGTTATGTCGAACCACATCGCCCCGCGCGAGTCCGAGACCGGTCTGGCCGAGCTGCGCGGAGACTGCGCACGGATGGCTCCGCACTGGGTGGCCCCCACGAGGGTCACCCCTACCCGCGTCGCGCCCGCCCTGATCCACGGGGTCACCGTGCCGCCCGCCTCGGCCCGCCTGCTCGACGCGATGGAGGAGAGGCCCTAGGGGAACCAGCTGCCTCGCTGATCCGTCCCAGCCCTGTCCGCCCCACACGGCGGGCCGTGCGCCGGCCGGGCGCACGACGGCGATGCAGGCGAAGGAGCGATCCGGTGAGCACCGAGCGACCCGACAACGACGTGACGACCACCCGGCGGCGTTCCCCGCTGGTCGCGGCCTCCGTGGCGGCCGCCGTCCTGCTGGCCGGTGGCGGCGGAGCGTACTGGGCCGCGACCGCGGCGGACGGCGGCGACGACACGCCGAGCACCGCGTCCGGCGGGGGCTCCACTCCCCCACCCCTGGCCCTGGACGACGCCGGAACGCCGACCGCCCCCTCCCGCGAGGGCATCGCCCCCGGCGAGCCCGATCCGCACGGCGGGCGGCTGGTCTACCGCGCGTCCGGGAAGCTGCCGGACGGGCCGGAGAAGGCCGCCGTCCAACGCGCCGGGGGCACAGTCACGGCGGCCGAGGTCACCCGGCTGGCGAAGGCGCTCGGACTTTCCGGCACCCCGCAGTCCGAGGCCACCTCTTGGAAGGTCGGCTCCGACGGGGACGGCTCGGGTCCGGTGCTGCGGGTGAACAAGCAGGCGCCGGGGAGCTGGACCTTCACCCGGTACGGCTCCGGCGGGACGGACAACTGCAAGGAGGGGGCCGTCTGCGCGGTGGCCCCGGGCGGTTCCGGGCAGCCGGTGGACGAGAAGACCGCGAAGGCCGCCGCCGCGCCGGTGCTGAAGGCGGCGGGCCAGGACGACGCGGCGCTCGACGCGCACCAGCTGATGGGCTCGGCCCGGGTGGTCAACGCCGATCCGGTGGTGGACGGGCTCCCCACGTACGGCTGGGCGACCGGCATCCAGGTGGGCCCGGACGGTCAGGTGACCGGGGGCTCCGGAAAGCTGAAGGCCCTGGAGAAGGGCGACGCCTATCCGGTGATCGGCGCGGCCGATGCGCTGAAGCGGCTCAACGCGGCTCAGCCTCCGGCCGGGGAGATCGGCGGGTGCGCCTCACCGGCCCCGCTGTCGGACGGGGTCAGCTGCGGAGCGAAGACCGGTGCGGAGCGGCCCGCGACGACGGTGACGGTGGAGAAGGCTGTCTTCGGGCTGGCGGTGCACACGGCGGGCGGCGAGCAGCTGCTCGTACCGTCGTGGATCTTCTCGGTGCAGCCGGCCGGTGGCCTCGGTGACACGGTCACGCAGGTGGCGGTGGACCCGGAGTACCTGAAGCGGGAGCCGGTTCCGGGCACGTCCCCGTCCCCGGACGGCGACGGTACGACGAAGGCTCGGGCGGTCCAGTCGTACAGCGCGGACGGGCGGACGCTGTCGGTGACGTTCTGGGGCGGTGTCTGCAGTACGTACACGGCGAGCGCGCGCGAGGACGGGGACACGGTCCGGGTGACCGTGACCGAGAAGAAGGACCCGGGCAAGGTCTGCGTGATGATCGCGAAGGAGCTGACCCGTACGGTCACGCTGGAACGGCCGCTGGACGGCCGGAAGGTGGTCGACGCGGAATCCGGCTCCCTGGTGCCGCGCGCCTGAGCCACCCTCTTGCGTACAACGGCAGCGGCCCCGGGACCGAAGTCCCGGGGCCGCCGCCTCGACGCTGTGGTGCGACTCAGCTGAAGGAGTCGCCGCAGGCGCAGGAACCCGTGGCGTTCGGGTTGTCGATGGTGAAGCCCTGCTTCTCGATGGTGTCGACGAAGTCGACCGAGGCGCCGCCCAGGTACGGGGCGCTCATGCGGTCGGTGACGACCTTCACACCGTCGAAGTCCTTGACGACGTCACCGTCGAGGGAGCGCTCGTCGAAGAAGAGCTGGTAGCGCAGGCCCGAGCAGCCGCCGGGCTGGACGGCGACGCGAAGCGCCAGGTCCTCACGGCCTTCCTGCTCCAGCAGGGCCTTGACCTTGGCTGCGGCGGCGTCGGACAGGAGGATGCCGTCGCTCACGGTGGTGGTCTCGTCCGATACGGACATCTGCTTCTCTCCCGGGTTGTACGGAGACTGCTTGCCGACGTTGCAACCGTCGGGGCCGCGGATTCATTCCGGGCCGAGCGCTTGCCTGTTCCCTTCATGCTCGCACACCCGTCCTGCGGGCGGATGCGTCACATTGACGCTTTCGGCATCGTCAAAGTGACGTGAAGCGGCTATGATAGATAACGTCAATTAGACGAAAAGGCTTTCTCCACAGAGAAGTCCGCAGAAGAAAGGGTGCGTGACGTGACCACGGCCCACCCCGTCCAGGATCTCGATGTCCAGCCGACGCCGCTCGCCCTGCTCCTGCTGGGCCGCGACGCCGACCCCAGGAGCGAGCGCGGTGTCGAGTGCCCCGGCGACCTGCCCTCCCCGTCCGACCCGGACCTGGTGGCCCGCGCCCGCGCGGCCAAGGAGAAGCTGGGCGAGAAGGTCTTCGTCCTGGGTCACCATTACCAGCGCGACGAGGTCATCCAGTTCGCCGACGTGACCGGCGACTCCTTCAAGCTCGCCCGGGACGCCGCGGCCCGCCCGGAGGCGGAGTACATCGTCTTCTGCGGTGTGCACTTCATGGCCGAGTCGGCGGACATCCTCACCACCGACGACCAGAAGGTCGTGCTGCCGGACCTGGCGGCGGGCTGCTCGATGGCCGACATGGCCACCGCCGAGCAGGTCGCCGAGTGCTGGGACGTGCTGACCGAGGCGGGTGTCGCCGAGCAGGTCGTGCCCGTCTCGTACATGAACTCCTCCGCCGACATCAAGGCGTTCACCGGCCGGCACGGCGGCACGATCTGCACCTCGTCCAACGCCGAGCGCGCCCTGGAGTGGGCCTTCGAGCAGGGGGAGCCCTCGGCAGTCAAGGTGCTCTTCCTGCCGGACCAGCACCTGGGCCGCAACACCGCCGTGCGGGACATGGGCATGTCCCTGGAGGACTGCGTCCTCTACAACCCGCACAAGCCGAACGGCGGCCTGACCGCCGAGGAGCTGCGGAACGCGAAGATGATCCTGTGGCGCGGCCACTGCTCGGTGCACGGCCGCTTCTCGGTCGACTCCGTCAACGACGTGCGCGAGCGCATCCCCGGCGTCAACGTGCTGGTGCACCCCGAGTGCAAGCACGAGGTCGTGGCGGCCGCGGACTACGTCGGCTCGACGGAGTACATCATCAAGGCCCTGGAGGCGGCCCCGGCCGGCTCGAAGTGGGCGATCGGCACCGAGCTGAACCTGGTCCGCCGCCTGGCGAACCGTTTCGCCCCCGAGGGCAAGGAGATCGTCTTCCTCGACAAGACGGTCTGCTTCTGCTCCACGATGAACCGCATCGACCTGCCGCACCTGGTCTGGACCCTGGAGTCCCTGGCCGAGGGCAAGGAGGTCAACCGGATCGTGGTGGACCCGGAGACGGAGAAGTACGCGAAGCTGGCGCTGGAGCGGATGCTGGCGCTGCCGTAGCCCTTCTGCGGTGCTTTCCGTGACGCTTCTTCGCACGGAAGATCCGGACGCGGCCGATTTTGTCCGGACCGGCCCGGAACCCCGTCCCCCGTATCTACGCTGCTGTCCTCATTCGGCGGTGTGGATACGGGGGACAGTCATATGGCGCAGCGCAGCAGGGCCGAGGACCTGGTGGTCGTCGTACCGGGAATCCTCGGCAGCACGCTCGCGGACGCGGACGGGCACGAGGTCTGGGCGGCCTCCGGGAGGGCCCTGGTGCGGGGCATCCGCACCTTCGGCAACTCGGTCAAGGGCCTGACGCTCCCGGCCGGCCTGGGCGACGAGCACCCCGGCGACGGCGTACGGCCCACCGGGCTCATGTCCGATGTGCACGCGCTGCCGGGTGTGTGGAAGCCCGTGGACGGGTACAGCAGCCTGCTGAACTGGCTGGAAGGCAACTTCACCCTCCAGCGCCGCCTCCCGGGCGAGGCGGCCGATATCTCCGCCAACCTGGTCGGCTTCGCCTACGACTGGCGGCTCTCCTGCCGCTACAACGCGGAGCGGCTGGCCGAGCGCGTGGACGAGGAGCTGGGCCGCTGGCGCGCCTCCCGGCCGGACCGGCGGGACGCGAAGGTGGTCTTCCTCTGCCACTCCATGGGCGGCCTGGTCACCCGGAGCTACGTCGAGCAGTGCGGGGGCGCGGAGGTCACGCGCCGCGTGGTCACACTGGGGACGCCGTACCGGGGGTCGCTGGACGCGCTGCTGTACCTGGTCAATGGGATGCGTTACGGGATCGGCCCGGTCGGCCTCGACCTCACGCCGTTCGCCCGGAGCCTGCCGTCGTTGCACCAGCTCACGCCGGATTACGCGTGCCTGGCGGCGGCCGGGGGTTCGGGGCTGCGGTACGCGCGTGAGGTGACGGGGCTGCCGGGGGTGGATGGGGAGCTGCTGCGCCTCGCGGGCCTGTTCCATGCGGAGCTGCGGGAGTCCGGCGCGGGGGCGCGGTACGGGGTGGAGTACGTGCCGGTGGGCGGGGTGCGGCAGCCGACGCCTACGACGGCCGGGGTGGAGGGCGAGACGCTGCGGGCTCTGCTCACCATCGACGGGGTGGACGAGGGGGGCGACGGGCGGGTGCCCGATCTCTCCAGCCGCGCGGTGGGGGCGGGGCGGCACGCGTACACCCCGTGGGAGAAGCACGGTTCCCTCCAGAACAACAAGGGGGTCCGCCAGAGCCTCTACGCCTCGCTCACTCCGGAGCCGCCCGTGCACCGGGGGTCGGAGGACGAGGATGTGCCGCTCTCGGTGGAGGCGCCGGAGATTCTGGTGGAGGGGGAGGCGTACGAGATCCGGGCTACGGCTCCTGCGGATGTGCCGGGGCACGATCGGGTCGCGGTCTTCGCGGGGGTGGAGGGCGGTCCGATGCGGACGATGACGAACCGGGGTGGCGGGGTGTACAGCCTCCGGATCAACGGGCTTCCGGTGGGTGGGCATCGGGTGCGGATCGGGACGCGTGTTTCGGCCAATGTGGTGATGACCGCGTTGGTGCTGGTTCTGGAGCGGGGCTGACGATGACGGGTGCGGCGGGGACGGCGCTTTGTGTGGTGTGCGAGGAGTACGCGGACGGGGGGCGGTTTCCCCGGCTCGTGGGGGCCGGGGCCCAGATGGACGAGATCGTGCGGCTGCTGGAGGGGCTGGGGTACGAGGCGCGGAAGGTGGGGGGTGGGAATCCTTCGGCGGCGGCGTTCGATGACGAGAGCGAAGAGTGGTCCTCGGGCTGGCTTGCCACGGGTGACTCCAAACCGGCTCTGATCATCTGGTCGGGGCACGGGGTGCGGGTCGACGGTGAGACACGGCTTGTGCTCTCGGACCTGAAGCGTGTCGCCGGATCCGGACAGTGGAAGACACGCGCGAGACGGCAAGGGGTCACGGCCGACGATCTGGTCAGCGCGGCCCTCGACTCCGGGGCCGAACACGTGATCCTGATCATCGACACGTGTTACGCGGGTGGCGGCGCGGTTCCGGCCCTGAGGCTGGCGCTCAGTCGCTGGGAGGAGGAGTCCTCACCACCCGGGCACGTCAAGTGGCTGGGTTTCCTGGCGAGTTGCCAGAGCCATGAGACCTCGGACGGCAGCGGGCCGCTGCTGGTCGCGTTGACGAAGGTCCTGAAGGAAGGTCCGGCGGGCGACGAGTACCGGTCCGCGTGGAGCGCCCACAACGCGCTCGTCAGCGGGCCGGACCTGCTGGGCGCCATCGCCACGCGGTGGGAGGGCGAGGGCCAGACACCGGTCCCCGCCACCCTCGGCGAGTGGCGCCCCGCCTTCCCCAACCCCCTCCACTCCCCCGAGGCCCCGGCCCGGCTGGTGGAACACCTGGTGCAGGCCGCACGCGGGGTCGGCCACCGGGAAGAGGGCTGGTTCTTCACCGGCCGTACGAGGGTGCTGGGCCGGATCGTGGAGTGGCTGGACGAGGACGCGCCCGGCCTGTTCCTGGTGACCGGGCCCGCCGGTTGCGGGAAGTCCGCCGTGTTGGGCCGCATCGCCACGCTCGCGGACCCGGAGCAGCGGGCGCGGGCCGTCGAGAGCGGCGCACTGCGCGACGGCGACCCGGACCCGGGTGTCCGTGCGGAACGCACCCTCGCGGCGGTGCACCTGCGCGACCTGACGCCGTTGCAGGCGGCGGAACGGCTGGCCCGCGGCCTGGGGCTGCCCCGGCCGCGCAGTACGGACGATTTCCGGGCGGAGGTACGGGAGTTGTCGCCGCAGCCCGTCCTGGTGGTCGACGGCCTGGACGAGGTGCCGGCCGAGCACACGCAGAGCGTGATCGAGGAGTTGGTGTTCCCGCTGAGCCGGTCGGTGCCGGTGCTGCTGGGTTCGCGGGAGCGGGTGTTCCGCAACAAGCTGGAGGACAACGAGTCGCTGGTGCAGGCGCTGTCCCGGCACATCGGGGCGGGCGTCGAGGCCGTCGACCTCGAAGACGAGCCGCATACGCGGGAGGACATCGGCGAGTATGTGCGGCGCCGGTGCGAGCAGGGCGAGATGGCCGAGGGCCCGGCCCGGGAGGTCGGCGCGGCGATCGCCGAGCGGGCCACGGATGTCGGGGGCGGCTTCCTCTTCGCCCGCCTGGTTACTAGCACGGTCCTGGCGCGGGCCGCGTCGGGGAAGGACGGGTCTCTGCTGACGGACCTGCCCGACTCCATCGACGCCGCGTTCGAGAACGAACTGCGAGCGGTGCCCGCACGGGTACGGGACGACGGCACGGTCCTCCCCGAGGCGGCCTGGGACCTGCTGTCCGCACTGGCCTGGACGGTGGGCCAGGGGATGCCTGCGGGCGGCGTGTGGGAGGCGGTGGCCGGGGCGTTGGGCGGGGGCGTGGTCTACGACGAGACCGACGTGGACTGGGCGCTGTCGGCCTTCGGGCGCTACATCGTGGAGGACGCGGAGGAGGGGCAGGCGGTGTATCGCCTGTATCACCGGGAGTTCGTCGCTCATCTCAGGCGGCGGGAGGGGCCGGACGGCGGGGATGCCGACGAGGTGGTGTTGCGGACGCTGGTGGACCTGGTGAAGCGGCAGGGGCGGGTGGGTGACTGGTCGGGCCTGGATCCGTATGTGACGCGAGGGCTCGTCCGGCACGCGGTGCGGTGCGGTGGCAGTGGGATCGAGATGCTGCGGGCCTTGGTCGTCGGGGACGAGGAAAACGCTCGGCCCTATCTGGCCGAGAGCGTGTACGAGTTGGCCTTGGCGCTTTCGGAGACAGGGCTGCGCGACGAGGCCCTGGACTACGCGCGCGAGGCGCATGGCCTCTACGAGGAGCTCTGCGCGGTCGACCCGGAGACTCACCTGCCGGGCCTCGCCGCCTCCCTCGGCAGCCTCGCCATCCGCCTCGCCGACACCGGAGATTGGCAAAACGCACTCGAACCCGCCGACAAAGCCGTACAGCTCTACCGCACCCTCGCCAGACAACACCCCGCAGCCTTTCTCCCCAACCTCGCCGGCTCCCTGAACAACCTCGCCATCCGCCTCGCCGATGCCGGAGACCGGCGAGGCGCACTCGCATCCGCCCACGAAGCCGCCGAGCTCTACCGCACCCTCACCGAACAACACCCCGCCACCTTCACCCCCGACCTCGCCATCGCCCTCAACACCCTCGCCAACTCCCTCGCCGACGCCGGAGACCGGCGAGGCGCACTCAAACCCGCCCAAGAAGCCGCCGAGCTCTACCGCACCCTCACCGAACAACACCCCGCCACCTTCACCCCCGACCTCGCCATGTCCCTCAACAACCTCGCCAACCACCTCGCCGGCGCCGGAGACCGGCGAGGCGCGCTCAAACCCGCTCGCGAAGCCGCCGAGCTCTACAGCACCCTCACCGAACAACACCCCGCCGCCTTCGCTCCCCGTCTCGTCACCGCTCTCAACACGCTCGCCAACTCCCTCGCCGGCGCCGGAGACCGGCGAGGCGCACTCGCATCCGCCCGCGAAGCCACCCAGCTCTACCGCACCCTCACCGAACAAGACCCCTCCACCTTCGCCCCCCACCTGGCCAGCACCCTCAACACCCTCGCCAACCACCTCGCCGGCGCCGGAAACCCGCAAGGCGCACTCGAACCCGCCCACGAAGCCGTACGCATCCGACGCGCCCTCGCCGAACAACACCCCGCCACCTTCACCCCCCACCTCGCCGACGCCCTCAACACCCTCGCCACCTCGCTCGCCGATGCCGGAGACCGGCAAGGCGCACTCAAACCCGCCCACGAAGCCGTACACCTCTACCGCACCCTCACCGAACAACACCCCGCCACCTTCACCCCCCACCTCGCCGACGCCCTGAACAACCTCGCCAACCACCTCGCCGAGAGCGGAGACCCGCAAGTGGCACTCGAACCCGCCCGAGAAGCCACCCAGCTCCACCGCACCCTCGCCGGACAAGACCCCGCCACCTTCACGCCCGACGTCGCCATGTCCCTCAACACCCTCGCCGCCTCACTCGCCGACGCCGGAGACCCGCAAGGCGCACTCGAACCCGCCCACGAAGCCACCCAGCTCCACCGCACCCTCACCGAACAAGACCCCTCCACCTTCACCCCCCGCCTCGCCCTATCCCTCGACAACCTCGCCAACCGCCTCGCCGACGCCGGAGACCCGCAAGGCGCACTCGAACCCACCCGAGAAGCCACCCAGCTCCACCGCACCCTCACCGAACAAGACCCCTCCACCTTCACCCCCCACCTCGCCCTATCCCTCGACAACCTCGCCAACCGCCTCGCCGACGCCGGAGACCCGCAAGGCGCACTCGAACCCGCCCACAAAGCCGTACACCTCTACCGCGACCTCGCCGGACAAGACCCCGCCACCTTCACCCCTCGCCTCGCCACCACCCTCAACAACCTCGCCAACCGCCTGGCCGACGCCGGAGACCGGCGAGGCGCACTCGCATCCGCCCGCGAAGCCACCCTCATCCGACGCGACCTCGCCGAACAAGACCCCACCACCTTCACGCCCTACCTCGCCACCACCCTCAACAACCTCGCCATCCGCCTGGCCGAGAGCGGAGACCGGCAACGCGCACTCGAACCCGCTCGCGAAGCCACCCAGCTCCACCGCAGCCTCGCCGAACAAGACCCCGCCACCTTCACCCCTCGCCTCGCCACCACCCTCAACAACCTCGCCAGCCACCTCGCCGACACCGGAGACCCCGCGGCCGCAGTCCAGGCATACGAGCAGGTCATCGCCGATCTCCTCGCCAAGCACCCGGCAGTCTGCCGGACTCTCACCCTAGAACGGGACGTGTTCCTAGTCCGGAGGCAGGAATGCCCGACCACAGTCGGCCTTCGAGGTCTCGCCCAACTAGCGAGCACCCCAACCGCCGATGCACCGGACCGAGTAACGTTCCAAGCTCGGAGCGCTCTCCGCGCATACATTCAAGAGAGCGCCAAGCACCACGACGAACTGGCAGCCGTCTGGCACGACGAAACGTCCACACCGCTGCCCGGCTGGCTCGCACTCTCCCCCCAGGCGCTGCCCACCATCGCTGCGTGGGTGGCCACGCCGACCTGGTCCGACTCGTGCGCTTATTGGACCGATCACACCGAATTCCTGAGCGGCCCCCAGGCCGCAGCAGCCCTCACCGAGTACGCACTTCTCGCGCCCGATTCTGCACGCCCCCACCAAGCCCTGCGCGAGGCAGCCCTCGCCGAAGGCGCACCCGCCGCCTACCGCCCCCTCATCCTCGGCGAGCAGCTGGCCGACTGGACGGCCCTCACCGCCTGGGACGAGTCCGAGCAGTACCTCCGGGCCCACCCGGACCTCCTCGAACTCGACCCGCCGGACTCGGTCCCCGGCGCCCTCCTCCACGCAGCCCGCACCCACGACATCGCCACCGCCTACACCCTCGTACGCGACCGCGCCGCGCTCCAGCAGTACATCGACAACGCCCTCACCACCGGCGACGCCGACGCCCTCCGCCACGCGGCCTCCATCGAGGAGGAGGTGTACGACGACCAGCTCTCCGCCCGCACTCACCACCAGGCCGCGCTACTCCTCGCGGACAGCCCCGACGAGGCCGACCCCGACAGCCTCGCCCCCCTGGTCGCCGAGGCATCGCCCGACACACGCAACCGGCTGATCTCCGAAACCGCCGCCCTCAGCGCGGCCCACGCACCGCAGCACGCCGCGCACTGGGTGCGGATCATCCAGGTGCTGGCCGCCACCGGGTGACCGCCGCCGTCTGCCTGGTCCTCGCCGCCTCGCCCGAGGCCAGCCGGGCGCCCGCGCTGCATGAGGAGCACCGGGACGTGCAGCGCAGCGTCACGCACGCCCGGTTCGGGCACCTGTTGCGGCTCGACGTCCTTCCGGCTGCCCGGGCCGAGGACTTGGTGCAGTACCTGGCGGCCACCGTGCCGCATGTCCTGCACTTCGCGGGGCGCGGGACGCCCGACGGCGGGCCCCGCTTCGTCACCGATGACGGCGGCGAGGCGCCCGTCGCCCTGGACGGCTTACGCGACTGCGTCGCCGACGCCGCCCCGCTCGGGCTGCGGCTGGTGGTGCTCAACGCCTGCTGGACGGAACCGTTGGCCAAGGAGATGGCCGGCCTCGTCCCCGCAGCCATCGGGTGGGAGGGGCAGGTCCCCGACGCGCACGCGTGTGCGTTCGCCCGGGTCTTCTATCGCAACCTCGCCGAGGGCGACTCCGTGCTGAGCGCCCACGCCACGGCCTGCAAGCTGCTCGCGCTCATCGGGTGCACCGGCCTCCCCGTGCTGCACAGCGCCCCGGGTCACCTCCCCGAGGCCCACTTCCTCATCGCGACCTCCGACCGCCCCGTCCCGCCGGGCAAGCCGCTCAAGCCTCGCTGGTACCGGCCAGGGGGCCCGCCGCGCAAGCCGTGGTTTCCTCGGCCTCCGCAGGCGTAAGGAGGGCGGGAGCCAGCCGGTAGCCCCGGCTCTCCGCGATCCGCAAGGCGTCCTGCAACGACTCCGCCAGGCGGACCCCGGTGAACCTCAACTCGCGCGTGCCCAAGCCCGTTTCGGCCAACAGCGCCCGCGCCTCGCGCAACACGTACTGGGCCGAGTCGAGCAGGTCCGTCTCCACCTCGTCGGCCAGCCGTGACATCCGGCCGCCCGGGTCGTCGCTGCTCAGGTAGCACGGCGTCCCGCTCTCGCCGACCCAGGGGAGCAACCGCATCGGGTTCCCTTGCGCGTCGAACATCATGTCGCCTCCGCCTCCGTTCGGGGAGCGCTCTGGTCCCCGGTCATGCCCGCTGGTTACGGTGTGTGCCGAAATCGTCGCGCTGTGGCGGGTCTCCCCAACAGGGCCGCCGCGTCCCGACGTTCCACACGGGACACACGGAAGGCCCGCTCCATGACGTTCAGGCCCCAGCCGCTTTCCCCCTTCGCCTCCACGCGCCACTACTTCGGCTCGGAGTTACGCCGCCACCGCGAGCGGGCGAACCTCTCCCTCGTACAGCTGGCGGACATCGTCAACTCCAGCAAGAGCACGCTCGCCCGGATCGAGACGGCCGAACTGATGCCCCCGCCGGACATGCCCAGCTGCCTGGACATCGCCTTCGGAACGGACCAGCACTTCACGGGCCTCTACGGACTCGCCAAGCAGGAGATCCATCCCAACCAGTACCGGCGGTACATGGACTTCGAGGCCAAAGCAGTGCTCATAGAGCAGTACGGTGCGCTGGCTCTGCCCGGACTGCTCCAGACCGAGACGTACGCTCGCGAATTCCTGCGGTGCCAGCGCGACTTGAGCGACGAGCAGGTGGAGGAGCGCGTAGCCGCACGCATGTCCCGGCAGGAAAGGCTCAAGTCGGACTCAGCGCCCTTCCGATGGGCGATCATCGACGAGGCCGCGTTACGGCGGCAGATGGGCTCCCCCGCTGCCATGCACCAGCAGCTGGCCTCGTTGCTCGCTCAGGCCGATACGTCGAAGAGCAGCATCCAGGTCATGCCGTTCAGCGCGGGGCTCCACTACTTCATGGGCAGTGCGTTGACGCTGCTCACCCTCGCCGACGGTACGAAGGTGGCGTACGAGGAAGGTATCGAGGCCGGGCACCTCTACGAGGATCCGAAGAAGGTGGCACAGTGGCAGCGGCACTACGAGGTCCAGCGCGCCAACGCCCTCTCGCTTCCCGAGTCGGTGCAGATGATCCGGACCATCATGGAGGACTACGAACCGTGCGACACAACCCCGAGCTGAGTTCCGCCCGTTGGCGTCGTAGCAGCTACAGCAACGCCAACGGGGGCGAATGCGTCGAGATCGCCGACAACTTCCCCGGCCTCGTCCCCGTACGCGACAGCAAGAACCCCACCGGCCCCGCACTCCTCGTCAACTCCGCCGCCTGGGGCACCTTCGTCTCGTCCCTGAAGTAGCGCGCAGCGCAACGGCCCGTCCCACACACGCGTGTGGGACGGGCCGTTTCCTTATCACCCATGGACCGGAAAGAGTCGAGTTTGTCCGGACCGGCCCCCCGGCGTCCCATCCGTGCATACGCTGCTGTCCATTTCGACGGCTTGTGTACGGAAGGCGGAGCGCCCGATGGCGGACGAGGCGGATGTGGTGGGCGGCGAGGAGCGCGTGGGGACGGCGTTGTGCGTGGTGTGTGAGACGTACGCCGACGAGCGGACCTTTCCCCGGCTGACGGGTGCGACGGCCCAGATGGAGGGGATCGTCAACCGCCTTGAGGCGCTGGGGATCGCGACCCGTACGGCGGGCGGCGGCAACCCCACCTGGGCGGACTTCGACCGGGACCTCACCGCCTGGAGCGCGTCCGGCGCGGGGAAGCCCGCGATCATCGTGTGGTCCGGGCACGGCGTGCTGGTGGACGACGAACTCCGGCTGGCACTGTGCGACTTGGACCTGGACGTCGAGCAGGTGGCCCGGGACGCGCGCGCCCTGCGGCACGGGATCTCGCCCGAGACGCTGGTCAACGAGGCGGTGGCGTCCGGCGCCGACCAGATCCTGGTGCTCATCGACGCCTGCCATGCCGGGGACGCCGTGGGCCGGGGCCTGGAGAAGGCCCTCCGGCGCTGGGAGACCACCTCCGCGCCGCCCGGCCGGGTGCAGTGGTTCGGGATCATGACGAGCTGCCGACGCGGCGAGACCTCGGACGGCGCCGGGCCGCTACTCGACGCGCTGGCCGAGGTGTTGAGGGAGGGCCCGGCCACCAGCGAGTACCGCTCGGCGTGGAGCGCCCACAACGCCTGGGTCAGCGGACCGGACGTACTCGCCGCGCTCGGCGAGCGGTGGCGCGGCGAGGGGCAGACGCCGGTCCCGGCCGCCCTCGGCACCGGGCGGCCGGTCTTCCCGAACCCGCGCCATGTGCCGGGGGCGCCCGCGCGGCTGGTGGAGCACCTGGTGCTCGCGGCCCGGGGCGTCGGGTTCCGCGAGGAGGGCTCGTTCTTCACGGGCCGGAAGCGGGTCCTGGGCCGGATCACCGACTGGATCGAGGCGGACGAGGCGGGGCTCTTCCTGGTGACCGGGTCGGCCGGGTGCGGCAAGTCGGCGGTGCTGGGCCGGATCGCCACGCTCACCGACCCGGAGCGGCGCGCGGAGACCGAGGCGCAGGGCGGCCTGCGTGAGGGCGACCCCGACCCCGGCCCCGGGCACCCGCTGGCGGCGGTGCACCTGCGGGGGCTGAGTCCGCTTCAGGCGGCGGCGGATCTGGCCCGGCGGCTCGGGCTTCCGGAGCCGCGCAACACGGACGACTTCCGGGGCGAGCTGCGCGAGCTGGACCGGCGTCCGGTGCTGGTCCTGGACGGCCTGGACGAGGTGCCCGTCGAGCATCTGCAAGCCATGATCGAGGAGTTGGTCTTCCCGCTCAGCCGGGCGGTCCCGGTCCTGCTGGGCTCGCGCGAGCGGGCGTTCCGCGCCCGGCTGGCGGACGACGGGCACCGGGACGAGACCCTGCCGGACGCGCTGGCCCGGCTGATCGGGGCGGCCGTCACCACCGCGGACCTGGAGGAGGAGCCGGACACCGAGGAGGACATCGCCACGTACGTGGCCCGCCGGTGCGAGGCGGGCGGCTTCCCGGCGGACCGGGCGCGGGAGGCGGGCGAGGCGGTCGCCTCCCGCGCCACGGCGGTAGGCGGCGGGTTCCTGTTCGCCCGGCTGGTGACCGGCTCGCTGCTGGCGGAGGATCGGCCCGCCGGGGACGACTCCTGGCAGGCCGGTCTGCCAGAGTCCATCGGGGCCGCGTTCGAGGACGACCTGCGGGCGGGCCCGGTCCGGGTCCTGGCGGACGGCACCGAACTCCCGGCCGCCGCACGGGACCTGCTGACCGCGCTGGCGTGGACGGCCGGGCGCGGGATGCCCGCCGGGGGCGTCTGGGAGGAGATCGCCGGGGCGCTGGGCGGCCGGGCGACGCCGTACGACGAGAGCGACGTGGACTGGGTGCTGTCCGCGTACGGGCGTTACATCGTGGAGTGCGCGGAGGACGGGCAGGCGGTGTACCGGCTGTACCACCGCGAGTTCGTCTCGCACCTCGCGTCCCGGCCGGTGGCGGGCGGGGCCGAGGCCGCCGAGGTGGTACTCGCGGCGCTCGTCGCGCACGTCGAGCGGAAGGTGCCGGACGAGGGCTGGGGGGCGGTGGACCCGTACGTGGTGCGGGCGCTCGCGTGGCACGCGGTGCGGGCGGGAGCGCCGGGGGTCGAGGCGCTGCGGGAGTTCGTCAAGCGGATCGGGGCCGGCGCGGCCCTGCTCCTGGCCCAGGCGTTGCACGGCTTCTCGAAGCGCCTGGAGGCGGAGGGGGACCTGAACGGGGCGCTGGACGTGGCGCGGGAGGCCGTCCAGCTCCTGCGGAACCTGGAGGAGCCCACCTACGGCTACCGCTCGTCGGTGCTGGTCCAGGCGCTCATCAACCTCGCCAACCGGTGCGCCGATGCCGGGGATCCGGACGGGGCGCTGGCACCGGCGCGGGAGGCCGTCGCGCTTCAGCGGACCATCACGGCGGCGGGGGGCGACGTGTCCGGCGGGGACCTCGCCGTGGCCCTCGCCACGCTCGGCCAGAGGCTCCACGCGACCGGCGACCGGGAAGGCGCGCTGACGCTCACGCGGGACTCCATCGACGTCTTCCGGGCGCTGTCCGAGAAGGAACCGGCGGCCTTCCGCCCGAGGCTCGCCGCCTCGCTGAACAACCTGTCGGTGAGTCTGCTGGCCGTCGGAAAGCGCCGGGAGGCCGTCCCGGCCGTGCAGGAGGCGGTGGAGATCCACAGCGAGCTGGCCGCGGCGCGCCCGGACGAGTTCCTGGGCCCGCTCGCCTCCTCGCAGAGCAACCTGGCCCACGCGCTCAAGTCCGTCGGACGTCCCGAGGACGCGCTGCCGCACGCGGTGGCGGCGGTCCGGGCCAACCGGGGGGCGGCCGAGCGCCGCCCCGCCGCCGTGCGGGCGGCCCTGGCGGGGTCCCTGGCCAATCTGTCCGTACATCGGCAGGACATGGGCGACCTCGCGGGGGCGCTGGAGTCCGCGCGGGAGGCCGTGGAGATCTGCCGGGAGCTCGTCGCGGGCCACCCGGCCGCCTTCCGGCAGGATCTGGCCACGGCACTCAGCAACCTGGCGGACCGGCTCTCCACCATCGGGGACCACGAGGACGCGCTCGCCACCGCACGTGAAGCCGCGCGCACGTTCGCCGTGCTCTCCACGGAACACCCGGAGCTCTTCCGGGCGGATCTCGCCCGGTCGCTGACGTCCATGGCCAACAAGACCGCCGCCATGGGGGACCGCACGACGGCGGTGCTGTACGCGCGTCAGGCCCTGCAGCTCCAGCGTGAGGTGGTCAAGAGCACCCCCCTGGCCACCCTCCCCGGGCTCGCCGCGATCCTCAACAACCTCGCGATGCATCTGACCGCCGACGGTGAGCCCGCAGAGGCCCTGACGCACGCCGAGGAGGCCGCCGCGCTCTACGAACGCCTCGCCGCCGATGACCGGGACGCGTACCTCCCCGAATACGCGACGGTCCTCAGCAACGTCGGCAACCACCGCGCGACCCTGGGCGATCTGTCGGGGGCGGTCTCGGCGGGCCTGAAGGCGAGTGCCCTCCACCGGGAACTGGCCGTGCTGCAACCCGCCGTCTTCCGCCCGGCGCTGGCCACCACGCTCACCAACCTCGCCGGCCACCTGAACCGGGCCGGGGAGCCGGACGAGGGGCTGTCGGTCGCGGCGGAAGCCGTCGCGCTCCTGCGTGAACTCGTCCCCGACGCGCCCGTCCTGCGCCCCACCCTGGCGGGAGCCCTAGGCGCCCTGGCCCAGAATCTCGCCGACACCGGCAGCCCGGGAGGGGCCCTGCCCGTGGCCCGGGAAGGGGTGGAGCTCTATCGCCGGCTCGCGGAGGAGCACAGCGGTGCCCGCCTCCCCGACCTGGCACGCGCCCTGCGCAACCTGGGCAAGCTGCGGGGGATGAACGAGGACCGCGAAGGCGCCGTGGACACAGCCCGGGAGGCGGTCGCCGCGTACCGCGCCCTGGCGCTCGAAAACCCGCGCCCCTTCGCGGACGATCTGGCGCTCACGGTCGGGAATCTGGGCCGCGCGCTCGCCCGTACCGGCGACCACGCTTCGGCGGCCGAGGCGTACGCGAGCACCGCGGCCGAGTTCGCCGGGGTCCATCCCGTGACCGCCCGGCGGCTCGGCGTCGAGCGGAGCATCTTCCTGCTGGGTTGCCCCGACCCGCTGCCCTCGGAGGGCGTACGCGCGCTCGTGTCGTTCCTCGGGCGGGACGCCGGTCTCGAACCGGAGGACGGCCCGGACCTGGTGACCGTACGGGCGCGGCGGGCCCTGCGCGCCCACGACGACCGGCAGGAGGTGCGCGAGGCGTGGGAGGCGGAGACCCACGGCCCCGCGCCCGACTGGCTCTCGCTCTCGGCCGCCACGCTGGAAGCGGTGGGCACCTGGATGTTCGCGCCCGACTGGACCGCGTCGCGCGACCTCTGGTCCCGGTACGCGGACACGCTCGCCGGCGAGGAGGCCGCGACGGCGCTCGAAGAGCTGGCGCTCCTGGATCCGGCCACCGCGCAACAGCACGCCGCGCTCCGCGAGTTCGTGCTCGACCACGGGGTGACCTCGGCCTACGATCCGCTGATCCTCTCGGGGCAGCTGACCGAGTGGGTGGGCTGCGAGTCCTGGGCCGAGTCGCGGGCCTACCTCCAGGACCACCCGCGCCTCCTCCAGGTCCGGCCGTCCCCGGACACCCCGCTCTCGCACGTCGCCGTCCTGGACATCTCCCGTACGGAGGGGATGGACGCCGCTTACGCGCTGGTGGAGGATCGGGACGCGCTCCAGGCATACGTGGAACGGGCGTTGGAGGCCGGTGACGGCACGTCCCTGATGCACGCGGCCGCCATCGAGGGGCAGGTCTTCGAGGACCGGCTGTCCTCCTTCGCCCACGCCCAGGTGAGCATGGTGCTCTCGGGGGCCGTCCAGGGCATCGAACCGGAGGAGCTGGCCGACCTGATCCCGCGTGCCCCGGAGGAGATCCGCGCCCGGCTGCTGCGGGAGATCGCGGGCCTGAGTGTCCGGTACGCGGAGCCGTACGGGGAGCTGTGGCTCCGCATGATCAAGGCGCTCAGCGGGGCCGCCTGACGGTCACCCGTACACGCGAAGGGGCCCGGTCCGCACGAGCGTGCGGACCGGGCCCCCTGTGTTACTGGGTGAATCAGGCCCGCGTCGGCTCCGGTTCGCCGGACTCCTGCGCCTCCGCCGGGGCCGGGGCGCCGGCCTTCGCGGCCCGCTTGGCGGCCTTCTTGTTCCGGCGGCGTTCCTTGCGGAGCTCCACCATCGCGTACAGCGTCGGCACCAGGAGGAGCGTCAGCAGTGTCGAGGTGATCAGACCACCGATGACGACGACGGCCAGCGGCTGCGAGATGAAGCCGCCCTCGCCGGTGACGCCGAGCGCCATCGGGAGCAGGGCGAAGATCGTCGCCAGGGCCGTCATGAGGATCGGGCGCAGACGGTGGCGCCCGCCCTCCACGACCGCTTCGACCACGCCCAGGCCCTGGGCCCGGTACTGGTTGATGAGGTCGATCAGCACGATCGCGTTGGTCACCACGATGCCGATCAGCATCAGCATGCCGATCATCGCCGGGACGCCCATCGGGGTGCCGGTGATGACGAGCAGGCCGATCGCGCCGGTGGCGGCGAACGGGATCGAGACCAGCAGGATCAGCGGCTGGATCAGCGACCGGAAGGTGGCGACCAGCAGCATGAAGACGATCGCGATGGCCGCCAGCATGGCCAGGCCCAGGTTCTTGAAGGCGTCGTCCTGGTCCGAGGAGACACCGCCGATGGTGGCGGTGGCGCCCTCCGGGAGGTCCAGGGCCTTGATCTTGTTCTGGAGCGTGGTGCTGACCGCGCCGGTGTTGTCACCGGTGGGCCGGGCGGTGATGGTCGCGGCGCGCTGGCCGTCGATCCGGGTCATGGAGACCGGTCCGGGGACCAGCTTCACATCGGCGATGGTGCCGAGCTTCACCTTGCCGAGCGGAAGGTCCTTCAGCTCCTGCATGGTGGTGGCCGGGTGGGCCGACTTCACGACGACATCGCGCTCGGCGTCGTCCATGAGCGCCTTGCCGGACGGGGTGCCCCGCACCGCTCCGGCGACGGCCGCGCCGAGCGTGGCCTGGTTGTAACCGGCGTCGGCGGCCTTCGCGTTGGCCTTCACCGAGATCCGCGGGACGCTCTGTGCCAGGTCGCTCTGGACGTCGGTGACGTCCTTCAGCTTGGCGACCTCGGCGCGGACCTGCTCGGACGCCTTCTTCAGGGTGTCCGCGTCGGCGGCCTTCACCACGACGCTGAGGTCCTGGCTGCCGAAGCCGTCGCCCGCGCTGATGGTGGTGTCACCGATGCCGTCGAGCTTGGCGAGACCCTTCTCGATGCGGTCCTGGGTGGCCTCGAACTCGGCGGAGTCCTTCAGGGTGACCTGGTAGGACGCCTGGTTGGAGCCGGTGCCGCCGCCGAAGGCGGCCATGAAGCCGGACGAGCCGACGGTGACCTGGTAGTCCTTGACGCCCTCGTCGTCGGCGAGGAGCTTCTCGACCTTCTTCGCCGCCTCGTCGGAGGCCGCGAGGCTGGTGCCCGGGTCCATCTTCTGCTTGATGGACAGGACTTCCTGCTCGCCCTGGTCGAAGAAGTTCGTCTTCAGCAGGGGCGCCATGCCGAACGTGCCGAAGAGGACGACGAAGGCGATGACGACACTGGTGATACGGCGCCGGGTGGCGAACCGCAGCACTGGGACGTAGATCCTCTGGAGGCGGCTGCGCGCCTCCTTCTCCTCGGCCTCGCGCCGCGCCTTGTCCGGGTCCTCGGCGGTGCCCTTGGGGGCGCGCAGGAACCAGTACGACAGGACGGGGACCACGGTCAGCGAGACCAGCAGCGAGGCCAGCAGGGCCGCGGTGACGGTCAGCGAGAACGAGCCGAACAGCTCGCCGACCATGCCGCCGACGAGACCGATCGGCAGGAAGACGGCGACGGTGGTGAGCGTCGACGAGGTGACCGCTCCGGCCACCTCCCTGACCGCGGTGATGATCGCGGACTGGCGCTCCTCGCCGTAGCCGAGGTGGCGCTTGATGTTCTCCAGGACGACGATCGAGTCGTCCACGACCCGGCCGATCGCGATGGTGAGCGCGCCCAGCGTCAGCATGTTGAGCGACAGGTCGCGGGTCCAGAGCACGATCAGCGCGAGGACCACGGAGAGCGGGATGGAGACCGCGGTGACCAGGGTGGAGCGCAGCGAGGCCAGGAAGACCAGGATCACGATGACCGCGAAGAGCAGGCCGAGCGCGCCCTCGGTCGTCAGGCCGGAGATCGCCTTGGAGACGGCCGGGCCCTGGTCCGAGACGACGGTCAGCTCGGCGCCGGAGCCGAGATCCTTGCGCAGGTCCGGGAGCTTGTCCTCGACGGCGTCCGAGATGGCGACGGCGCTGCCGTCCTTGTCCATCGTGGCCATGACGGCGAGGCTCGGGCGGCCGTTGGTGCGGGTGATGGAGTCCGCGGTGGCGGCCTCCTGCTTCACGGTCGCGATGTCACCGAGGCGGACCGGCTTGCCGGGCTTGCCCGAGGCCGGGTTCTGACCGGTGACCCGCAGGTCCTCGATCTGCTGCAGCGAGGTGAAGGCGCCGCCCACCTGGATCGTGCGGCTCTTGCCGGACTCCGAGAAGGCACCGGCCGGGACGGTCGCGCCGCCCGACTGGAGGGCCTGGGAGAGCGCGGCGGCGTTGAGTCCGGCGGCGGCGAGCTTCTTGTCGTCCGGGGTGACGGAGACCTGGAGGTCGCGCACACCGTCGACGGAGACCTGGCCGACGCCGTCGATGTCCTCCAGGGCGGGGACGACGGTGCGGTCCAACTGGTCGGCGAGCGCCTGCTGGTCCTTGTCCGAGGTGACGGCGAGGACGACGGTCGGGATGTCGTCCGTCGAGCCGGCGATGACCTGCGGGTCGACGTCCTCGGGCAGCTGGACGCGGGCGCGGTTCACGGCCTGCTGGATGTCGGCGACGAGCTGCTTGGTGCCCTCGTCACCGAAGTCGAAGGACGCCATGATGACGGCGTTGCCCTCGCTGGCGGTCGACGTGACGCCGGTGACGCCGTCGACGGCCTTGATGGTGTTCTCGAGCGGTTCGACGACCTGCTTCTCGACCACATCGGGGGACGCACCCTGGTAGGGGGCGAGCACCGACACCATCGGCAGTTCGATGGTGGGCAGCAGCTGCTGCTTGAGCTGCGGGATCGCGATCGCTCCGAAGACGAGCGCGACGATCGAGATCAGACCGATCAGGGCCCTTTGCGCGAGGCTGAATCTGGACAGCCAGGACATGGGTGGGTCTCTTTCTGTGGCTTACGCGGCAGGTGGGCGGGATGCCGGGGCATGCCCGGGGGACAGATCCCGCCCACCTATACGATCGCCGATCCACGGGACGAAAGTCCTCGGCCCCAGGGTCGCTTTCTCACGCCCCGCATACCGCAGGTGGAGTACGCCCCGCCTGCACCCTCACTCCACCCGTGGGCGCACCAGGCCCGATTCGTACGCGATTACCACGAGTTGTGCGCGGTCCCGGGCGCCCAGCTTCGCCATCGCCCGGTTCACATGGGTCTTGACGGTCAGTGGGCTGACGACCAGGCGCTCCGCGATCTCGTCGTTGGACAGCCCGCCCGCGACCAGGACCAGCACCTCGCGCTCCCTCGTGGTGAGGGCCGCCAGCCGCTCCGAGTACGCGGCCGCCCCCGGCCCGTCCTCCACCCCGCTGCCGCCCTGCGCCAGGAACGTGGCGATCAGGCCCTTGGTCGCGGCCGGCGAGAGCAGCGCCTCGCCCCCCGCGGCGATCCGGATCGCGTTGAGGAGTTCGTCCGGTTCGGCGCCCTTGCCGAGGAAGCCCGAGGCCCCGGCGCGCAGCGACTGCACCACGTACTCGTCCACCTCGAAGGTGGTGAGCATGACCACGCGGACGTCCGCGAGATCCGGGTCGGCGCTGATCATGCGGGTGGCGGTGAGTCCGTCGGTGCCGGGCATCCGGATGTCCATCAGCACCACGTCGGGGCGCTCGGCGCGGGCCACTTCCACGGCCTGCGCCCCGTCCGCCGCCTCGCCCACCACCCGCATGTCGGGCTCCGAGTCGACCAGCACCCGGAACGCGCTGCGCAGCAGCGCCTGGTCGTCGGCGAGCAGGACCTTGATGGCCGGTGTCATGCGTTCTCCCCCGTCCGGCCCGCCGCGCCCGGACGACCGGGCTCCTGCGCGCGGGCCTCGACGGGCAGGATCGCATGGACGCGGAACCCGCCTCCGTAGCGGGGACCCGCGGTGAGGGTGCCGCCCAGGGCGGTGACGCGTTCCCGCATCCCGAGCAGGCCGTGCCCGCCGCCCGGCGGGGAGTCGGCGCCCGCAGTGTTGCCGCGCCCGTTGTCCAGGACCATGACCTCGGCCGTGGCTCCGACCCGTACGACGCTCACCTCGGCCCTGGCGCCCGGGCCCGCGTGCTTGCGGACGTTGGTCAGCGCCTCCTGGATCACCCGGTACGCGGCCAGGTCGACGGCCGAGGGCAGCGGCGGCTCGCCCTCGGCGGCGCAGGCCACCTCGACGGGCAGCCCCGCCTGGCGCACGCTCTCGACCAGCTGGCCGAGGACCGCGAGGCCGGGGGCCGGTTCGGTGGGGGCCTCCGGGTCGCCGGACTGGCGGAGCAGGCCGACGGTGGCCCGGAGTTCGTTGAGTGCGGACCGGCTCGCCTCGCGGACATGGGCGAGGGCCTGTTTCGCCTGGTCGGGGCGCTTGTCCATGACGTGGGCGGCGACCCCGGCCTGCACGTTGACCAGGGCGATGTGGTGGGCGACGACGTCGTGCAGATCGCGGGCGATGCGCAGCCGTTCCTCGGCGACCCGGCGGCGGGCCTCCTCCTCACGGGTCCGTTCGGCCCGTTCGGCGCGCTCCCGGATCGCGCCGACGAACGCGCGCCGGGAGCGGACCGCGTCGCCCGCGGCCGCGGCCATCCCGGTCCAGGCGAAGACGCCCAGGTTCTCCTGGCTGTACCAGGGCGGCGAGCCGAAGAGCATGGCGGCGGCGGTGAGCGCGGCCATGGTGAGCAGCCCGACCCGCCAGGTGGTGGGCCGGTCGGTGCGGGCGGCGACGGTGTACAGCGCGATGACCGCGCTCATCACGACGGGGGCCGGCGGGTCCGCGGTGACCAGTTCCACGACGGTCAGCGCCCCGGTGGCGGCGAGCACCGCCATCGGTTCGCGGCGCCGCCGGATCAGGGCCAGCGCGCTGAGCAGCATCAGCAGCAGGCTGCTCGCGGCCGGGGTGCGGGCGCCGAAGGTGGGCCCGTCGTGCCCGCCGGGGTCCACGAACGACGCGAAGACCATCGCCACGAGCACGCCCAGGGCGAGCGTGCCGTCCAGTGCGAGGGGGTGGGCGCGCAGCCACTGGCGGGTGCGCAGGACCCCGGTTCCGAGGGTGGTCACGTCGGGCTACGTTACGGTGTGCCACTCGCCGCCCGGTCCGGCCGGGAGCGGCAAGGCCCCCCCTGAGGACGCACCCGTGCCCCGCGTCCGTCGGGCGGGCGCGGGGCACGGGGTGCGGGTGCTGGAGGGCGGTCGGCGTCAGCCGGGGATCAGGCCGTCGTCGCTGAGCATGGCGCGTACCTCTTCGAGGGTCGCGTCCGGTGCCGGCAGGATCAGCTCGGACGGCTCCAGGGCATCGTCGGCCAAGGGTGTGCCGAGCTCACGCACCCGGGCCAGGAGCGCATGGAGCGTGGTGCGGAAGCCGGGCCCGTCACCGCGCTCCATCTCGGCCAGCAGGGCGTCGTCGAGCTTGTCGAGCTCGGCGAGATGGCTGTCGGCCAGGACCACCTGGCCCTCCCCCATGATCCGTACGATCATGACGCCGCCTCAGTTCTTGTCGAATTTGTGCGACTGGCTGTTCTGCTGCTGGGCGTCCTGCGGGCCGCCCTCGATCGCCTGCTGCGAGGAGGAGCCGCCGGCCAGCTCGGCCTTCATGCGCTGAAGCTCCAGCTCCACATCCGTACCACCGGAGATCCGGTCCAGCTCGGCGGCGATGTCGTCCTTCGCCGTGCCGGTCGGGTCGTCCAGGGCGCCGGAGGCGAGCAGCTCGTCGATGGCACCGGCGCGGGCCTGGAGCTGCTGCGTCTTGTCCTCGGCCCGCTGGATCGCCAGGCCGACGTCGCCCATCTCCTCGGAGATGCCGGAGAACGCCTCCCCGATCCGGGTCTGCGCCTGCGCGGCCGTGTAGGTGGCCTTGATGGTCTCCTTCTTCGTGCGGAAGGCGTCCACCTTGGCCTGAAGCCGCTGGGCCGCGAGGGTGAGCTTCTCCTCCTCGCCCTGGAGCGTGGTGTGCTGCGTCTCCAGGTCGGTGACCTGCTGCTGGAGGGCGGCGCGGCGCGACAGCGCCTCGCGGGCCAGGTCCTCGCGGCCGAGCGCGAGCGCCTTGCGTCCCTGGTCCTCCAGCTTCGAGGACTGGCCCTGCAGCTGGTTCAGCTGCAGCTCCAGCCGCTTGCGCGAGGTCGCCACGTCGGCGACTCCGCGGCGCACCTTCTGAAGCAGCTCCAGCTGCTTCTGGTACGAGTAATCAAGGGTCTCGCGCGGATCCTCGGCCCGGTCAAGGGCCTTGTTTGCCTTCGCGCGGAAGATCATCCCCATACGCTTCATGACACCGCTCATGGGCTTCGCGCGCCCCCTTCTGACTCAACTGGGCTCCAGCACTCCAACAGAACCCACAGTACGGGCCCTGTCTCTATTACCGCACTGTTCGGGCGTGGATGGGCTCCTCCCCAAGGACGACTGTGCGTCCGGTCCGCTCCGGCCCAGGGAGTAGGTGAGGCCCGTATCGCCCGCCCTTGCACGGTCGAGGACGCAGGCCGTTGCCGGATCGTTCCCGGGCGGCCTGCGGGGATCCGCGAGCGACCCCGTACCCTTGGGCCTTGTGTTCCGTAGCCGCTCCAAGGAAGAGAAGGCCCCCACCGACAAGGTGACGGCGGACCTCTCCAAGACGCCCCGCGACCCGCAGGCTCCCAAGGGTCGCCCCACCCCCAAGCGCAGCGACGCCCAGACGCAGCGCCGTCGTGCCTCCAGTGGTGCGCCGCTCGACCGCAAGGAGGCCGCCAAGCGGCAGCGCGAGGCGCGCCGCGTGGACATGGCCAAGCAGCGGGAGGCGCTCGCCAGTGGTGACGAGCGCTATCTGCCCGCGCGCGACAAGGGGCCGGTGCGCCGCTTCGTCCGCGACTTCGTGGACTCCCGCTTCTGCATCGCGGAGTACTTCCTGCCGCTCGCCGTGGTCATCCTGATCCTCAGCGTGATCCAGGTGCAGGGCATCCAGAACATCTCGCTGCTGCTCTGGCTGATCGTGATCGTGCTGATCGTGATCGACTCGATCGGGCTCGCGTTCCGCCTGCGCAAGCAGCTGAACACGCGGTTCCCGGACACCCCGAAGCGCGGCGCGGTCGCCTACGGCCTGATGCGTACGCTCCAGATGCGGCGGCTTCGGCTGCCGAAGCCGCAGGTCAAGCGCGGGGAGCGGCCCTGAGCACGGAGCCGTCCGGCTCGGTCGACGGGGTGTCCGCCGACCGGCCGGCCGTCTCCGGCTTCGCCGGGGCATCGGCGGCCTGGACCAAGGGCCTGACCGGCCTGCGCAACACCGTGCGGCAGGAGCTGGTCGCCCGGCAGCTGGACGAGCAGATCGCGGCCCGCTTCCCGGTCGGGCAGCGGCTGCGCATCCTGGACGTCGGCATGGGCCAGGGCACGCAGGCGCTGCGGCTGGCCCGGGCCGGGCACACCGTGACCGGTCTGGAGTCCGACGCGGAGATGCTGCGGACCGCCCGTGAGGCGCTGGGCGGCGAGCCGGCCGGCATCCGCGAGCGGGTGCGGCTGATCGAGGGCAACGGCCAGGACACCGGGGTCCACTTCCTGCCCGGCAGCTTCGACGTGGTCCTCTGCCACGGTGTGCTGATGTACGTCCAGGAGCCGGACGCCATGCTGGCGGGCCTGGCCCGGATGCTGGCGCCGGGCGGGCTGCTGTCCCTGCTCGTGCGCAACGCCGACGCGCTGGCGATGCGGCCGGGGATGGCCGGGGACTTCGCGGGGGCGCTGGCCGCGTTCGACTCCGACCGGTACACGAACCGGCTCGGCCTGTCCGTACGCGCGGACCGGCTGGAGGCGCTGACGGCGACGCTGGCCTCGATCGCCGCGCCGCTGCACGCCTGGTACGGGGTGCGGCTCTTCACGGACCTCGTGAGCAACGAGGTGGAGCTGCCGCCGGTGGCGGAGCTGGAGCGGGTGCTCGCTGCGGAGGACCGGGCGGGTCGGACGGATCCGTATCGCGGGGTCGCGGCGCTGCTGCATCTGTGTGGTGTGCGGGGCTGAAGCCGGGGCGGTGTTCAGCCCGGGCGCGTCCGGGCGGGCGCCTTGTCCTCAATCGCCGGACGGGCTGAAAGATGCCCTCAATCGCCGGGCGGGCTTGGTTTTCGGCCGCCCGGCTCTGTCATGCGCGGCCTTCCTCCCCTGGATGCGCTCAACGGGCCACCCGTCGGGGCAAACGTAATAATCCGGACATGGATGCCATTCACTCCCGTCGCCGTGTGCGGCGGCTGTTGCTGCCTCTGTCCGCGGGTGTCTGTGCGATCGCGCTGGTGAGCGGTTGTTCCGGTTCGAACGCCCCGGCTGCGGGGCCGGACGCGACGGCGTCCGGTTCGGCGCAGGCCGGGCCGGCCGCGAAGGCCGACGGGGATCTGCAGAGCGAGTACCAGTCCGCCATCAACGACGTGCTGCCGTCGGTCGTGCAGATCGACGCCTCCGAGAGCCTGGGCTCCGGTGTCGTCTACGACGCCAAGGGCCACATCGTCACCAACGCGCACGTGGTCGGCGACGAGAAGTCGTTCAAGGTCACGGTGGCCACCGGCGAGAAGGTGCTGAAGGCGTCGCTGGTCGCCGCCTACCCCCAGCAGGACCTGGCCGTCATCAAGCTGGACGACGTGCCCGACGGGCTGCGGCCCGCGAAGTTCGGTGACTCGGAGAAGGTCGCGGTCGGCCAGATCGTGCTGGCGATGGGCTCGCCGCTCGGCCTGTCCAGCAGCGTCACCCAGGGCATCGTCTCGGCCCTCGGCCGGACCGTGAGCGAGAGCCGCTCGGGCGGCGGCACCGGGGCGACCATCGCCAACATGGTGCAGACCTCGGCGGCGATCAACCCGGGCAACAGCGGCGGAGCCCTGGTGAACCTGGACAGCCAGGTCATCGGCATCCCGACGCTCGCCGCCTCCGACCCCCAGATGGGCGACAGCGCGGCGCCCGGGATCGGCTTCGCCATCCCGGCCTCGATGGTGCGGACGGTCGCGGACCAGATCATCAAGAACGGCAAGGTCACCGACTCGGGCCGGGCGGCCCTCGACATCACCGGCCGCACGGTCGTCAACGACGACTACCGCCCCGCGGGCGTCGCGATCGTCAGCGTGCAGGACGGCGGCGCGGCCGAGAAGGCGGGGCTGCGGGCCGGCGACATCATCGTGAAGGTGGACGACACGAAGGTCACCACGATCACCTCGCTCTCCGAGGCGCTCGCCGGCCACAAGCCGGGCCAGAAGGCGAAGGTGACGTACACGCGCGGGAGCTCGCAGAAGACGGCCGAGGTCACCCTCGGCGAGATCTGAACGTGCGAAGACGGCTGCCGCCGGGAGAGTCCGTGAGGGCCCGCCCGGCGGCAGCCGTACGCCGTCAGCCCGCCGACTCCGCCTGCAGGCTCATCGGGCCGTAGATCTTCGTCCCGTCGTCGAAGAGCGTGACCTGGTCCGCCCCGCCGTCCAGGAGTTCCTTCCAGTACTCGCCGATCCAGGACTCCGCGTCGCCCTGGGTCGTGAACTCCTCCGGCTGCAGGGCCGGCTCCGTCTCCGTGCCGTCGGACTTCTCGAACCGCCACGTCCACGCCATGTGCGCCTCCCGGGTATGTCGTTCCGCTCGGCAGCTTAGGGCCTTTCGTTCGGATCAGGTCGGATCAGGGAGCGGGCTCTGGTGCCGTGCATCGCAAGGCGGAGGATTGAGGCAGATGGGGTCTCCCCTGTTCGAGCGCAGCCGAGAACTTGGGGAAGGAGCGTTGGTGATTGACGACAACGCCGCGAGGTGCGGTGCCAGAGCCCGCGAGCCCGGCCTGGTCCGAACGAAAGGCCCTGAGGCTGTGCGGCGGATCTTCGAGGGCCCACGTCGCGCACCGCGCGCGGCGACGCGGGAGGATCGGAGCGTGGAACTGACTCTGCTCGGCACCGGAGCCCCCGACGGGCTGCCGCGCCCCGACTGCCCCTGCGCCGCCTGCGCCCTGGCCCGTGGAGCCGGCAGCCGGGCCGCGACCGCCCTCCTGGTCGACGACGCGCTGCTGCTCGACCTGACGCCCGGCGCGGTGTTCGCCGCCGCCCGCGCCGGCCGCTCGCTCACCGGCGTACGCCAGGTCCTCCTGACCCACCCGCACGACGGACCGGCCGTCGAGCTGCCCGCCGGGCTGCCTCCGGCGGGCCGGGTCCCGGACGGGCGGGTGCTGACCCTGATCAGCGGGCACCGGGTGCGGGCCGTGCCGATGGACGCGCCGGGCACGGGGTACGAAGTGACCTCGCCGGAGGGCGCCCGGCTGCTGTACCTCCCGCCGGGCGGCGCACCGGCCGGGCTGACGGACCCGGTGGCGCAGCCGTACGACCTGGTCGCCGGGGATGTCGTCGGGCGGCCCGACGCGCTGGCGCGGCTGCGGTCCGTCGAGGCGATCGGGCCCGCCACCGAGCTGATCGCCGTCCACCTGGACCACGACGCGCCGCCCGCGTCCGAGCTGGCACGCCGGCTCGCCGCCGCCGGGGCCCGGGCGGTGCCGGACGGCACGACGCTGACGGTCGGCGGCTTCCGCACGCCGGCCGCGGTCCCGCGGCGCACCCTGGTCACCGGGGGCGCCCGTTCCGGGAAGTCCGTCGAGGCGGAACGGCGCCTGGAGACGTATCCGGAGGTCGTCTACGTGGCGACGGGCGGCACCCGGGACGGGGACGCGGACTGGGCGGCCCGGGTCGGGCTGCACCGGGAGCGCCGGCCGGCCGCCTGGCGCACCGAGGAGACCTGCGAGCTCGCGGAGCTGCTGTCGTCGGACGGGCCGCCGCTGCTCATCGACTGCCTGTCCCTGTGGCTGACGGACGCGATGGACCGGGTGGACGCCTGGGACGACGCGGCGTGGGCGGAGAGCGGCGAGCGGGCGCTGCGGGCCAGGACGGAGGAGCTGGTCGCCGCGGTGCGCGGGACGCGGCGCACGGTGGTCCTGGTGACCAACGAGACCGGCTCCGGGGTGGTGCCCGCGACGGCGGCCGGGCGCCGCTTCCGGGACGAGCTGGGCCGGCTGAACGCGGCGGTGGCCGAGGAGTGCGAGCAGGTGCTGCTGGTGGTGGCGGGCCAGGCGCTGGCGCTGCGCGGCTGAGGGGGCGGGGGAGGTCGGGGGGCCGGGCGCGGGACCGTACCGGGCGGGCCCGGAAAACGTGGCGGGTACTGTTCCGCAGGGAGCCCGCCGCCGGGCTCCCCGGACCACTCCCCGTATCGACCCGCGAGGCAGACCCCCGTGAATCTGGACGACTTCTCCGACCTGATCGAACGCCCCGACGGGGGCGTGCGGCGCGACGCCGAGGAACGCCGGGAGCGGTTCATCGTGCCCCCGGGCGCCCTGGGCCGGCTGGACGAGCTGGGCGAGTGGCTGTCGACCGCGCAGCAGGCCGCTCCGGTGCGGACGGTCGAGCAGCCGCGCGTGGTGCTGTTCGCGGGTGACCACGGGGTCGCCGAGCTCGATGTGTCCGGCCGCGCGGCCTCCACCGCGCACGAGCTGGTCCGGGCCACGCTGGACGGCTCGACCCCGCTGGCGGTCCTGGCGCGCCGGTTCTCCGTGCCGGTGCGGATCGTGGACGCCGGTCTCGACTGCGACCCGGAGCTGCTGCCGGAGGCGGTGGTCCGGACCCGGGTGCGGCGCGGCAGCGGCCGTATCGACGTCGAGGACGCGCTGACGGCCGAGGAGGCCGAGGCCGCGGTGCGGCTCGGGATCGCGGTGGCCGACGAGGAGGCCGACTCGGGCACCGATCTGGTGGTGCTCGGCGACCTCAGCGTGGGCGGCACGACGGCGGCGGCCACGCTGATCGCGGCGCTCTGCGGCACGGACGCCTCGGTGGTGACCGGGCGCGGCGGCGCGGGGATCGACGACCTGGCGTGGATGCGCAAGTGCGCGGCGATCCGTGACGCGCTGCGCCGGGCCCGGCCGGTCCTGGGCGACCAGCTGGAGCTGCTGGCCACCGTGGGCGGCGCGGACCTGGCGGCGATGACCGGCTTCCTGCTCCAGTGCGCGGTGCGGCGGCTGCCCGTGGTCCTGGACGGGGTGGTCGGCGCGGCGGCGGCGCTGGTCGGCCAGCGGGCCGCGTTCCGGGCGCCGGACTGGTGGCTGGCGGGCCAGCTGAGCGGTGAGCCGGCCCAGGCGAAGGCCCTCGACCGGATGGCGCTCAACCCGCTGCTCGATCACGGCGTCATCGTGGGCGAGGGATGCGGGGCGCTGCTCGCCCTTCCCTTCGTCCAGGCCGCCGCCGCGCTGGCCGCCGAGCTGCCCGAGCGGGAGCCGGAGCCGGCGGAGGGCGGCGCGGACGACGAGAAGGACGAGCCGACGGACTGACACCGGCCCCGCTCCGCGCCCGGCCGACACCGGCCGCGGAGCGCCCCCTCATGCAGCGCGATGCCCCATATGATCGCTTTTCATGGGAGAGGTCGGTATGGCCGTCGAGGAGTCCGGGCGGGGTACCGTCCGCAGGGCCGGCACCCCGCGCTCGCGGCGCGGCGCCGCGTTCGCGATCTGGTACCTGCGCGTGGTGTCGTTCCTCAACTTCCTCAGCGCGGTCTGGGTGACCTTCGGTCAGGACCTGCGCCGCCACAACACGGACGACTACTTCACTCCGTATCTGCTCACGGCGGGCTTCTCCTCGGGGGTGGTGGCGCTCTTCCTGGCCGTGACGATGCGTCGCCGGAAACGGGCCGCGTGGATCGTCAACCTGGCGCTGAGCGGGCTGACGCTGCTGCTGTCGGCCGCCCTGATGCTCTTCCCGGAGGTACGCCGCTATCCGCAGAACTGGATCTCGCTGACGCTGTCCGCGGGCTTCGTGCTCGCGCTGGTGCTCGGCCGGCGCGAGTTCTACGCGAAGGGCGACCGGTCCAATCCGAGGCTGGCCGCGCTGGTGGCGGCCGGCGGGCTGCTGGTCACCTCGCTGATCGCGGCGGGCCTGGTCACGGTCACCAACACCGCGCACGACGAGTACCGCTCGACGTTCCTGGACCGCTGGGCGTACGGCGCGCTGCGGCTGGTGTCCGTCGCCGCGTCGGACTCGCGGTTCCCCGGGATCACCGCGCCGGGCTGGGTGAACGTCGCCATCAACATCCTGTCCACGCTGCTGCTGATCGCGGTCGTCTGGGCGGCCTTCCGCTCCCGCCGGGCGGTCGATCCGATCACCCCGGAGGACGAGGAGGCGCTGCGGGCGCTGCTCGACAAGCACGGTGAGCGGGACTCGCTGGGCTACTTCGCGCTGCGCCGCGAGAAGAGCGCGGTGTGGTCCCCCACCGGGAAGGCGGCCGTCGCCTACCGAGTGGTCGGCGGGGTGTCGCTGGCGTCCGGCGATCCGATCGGCGATCCGGAGGCCTGGCCGGGTGCGATCGCGCCGTGGCTGGCCGAGGCCCGCGAGCACGGCTGGATCCCGGCGGTGATGGGGGCGGGCGAGGAGGCCGGCACGGTCTACGCGCGGCACGGATTGGACGCCCTGGAGCTGGGCGACGAGGCGATCGTGGAGACGGCCGACTTCACCCTGGAGGGCCGCGCGATGCGGACCGTGCGCCAGGCGTACAACCGGGTGCGGCGGGCGGGTTACGAGGTGACGGTGCGCCGGCACGCGGAGATCCCGGAGGCCGAGATGGCCGAGCTGGTGCGCCGGGCGGACGACTGGCGCGACGGGGCGACCGAGCGCGGTTTCTCGATGGCGCTGGGCCGGCTCGGCGACCCGGCCGACGGGCAGTGCGTGATGCTGGAGTGCCGTGACGCCCCGTCCGGTGACGGCGCCCCGGGCGAACTGCGGGCCCTGCTGAGCTTCGTGCCGTGGGGCCCGAACGGCCTCTCACTGGACCTGATGCGGCGTGACCGGGACTCCGAGAACGGGCTGATGGAGTTCATGGTCATCGAACTCCTGCGACGGGCCGGGAAGCTGGGCGTGACGCAGGTGTCGCTGAACTTCGCGATGTTCCGCTCGGTCTTCGAGCGCGGCTCGCGGCTGGGCGCCGGCCCGGTGCTCCGGATGTGGCGGTCGCTGCTCAGCTTCTTCTCGCGGTGGTGGCAGATCGAGTCGCTGTACCGGGCCAACGCGAAGTACCGCCCGATCTGGGAGCCCCGGTTCCTGCTCTTCGAGAAGAGCGCGGACCTGCTCCGCATCGGCGTCGCGGCCGGCCGGGCCGAAGGTTTCCTGGAGGCGCCGGGGCTGCCCAAGTGGCTGCACCGTTCGCGGCTGGCCCGGGGGCGCGGTGTCCCGTCCGGGCCGCGTGGATGAGAGCCGTACGCGCCCTGCGCCGGGCGGCCCGCCGGGAGTGGGGCCCGCTCCGGTCGGCCGTACGGGCGCCGCTCGCCGCGCAGGGTCTGCGTGCCGTGCCCCTGACCCTGGCGTCGGTGGCCCTGACGGGGCTGCTCCAGGTGGTGCAGAACCGGTCCTGGGGCTACGGCCCGGTGCAGACGCTGGGCGCGGTCCGGGCCGACGATCCGCTCTGGGCGGCCCTGCTGCGTACCCCGTTGTCGCTGTTCGTACCCGCGCTGGACCTGCCGGTGTGGGGCGCGCTGGTGCAGATGCTGGTGGTGTTCGGGGCCGCGGAGGTCTGCCTCGGTCGGTGGCGGACGCTGCTGATCGCGTACGCGGCGACCCTGGCCGGGACGCTGTACGCGCGGATCGGCATCGCGGCCGGGCCGGACGCCTTCCTCGGACTGCCCGCGTCGGACGCGCGGATCGTGGACACCGGGCCCTCGGCGGCGGTCGTCGCGCTGGCGGTCTGCGTCTGCTGCGCTTACGGGGCGCGGATCACCGGGGCGGTGGTGATCGTCGCGATGGTGGCCGAGGCGGTACTGAAGGACAACCTGGCGGGCCGGGAACATCTCGCGGCCATCGTGGCGGCGCTTCTGCTGTGCACCTCACAGGCGTTGAGAGGCCGTCAGGGCTTGGAGGGTGGGAGCGGGGCCCGGTCCGGGGCCCCGCCGATCAGGTCCTGAAACCTGCGGCGCGGGCCGACCCAGCGCACGTCGTGGTGGTAGGCCCGCAGCACCGCGCGGGAGCGGGCCCGGTGCCGGTCGCGGTAGAACCGACGCGCCCACAGCGAGGTCGGCCGGGCCAGCCGCACCGCGCCGATCAGGGCCACGAACGGGACCAGCGCGCCGACCACCGCCATCCGCGCCTTGCCCTTGAAGAGGGCGATCAGCACGAAGCAGAAGTTGATGACGACGGTGAGCACGGCCCCCACCCGGCCCTGCTGCTGATCGTCGCTCAGGTCGTTGACGCCCAGCGGCGAGAACCCGCCGAGCACCAGCAGCACCAGGGCCGCCGTGAGCACGACGACCTCCACGCTCTGCCGCCCCTCCTCGGTCCAGTACACGTCGTCCAGGTGCAGGATCAGGGCGAACTCGTCCAGCACCAGGCCGGCGCCCACGCCGAAGACGACCGCGCAGACCGAGGCCGTGACGCCGTGCCGCCCGCTGCCCACCGCGCCGAAGCCGCCGACGACGCTCAGCACCACCCCGGGCACCACGTGGTGGATGTGGACGCCGCCGGGCGTGAAGTTGCGGAACGGCCCCTTCCCGGCCCGGATCATCCGGGTGATGACCCGGGTGATCGCGAACGTCAGCACGAAGGCGGTCAGAGCGAGGAGCAGGGGCAGCTTGCCCGGCTCCACGAAGTTCTGATTGAACCAGTGACCCATGCCACGCACTCCCACTCGTCCGCCTGCGCCCCGTTATGCGGCATTCGGTCAATCTAGCGGCCGTCCCCACCGATTAGCCTGCGCGCCGTGACCTCCCTGAACAGCCACGGCCTGCGTTTCGCCTTCGGCACCCTGACCGTGCTCCCCGTCCGCGTCACCCGCTGGGACCGGGAGGCCGCCCGGGCCGGGATGCTGTGCGCTCCCCTGGCCGGGCTGGTCGTCGGCGCCCTCGCGGCGGTCCCGGGCGCTCTGTTGCTGTGGGGCGGGGCCGGCCCGCTGCTCGCCGCGGTCGCCTCGGCCGCCGTGCCCGCCGCACTCACCCGGGGCCTCCACCTGGACGGCCTCGCGGACACCGCCGACGGCCTGGGCAGCGGCAGACCGGCCGACGACGCGCTGCGGATCATGAAGCAGTCGGACATCGGCCCGTTCGGCGTGATCACCCTGCTCTTCGTGCTGCTGGCCCAGGTGGCGGCCCTTCAGCGGCTGTACGCGGACGGCTGGGCGCAGGGCGCGGTGGCGGCCGTCGCCTCGGCCGTCGTCGCCCGGCTCGCGCTCACCCTGGCCTCCCGGCGCGGCGTCCCGGCGGCCCGCCCGGAGGGCCTGGGCGCGGCCGTCGCCGGTACGGTCCCGGCGGCCGGTGCCTGGGCGGTGGCGCTCGCGGTGGTGGCGGGGTGCGCGGGGGCGGGGGCGCTGCTGGGCGGGTACGGGGCGCTGCGGTACGCCGTGGCCGCCGTGGCCGCGCCGGTGATGGCCGGGGTGCTGCTGCGCCACTGCGTGCGGCGGTTCGGCGGGGTGACCGGGGACGTGTTCGGGGCGCTGGCGGAGACGGCGGCGACGGTGGCGCTGGTGTGCCTGACGCTGGGCTGAGGCGGCCCGTCAGCCCTTCGCGCAGGTTTCCCGCCCGGCGTCCAGCTCGTACTCCTTGCGCAGCGAGCTGAGCCCCAGCTTCCGGGACTGCGCGCAGAACTCCGCCGCCGGCAGCTCGTACTCCACGTGGAAGACCGCCTTGCCCGCCTTCACGAACGGGGTCAGCTCCTCGCACTCCTCGTACTGCGCGCACTGCTCGTTGACCGCGAAGTCGAAGTCCCCGACCAGCTCCGGGATCTGCGGCAGGTCGTTCTTCAGGCCGACGGACATGCCGTGGCGGTGGACCAGGCGGGCGATCAGGCGGTTGTAGCGCAGCTGGTCGGCGGCGGTGAGCGGGAAGCCGCTCCTGTTGCGGTAGCCGTCCATGTTGTCCGGTTCGACCGCGTCGAAGCCCTTCTTCCCGCACATCGCGATCCGGGTCTCCATCAGCGGTTCCAGGACCTCGGTGCGCCGGATGTCGAGCCAGCGCTCACCCTTCCAGCCGTTGCCCTTCCCGAGCACGGCGGTGGGGAATCGGGCCGCGTCCGGCCGGAAGTCCTCCCAGGCGCCGGTGGACAGGTAGCAGATGACCTTGCGGCCCTTGCGGTGCAGCGCGGCGACCTCGGCCGCCGTACGGTCGAAGCCGTCGACGTCGTACACCGGGGCGTCCACCGAGGTGTCGAGCTTCCCGGACAGCTGCCACTGCCAGTCCGTGCCGGGCGCCGGCCGCCAGCGCGCCGGCGAGGGCCGCGCGGAGGCGGGTTCCTTCCCCGCCGGGGCCTGTTCATGCTCCGAGGAGCAGCCCGCGAGCGCCGTGAGCAGCATCACTGCGGTGACGGCGAGAGCGCCGCGCGCCCCGCTCATCCGTGCGGCCGTCCGGTCGCGCATCGTTCCCCCATGTCCGCCGGGACGATCTTCCCGGGAGCACCACCGTACGACGGCTACGGCCCGCCGCCGTGAGCGGGCAGCAAAGGCGCGCGTAGGCTCATTCCCGGCACATTGCGGCCGCGTCTACGATGCGCCGGGCACGGTCGGCCCACCCACTCGACCGAAAAGAACTCAACGGAAGCGAGATTTCACCACCGTGACTGCTCTCACTCTCAGCACTGCCGGTGCGGCGACGCTGCGCGCCGACGCCCTCGTCGTGGGCGTCGCCAAGGGCGCTGGATCCAAGCCTGGGGACCTCGTCCTCGCACCGGGCGCCGAGGCCGTGGACAAGGCGTTCGGCGGCAAGCTCGCCGCCGTCCTGGCGACTCTGGGCGCCTCGGGTGCCGAGGGCGAGCTGACGAAGGTCCCCGCCCCGGAGGGCCTGAAGGTCCCCGTCGTCATCGCGGCCGGTCTCGGCAAGGCCGGGAAGGACGGCGCGTTCGACGCCGAGACGCTGCGCCGGGCCGCCGGTGCCGCCGCCCGCTCGCTGGCCGGTTCGAAGAAGGCCGGCTTCGCGCTGCCCATCGGCTCCGTCGAGGACGCCGAGGCCATCGCGGAGGGCGCCCTGCTCGGCGCGTACGCCTTCACCGCCTACCAGGCCGGTGAGAACAAGCTGGCCCCCAAGGACGCGAAGCCCGCCGGCGCCAAGCAGGCGCTGGCCGAGGTCGCCGTGCTCGGTGCCAAGCCCCGCGACAAGGCGTTCAAGGCCGCCGCGGAGCGCGCGATCGCCCTCGCCGAGGAGATCAACCGCGCCCGCGACCTGGTCAACACCCCGCCCAACGACCTGTACCCCGAGTCCTTCGCCGCCGTGGCCACCGCCGCCGGCAAGGAGCACGGCATCAAGGTGCAGGTGCTGGACGAGAAGGCGCTCGTCAAGGGCGGCTACGGCGGCATCCTGGGCGTCGGCCAGGGCGCGGAGCGCGGCCCGCGCCTGGTGAAGCTCGCCTACACGCACCCGAAGGCGGAGAAGACCCTGGCCCTCGTCGGCAAGGGCATCACCTACGACTCGGGCGGCATCTCGCTGAAGCCGGCCGGTCACAACGAGACGATGAAGTGCGACATGGCCGGCGCCGCCGCCGTGTTCGCGACCGTCGTCTCGGCCGCCCGTCTGGGCCTGCGCGTCAACGTCACCGCCTGGCTGGCGCTCGCCGAGAACATGCCGTCGGGCAGCGCCACCCGCCCGGGTGACGTCCTGCGCATGTACAGCGGCAAGACCGTCGAGGTCCTCAACACCGACGCCGAGGGCCGCCTCGTCATGGCCGACGCGCTGACCCGCGCCTCGGAGGAGAACCCGGACGCGATCGTCGACGTGGCGACCCTGACCGGCGCGATGGTGCTGGCCCTGGGCAACCGCACCTTCGGCATCATGTCCAACGACGACGCCTTCCGTACCTCGATCCACGAGATCGCGGACGAGGTCGGCGAGGCGTCCTGGCCGATGCCGCTCCCGGCTGACCTGCGCAAGGGCATGGACTCCTCGACCGCCGACATCGCCAACATGGGCGAGCGGATGGGCGGCGGCCTGGTGGCCGGCCTGTTCCTGAAGGAGTTCGTGGGCGAGGGCATCGCCTGGGCGCACCTGGACATCGCGGGCCCCGCCTTCCACGAGGGCGCCCCGTACGGCTACACGCCCAAGGGCGGCACCGGCTCCGCCGTCCGTACGCTGGTGAAGCTGGCCGAGCGCACCGCCGCCGGCGACCTCGGCTGACCGGTCGCGGCACGCCCCGTACGGCCCCGGGCATACGTCCGGGGCCGTAGGTGTTTGACCCCGGGAGGGACGATCGACCGTCCCGGACACGGGCCCCGCGTCCCGCCCACCGTCAACAAGTGCGAAGATGGGTTCTCGGCAGGACAGGGCCCCCACCACAGGGCCGAAGACAAAGCGGCCGCACACCAGCCGACCGGCCGGTAGCACCCCGAGGACGGGGCCCGGCGTACGGCGCACATGCATGGAGGACGTGACGTGGCGAACGACGCCAGCACCGTTTTCGACCTAGTGATCCTCGGCGGTGGCAGCGGCGGGTACGCCGCGGCCCTGCGCGGAGCGCAGCTGGGCCTGGACGTCGCTCTGATCGAGAAGGGCAAGGTCGGCGGCACCTGCCTGCACAACGGCTGCATCCCCACGAAGGCCCTGCTGCACGCCGGCGAGATCGCGGACCAGGCTCGCGAGTCCGCGCAGTTCGGCGTCAAGGCCACCTTCGAGGGCATCGACATGGCGGCCGTCCACAAGTACAAGGACGACGTGATCTCCGGCCTCTACAAGGGCCTCCAGGGTCTCGTCGCCTCGCGCAAGGTGCACTACATCGAGGGTGAGGGCCGGCTCTCCTCCCCCACCTCGGTGGACGTGAACGGCCAGCGCATCCAGGGCCGCCACGTGCTCCTCGCGACCGGCTCCGTGCCGAAGTCGCTGCCGGGCCTGGAGATCGACGGCAACCGCATCATCTCCTCGGACCACGCGCTGAAGCTGGACCGCGTCCCGAAGTCCGCGATCGTGCTGGGCGGCGGCGTCATCGGCGTCGAGTTCGCCTCGGCGTGGACCTCCTTCGGCACCGATGTGACGATCATCGAGGGCCTGAAGCACCTCGTCCCGGTCGAGGACGAGAACAGCTCGAAGCTTCTTGAGCGCGCCTTCCGCAAGCGCGGCATCAAGTTCAACCTCGGCACGTTCTTCCAGGGCGCCGAGTACACGCAGGACGGCGTCCGCGTGACCCTCGCCGACGGCAAGACCTTCGAGGCGGAGGTGCTGCTGGTCGCGATCGGCCGCGGCCCGGTCTCGCAGGGCCTCGGTTACGAGGAGGCCGGGGTCACCATGGACCGCGGCTACGTCCTGGTCGACGAGTACATGCGCACCAACGTTCCAACGATCTCGGCCGTGGGCGACCTGGTCCCGACGCTCCAGCTGGCGCACGTCGGCTTCGCCGAGGGCATCCTCGTCGCGGAGCGGCTGGCCGGTCTCAAGACCGTCCCGATCGACTACGACGGTGTCCCCCGGGTCACGTACTGCCACCCCGAGGTCGCCTCCGTCGGCATCACCGAGGCCAAGGCCAAGGAGCTCTACGGCGCGGACAAGGTCGTCGCGCTGAAGTACAACCTCGCGGGCAACGGCAAGAGCAAGATCCTCAAGACCGCGGGCGAGATCAAGCTCGTCCAGGTCAAGGACGGTGCCGTGGTCGGCGTCCACATGGTCGGTGACCGTATGGGCGAGCAGGTCGGCGAAGCCCAGCTGATCTACAACTGGGAAGCGCTGCCGGCCGAGGTCGCCCAGCTCATCCACGCCCACCCGACCCAGAGCGAGGCGCTCGGCGAGGCCCACCTGGCCCTGGCCGGCAAGCCCCTCCACTCCCACGACTGATCCAGTCGACCGGGCGCGACGACCGACCACTTCCGCATTTTCGTAAGGAGCAACTGAAACCATGTCGGTTTCCGTAACCCTTCCGGCGCTCGGCGAGAGCGTCACCGAGGGCACTGTCACCCGCTGGCTGAAGGCCGAGGGCGAGCGCGTCGAGGCCGACGAGCCGCTGCTCGAGGTCTCGACCGACAAGGTCGACACCGAGATCCCCGCCCCCGCCTCCGGCGTCCTGTCGTCCATCAAGGTCGCCGAGGACGAGACCGTCGAGGTCGGTGCCGAGCTGGCCATCATCGACGACGGTTCGGGCGCCTCGGCGGCCGAGGCCGCTCCGGCCGCCGAGCCGGCCGCGGCCCCCGCCGAGGCCCCTGCCGCCGAGGCACCCGCCGCCCCGGCGCCCGCCGCCGAGGCTCCCAGCGCCGCCCCGGCCGGTGGCGCCTCCGGCACCGACGTCACCCTCCCCGCGCTCGGCGAGAGCGTCACCGAGGGCACCGTCACCCGCTGGCTCAAGGAGGTCGGCGAGGAGGTCGCGGAGGACGAGCCGCTGCTCGAGGTCTCCACGGACAAGGTCGACACCGAGATCCCCGCCCCGGTCGCCGGTGTGCTGCTGGAGATCGTGGTCGGCGAGGACGAGACCGCCGAGGTCGGCGCCAAGCTCGCCGTCATCGGCGCGCCCGGTGCCGCTCCGGCCGAGGCCCCGGCCCCGGCTCAGCCCGCCCCGGCCCAGGAGGCTCCGGCCCAGCCCGCCCCGGCCCCCGCGCCGGCACCGGCTCCGGCCCCCGCCGCGCCCGCCCCGGCTCCGGCTCCGGCTCCGGCCGCTCCGGCCCCGGCGCCCGCCGCCCAGGCCCCGGCTCCGGCGGCTCCCGCCCCGGCTCCGGCCGCTCCGGCGCAGGCTCCGGCCGCCGCCCCGGCCGCGACCTCCGGTGACGACGGCGCGTACGTCACGCCGCTGGTCCGCAAGCTCGCCGCCGAGAACGGCGTCGACCTGGGCTCGGTCAAGGGCACCGGCGTCGGTGGCCGTATCCGCAAGCAGGATGTCGTCGCCGCCGCGGAGGCCGCCAAGGCCGCCGCCGCTGCCCCGGCGCCCGCCGCTGCCGCAGCTCCGGCCGCCTCCAAGGCGCCGAAGCTGGAGGCCAGCCCGCTGCGCGGCCAGACCGTCAAGATGACCCGTATGCGCAAGGTCATCGGCGACAACATGATGAAGGCGCTGCACTCGCAGGCCCAGCTGACCTCGGTCGTCGAGGTCGACGTCACGAAGCTGATGAAGCTGCGCGCCAAGGCGAAGGACGGCTTCGCGGCCCGTGAGGGCGTCAAGCTCTCCCCGATGCCGTTCTACGTGAAGGCCGCCGCCCAGGCGCTGAAGGCCCACCCGGTCGTCAACGCCCGGATCAACGAGGACGAAGGCACCATCACGTACTTCGACTCGGAGAACATCGGCATCGCCGTGGACGCCGAGAAGGGCCTGATGACCCCGGTCATCAAGGGCGCGGGCGACCTCAACATCGCCGGTATCTCGAAGAAGACCGCCGAGCTGGCCGGCAAGGCCCGCGGTGGCGGCCTGACCCCGGACGACATGTCCGGTGCCACCTTCACCATCAGCAACACCGGCTCGCGCGGCGCGCTGTTCGACACCGTCATCGTGCCGCCGAACCAGGCAGCCATCCTGGGCATCGGCGCCACCGTGAAGCGTCCCGCGGTCATCGAGACCGAGGAGGGCACCGTGATCGGTGTCCGCGACATGACGTACCTGTCGCTCTCCTACGACCACCGTCTGGTGGACGGCGCGGACGCCGCCCGCTACCTGACCGCGGTCAAGGCGATCCTGGAGGCCGGCGAGTTCGAGGTCGAGCTCGGCCTGTAACCAGCCTCACGATCGGCGCCCCCGTCCGGAACACTTCCGGACGGGGGCGCCGCCGTATTGTCTAGACACCACCGGTCGCCCCGGCCACCGTGCCCGGTGCAGGCGTACCGGTCTGTCCGAAGGAGCCCGTCATGACCCCGCCCGTCGTCCACTCGCTGCGCGAACAGATCCGCGAGCACATCGTGGAGGGGATCGTCAGCGGGCGCTGGAAGCCGGGCGAGCGGATCGTGGAGCGGCGCATCGCCACCGAGCTGGAGGTCAGCCAGACGCCCGTGCGCGAGGCGCTGCGGGAGCTGGAGACGCTGCGGCTGATCGAGTCGGCGCCCAACAAGGGCGTCCGGGTCCGCAACCTCACCGCGGCGGACCTGGAGGAGAGCTACCCCGTACGGGCGGGCCTGGAGCAGATCGCGGCCGAGCTGGCGGCCCCCGGGCTCGGCGAGGACTGCTCGCTGCTGGCCCCGCACGTGGCGGCGCTGTACGAGGCGGACCGGCTGGCGGACGGCGAGGCCCAGGTCCGGCACACGGTCGGTTTCCACCGCGAGATGGTCCGGGCGGCGGGGAACGCGGTGCTGCTGCACACCTGGGAGGGGCTGGGCATCGAGGTGTTCACGGCCCTGTCGATCCGCTGGCTGGGCACGGTCCAGAAGTCGTACGCGGAGGAGCACGAGGCCCTCATCGACGCGTTCCTGCGCAAGGACCCGGACATCGGGACTCTGGTCAAGGCCCACGTCCTGGGGTGCGCGCCGCGCGCCTGAGGCGCTGCGCAAGTGTCGTCCCCACCGCTCTTCCGTGCAGGTCAGCGCCCGTTTTGACGGGTAAATCCCGTCACTCGGTGCCCCATTTCATGGCACCGCATGCCAATTTCTTCAGATCGAGAAGTTTTCCACTTCATCCTTTGATCGATCATCGATCGGGGATTTACAGTTCACTCCGCGGGCCCACCGGCCCCATCGCCCTGTCCTGCCAGTCAGGGACTTCTCCACCCCCCTCCTCACCGGAAGGCGGCGATCATGACCGACCCCGTAGGAAAGCTTCCGAGCGAGCTCGACCAGCTCCCGGACCGCGACCCGGAGGAGACCGCTGAATGGGCGGCCTCCCTGGATGCCGTCACCAAGGCCGCGGGCCCGCACCGTGCCGCGTACCTGATGCGGCGCTCGCTCCAGCACGCCGAGGGCGCCGGTCTCGCGCTGCCCAAGCTGCTGGAGACCGATTACGTCAACTCCATCCCGACCGCCGCCGAGCCCGACTTCGACGGTGACCTGGAGATGGAGTCCAAGATCACCGCGTGGAACCGCTGGAACGCGGCCGCGATGGTCACCCGTGGCGCGCGCTTCGGCGTCGGCGGCCACATCGCCACCTTCGCCTCGGCGGCCTGGCTGTACGAGACCGGCTTCAACCACTTCTTCCGCGGCAAGGAGGGGGACGGCTCCGGCGACCAGCTCTACGTGCAGGGCCACGCCTCCCCCGGCATCTACGCCCGCGCCTTCCTCGACGGCCGGCTCAGCGAGCAGCAGCTCGACAACTTCCGCCAGGAATCGGGCGGCAACGGCCTGCCCTCCTACCCGCACCCGCGCCGGCTGCCCTGGCTGTGGGAGTTCCCCACGGTCTCCATGGGCCTCGGCCCGCTCTCGGCGATCTACCAGGCGCGCTTCAACCGCTACCTCGCCAACCGCAACATCAAGGACACGTCGAACTCGCACGTCTGGGCCTTCCTGGGCGACGGCGAGATGGACGAGCCCGAGTCGACCGCCGCCCTCGCCCTCGCGGCCCGTGAGCAGCTCGACAACCTGACCTTCGTCATCAACTGCAACCTGCAGCGCCTCGACGGTCCGGTCCGCGCCAACTTCCGCGTCGTGCAGGAGCTGGAGGGCGCCTTCCGGGGCGCCGGCTGGAACGTCATCAAGACGCTCTGGGGCAACGCCTGGGACGAGCTGTTCCAGCTCGACACCACGGGCGCGCTGGTCCGCCGCCTCCGTGAGGTCCCGGACGCGCAGTTCCAGACGTACGCCACCCGTGACGTCGCGTACATCCGCGAGCACTTCTTCGGCGCCGAGCCCGCCCTCGCCGAGCTGGCGAAGCTGCTCACCGACGCGAAGATCGCCGAGTGCTTCTACACCTCGCGCGGCGGCCACGAGGCCCGCAAGGTGTACGCGGCGTACCGCGCGGCCGTCGAGCACAAGGGCGCGCCGACCGTGATCCTCGCCCAGACGGTGAAGGGCTACACGCTCGGCAAGGGCTTCGAGTCCAAGAACGCCAACCACCAGATGAAGAAGCTGTCGATCGACGAGTTCAAGGGCATGCGCGAGCTGCTCGGCCTCCCGATCCCGGACAGCGCCTTCGCCGACGGCCTGGTGCCCTACGGCCACCCGGGCGCCGACTCCCCCGAGGTCCGCTACCTCCAGGAGCGCCGCGCCGCCCTCGGCGGCCCCGCCCCGGCCCGCCGGGTGCACGCGGTGGCGCTGCCGCAGCCCGAGGAGCGCGCGTTCGCCGCGCTCAAGAAGGGCTCCGGCAAGCAGGAGATGGCCACCACCATGGCCTTCGTCCGCCTGGTCAAGGACCTGATGCGGGACAAGCAGACCGGCAAGCGCTGGGTGCCGATCGTCCCGGACGAGGCCCGCACCTTCGGCATGGAGTCGCTGTTCCCCTCGGCCGGTATCTACTCGCCGCTGGGCCAGACGTACGAGCCGGTCGACCGCGACCAGCTGATGTACTACAAGGAGGCCAAGGACGGCCAGATCCTCAACGAGGGGATCACCGAGGCCGGCGCCATGGCCGACTTCATCGCCGCCGCCACGTCGTACGCGACGCACGGCGAGACGATGATCCCGTTCTACATCTTCTACTCGATGTTCGGCTGGCAGCGGACGGGCGACCAGTTCTGGCAGCTCGCCGACCAGCTCGGCAAGGGCTTCATCGTCGGCGCGACCGCCGGCCGTACGACCCTGACGGGCGAGGGCCTCCAGCACGCGGACGGCCACTCGCACCTGATCGCCGCCACGAACCCGGCGTCGCTCAACTACGACCCCGCGTTCGCGTACGAGATCGCGGTGATCGTCAAGGACGGTCTGCGGCGGATGTACGGTCCCGACGCCGAGGACGTCTTCTACTACCTGACGGTCTACAACGAGCCGAAGCCGCAGCCCGCGATGCCGGAAGGCGTCGAGGAGGGCATCGTCAAGGGCCTGTACCGCTTCAAGGAGGGCACGCCCGCCACGGCGGACGCGCCGCGCGCCCAGCTGCTGGCCTCCGGCACGGCGATCCACTGGGCCCTGGAGGCCCAGGAGATGCTGGCCGCCGACTGGGGTGTCACGGCCGACGTCTGGTCCGCGACCTCCTGGGGCGAGCTGCGCCGCGAGGCGCTGGAGTGCGACGAGGCGCTGCTCCACGGTGAGCAGCGGGTGCCGTACGTGACGCAGGTGCTGGAGGGCGCTCCGGGTCCGGTCGTCGCGGTCAGCGACTGGATGCGCGGGGTCCCGGACCAGATCAGCCAGTGGGTCGAGCAGGACTACACCTCGCTCGGCACGGACGGCTTCGGTCTCTCCGACACGCGTGACGCGGCCCGCCGCCACTTCGGCGTCGACGCCCCGTCCGTCGTGGTCGCCACGCTGGCCCAGCTGGCCCGGCGCGGCGAGGTGCCGGCGACCGCCGTCAAGGAGGCGCGGGACCGGTACGGTCTCTGAGCGTGATCAGGCCCGTCCGGCTTGAGGTCTTGTCCTCAATCGCCGGACGGGCCTGTCCTCTGTTCACAATGGCCGTATGCGTGCTGCCCGGCTGATCCGAATGGTGCTGCTCCTCCAGGCCCGTCCCGGCATGACCGCCGCCGAGCTGTCCCGGGAGCTGGAGGTGTCCGAGCGGACCGTCACCCGGGACGCGCAGGCCCTCTCCGAGGCCGGTGTCCCGGTGTACGCGGAGCGCGGCCGGGCCGGCGGCTACCGGCTCGTCGGCGGGTACCGCACCGGGCTGACCGGTCTCGCCCGCGACGAGGCGGAGGCCCTGTTCCTGTCCGGGCTGCCCTCGGCCCTGCGCGAGATGGGCCTCGCGGACGCCGCGTCGGCCGCCCGGCTGAAGGTGTCGGCGGCCCTGACGCCCGCGCTGCGGGACGCCCCGGCGGGGGCGGGCCGGCGCTTCCACCTGGACGCGCCCGGCTGGTACCAGGAGCCGGTCACCCCGGAGCTGCTGCCCGCCGTGGCCGAGGCCGTGTGGCGCGACCGGCTGCTCCTGGCCCGGTACCGGCGGTCCGGCCGGGACTCCGACGTCGAGCGGGAGCTGGCCCCGTACGGGCTCGTCCTGAAGGCGGGCGTCTGGTACCTGTGCGCCCGTGCGGGCGACGACACGCGGGTGTACCGCACCGACCGGTTCACCGCCGCCACCGTTTCGGACACCCCTTTCGTCAGGGACGAGGGTTTCGACCTGCCCGCCTTCTGGGAAGAGCGGTCCGCCGCCTTCGCCCGCTCCCTGCTGCGTACGGAGGTGACGCTGCGGCTCTCGGAGGCGGCCGCGCACCGGCTGCCGCACGTCGTGGACCGGGCCGCCGCCACGGCGGCGCTGGAGGCGGCCGGACCGCCCGAGGGGGACGGCCGGGTCACGGTCACCCTGCCGGTGGAGTCCCCGGACGTCGCCTACGGCCAGCTGCTGGGCCTCGGACCGGAGTTGGAGGTGCTGGCCCCGGCCGGGCTGCGGGAGAGGTTCCGGACGGCGGCCGCCCGGCTGCACGCGCTCTACGGGGGCGCGCCCTGACGGCTTCGTTCAGATGTCTGGGCGTGCATCCGCGGCTCTCAGGGCAGATGCTGGACCCGTGATGGACGAGACCGGGTTCTGGGAGCTGATCGACAGCACGCGCGAGGCCGCCGACGGCGACCCCGAGGACCATGCCGATCTGCTGGTCGACAAGCTGGTGCTGCTCGACCCCGAAGCGGTGCTGGACTTCGCCCGGCACTTCGAGGCCCGCTTCAACCGGGCCTACCGCTGGGACCTGTGGGGCGCCGCCGCGATCCTGCTCGGGGGCGCGAGCGACGACGCCTTCGACTACTTCCGCTGCTGGCTGATCGGCCGGGGCCGGGAGGTCTTCGAGGGTGCCGTGCACGACCCGGACGCCCTGGCCGAGCTGCTCGACTCCTTCGACGAGGAGCTGGACGGCGACGGCGAGGACCTGGGGTACGCGGCCGACGAGGCGTACGAACAGCTCACCGGCGTCGTCGCGCCCGACCTCGGCCTCCCCCCGCAGCCCGACGAGCCGGAGGGCGCCGAACTGGACCCGGACGACGACGCGGCCCTGGCGGCCCGGCTGCCCGCGCTCTGGGAGCGGTTCGGCGTCACGGGTTGAGCGGCCGGCCCATCATCACGTCGTCCACGTACCGCCCGTTCAGGAAGAACTCGCCCGGCAGCACGCCCTCCACGGTGAAGCCCTCCGCCTCGTACAGCGCGCGGGCGGGCGCGTTGTGGCCGAGGACCCGCAGGGTGATCCGGTTCGCCCCCTCGCCGCGTGCCGTCGCGCAGGCCGCGCGGATCAGGGCGCGTCCGACGCCCCGGCCGCGCGCCCAGTGGGCCACGGCGAGGCCCTGGATCTGCCGGACGTGCGCGTTGCAGGCCAACGGGGTCGGCGGCACGACCCGTATGTAGCCGGCCGGCGCCCGCTCCCCCGCCTCGTTGACCGCCTCCGCCACCAGGATGTCCCGGGGCGTGTGCCGCTCGTCGAAGAACGGCGCGTACGGCGGCTGCGGGCGCGGCTGCACCGCGTGCAGCGTCGACCAGGTGGCGCGGTCCAGCTCGCCGAGCGCGGACTCGTCCGCGAGGACGGCGCGGCGGACGAGGGGGGCGGCGGGCGCGGCGGATGCGGCGGAATCGGTCATGGCCGCCACTGTGCCACGGCCGCGTACGGCGGCCCCGGTGGGGCAGGATGGACGCCATGCCGCACTCCCGTATCGCCGTCAGCGGATCGACCGGACTCATCGGAGCGGCGCTGGTGCGCTCGCTGCGGGCCGACGGGCACGAGGTGGTGCGCCTGGTGCGCCGCCCGGCCCGGGCCGGAGACGAGGTGGAGTGGGACCCGAAGCGGGGGTACGTGGACGTGGCCGGGCTCGTGGGCTGCGACGCGGTCGTCCATCTCGCCGGGGCGGGGGTCGGCGACCACCGCTGGACCGAGGCGTACAAGAAGGTGATCCGGGACAGCCGGGTGCTGGGCACCGCCGCCCTCGCGGACGCCGTCGCCTCGCTCGACTCCCCGCCCGCCGTGCTGCTGTCCGGCTCCGCGATCGGCTTCTACGGGGACACCGGCGACCGCCCGGTCGACGAGGAGGCGCCGCCCGGGGACGGGTTCCTGCCGTCGGTCTGCGTGGAGTGGGAGGAGGCCACGGCGGCCGCCGAGGAGGCGGGGGTGCGTACGGTGCACGCCCGCACCGGCCTGGTGGTCGCCCGGGAGGGCGGTGCCTGGGGGCGGCTCTTCCCGCTGTTCAAGGCGGGGCTGGGCGGCCGGATGGGCGACGGGCGGCAGTACTGGAGCTTCATCGCGCTGCACGACCACATCGCGGCGCTGCGGCACATCCTGGACACCCCGGAGCTGTCCGGCCCGGTGAACCTGACCGCCCCGACGCCCGTCACCAACGCCGAGGTGACCGCCGCGATGGGCCGGGTGCTGCGGCGGCCGACCCTCTTCACGGCGCCCGCGCCGGCCCTGCGGCTGGCGCTCGGCGAGTTCGCCGGGGATGTGCTGGGCAGTCAGCGGGTGCTGCCCGCGCGGCTGCTGGGCTCGGGCTTCTCGTTCGCCTTCCCGTCCGTCGACGCGGCCATCCGCGCCGCCCTGCGCTGACGGACCGTCCGGGCAGCCCGGTTTTTTTCGGACGGGCGTGCGACCCCGTGCATCGGTGCTCCGGTCCGCGCGCGACTGCGCACGATCGGGCCACTCTCCTAGCCTCCTGACGAACTCACGCATTCCGGTGGGCGGTTGAGGGCATGAGCCCCCCACCACTTGCGCCGAACCGGGGAGGGCACGTGCTCAGCACGGCACACCACGCGGACGTCGTCATCATCGGGGCCGGGATCGCCGGCCTGTCGGCGGCCCACCGACTGACCAGCGCCGGGGTCAGTGTCAGCGTCCTGGAGGCCGGCCCCGGGGTCGGCGGCCGGATGGCCACCGACGAGGTGGACGGGTTCCGCCTCGACCGGGTCGGCCCGCTGCTCAACACCGCGTATCCGGAGCTCCGCACCACGCCGGGGCTCGACGGACTCGTCCTGCGCCCCTTCGATCCCGGGGTCCTCGTGCACAGCGAGGGCCGCCGCCACCGGACCGGCGAGACCCGCCGCGTACCGGGCGCACGCGGCGCACGGGGCGCGCTCAAGGCGGCGCGCGCCCTCGCGCACGCCCCCCGGCCGCCGCGCGCGGGCGCCCTCACCGGGGCGATGGGCGACGCGATCGACCACGCCCGGCTCGGGGTGGCCCTGGCCCGCCTCGCCGCCACGCCCCCGGCGCGCATCCTCGCCCGGCCCGAACGCGCCGCGCTCGACGCCCTGGCCGGCCGGCTCTCCTCCCGTACGCTCAGCGGTTTCGTACGCCCGCTGCTCACCGCGCTGCTGAGCGACCCGGGCCTCACCACGTCCAGCCGGTGCGCCGACCTCGCCCTGCGGACGTACGCGAGCGGACGGCTGTGTGTACCGGAGGGCGGGGCGGGTACGCTGCCGGCGCTCCTCGCCGCTTCCCTGCCGCCGGGCACCGTACGCACCGGGGTGCACGTCACCTCCGCCGACATCACCTCCGTACGCACCAAGGAGCACGGCGAGCTGGGCTGCCGGTCCCTGCTGGTGGCCACGGGGGCGAGCGCCGCCGCCGAGCTGCTGCCGGGGCTGAGGCTGCCGTCCTTCCACCCCGTGACGGTGCTCCACCACACCGCGCCCGCGCCCCCGCCCACCGGCGCCTCGCTCCTCCTGGACGCCGACCGGTCGGGCCCCGTCTCCCACACCGCCGTGATGAGCGAGGTCGACCCGGCCCGCGCCCCGGAGGGCCGGACCCTGATCAGCTCCACGGTCCTCGGCACCCCGCCGGACGACCTGGACCGCACGGTCCGCGCCCACCTCGCCGCGCTGTACGGCGTGCCCACCGACGACTGGGAGCTGCTGGCCGCCCACCACGACCCGGAGGCCGTCCCCGCGATGCCGGCCCCGCACGACCCGCACCGCCCGGTCCGGGTCCTCGCCGGCCTGTACGTGTGCGGCGACCACCGCGACACCGGCACCGTCCAGGGCGCCCTGGCCTCGGGCGCCCGCGCCGCCGCCTCGATCCTCCACGACCTCGGCATCCGCCCGGCCGCCGGAGACGCTCCCGCGCTCCCCGAGGCGGCCTGATCCGGACGCCGGACCCCAGGGCCGCTCAGCCCAGCGCGGCGACCCGCTCCCGGTAGCCGCGTACGGCGGCGGCGTCGCGGTAGGGCTCCAGCCGTCGTTCGAAGTCCCGTACGTACTCCGTGGCCCGCGCCGAGCGCATCTCGGCCGCCTGCTGGGCGGCCTCCGCGCCCAGCCGGCAGGCCTGGTCCAGCTCGCCGAGCCCGAGCCGGGCGGACGCCAGCACCACCCGGCAGAACAGCCTGCTCCGGGCGTACGCGGGGGCGCGCAGCTGGAGCGCGCGCTCCGCGTACTGCGCGGCGGAGCGGTACTGCTGGAGGTCGCGGTGGCAGTGCCCGAACTCGTCGGCGAGCTGCGCCTCGTCGAAGTGGCGCGCCCAGTGCGGGACCTCCTCGCCGGGGCGGGCCGCCTCCAGCGCGCGTTCCGCCCGGGCCAGCGAGGCCGTGCACGCCTTGGAGTCCCCGAGCACCGCGTGCCCGCGCGCCTCCACCGCGTGCAGCAGGGCCATGACGGTGTGGGGCGCGGCCGAGCCGATGCCCTGCTGTGCGACGCGGGCCAGCTGGACCGCTTCCCGGCCGTGGGCGAGATAGACAGCCTGGCGGCTCATGGTGATCAGCACATAGCTGCCGTAGGCCCGGTCGCCGGCCGCCTGGGAGAGGCGGAGCGCCTGGACGAAATAGCGCTGGGCGAGCCCGTGCGCCGCGATGTCGTAAGAGGTCCAGCCGGCCAGCCTGGTCAGGTCGGCGGCGGCCGCGAACAGCCGCCGGCCGGTGGCCTCGCCGTACGTGCCGCGCAGCATCGGCTCCGTCTCGTGCTCCAGGTACCGCACGAGGGCCTGCCGGGCGTGCCCGCCGCCGTAGGCGTGGTCGAGCGTACGGAAGAGCTCGGCCACCGAGCGCAGCGCGGCGACGTCCCCCTCGCCGACCCGGAGCCCCGAGCCCCGCTCGGTCTGCCGCTGCCGGGGCACCCCGGGGGCGCCCGTCGCGCCGCCGGCCGGGGCGCCGGGGGGTGCGGGCGTCCCACCGGGCCGCGAGGGCACCGGTCCGCGCACGCCGTGCCGCCCGCCCTGCTCGGGCACGGCGGTCAGGGCGCCGGCGACGGGGAGCTGGGCGCCGGCCGGGCGCGAGGCGCCGGCCCTGTTGGGCGCCGGGCGGCCGACCCACTCGTCGGCCCGGCCGATGAGCCAGTCCCGGCTGGGCACGACGAGACCGGCCGGGGTGAACGCGATCTTCCGCAGCTCGGTGTGGCTGCCGGAGTCCTTGCGCCAGAGGCCGCTGACGATGTCGACCGCCTCGGCGGGCGTGGCGGCGAACTCCAGGCCCGCGTAGACCGGGGCGCAGGCGTCGAGGCCGAGGTCCTGGGCGGAGAGCCGGCGGCCGAGGCGCCGGGTGAAGACCTCGGCGATGAGCGCGGGGGTGGTGCCCCGGGGCTGCTGGCCGCGCAGCCAGCGGGTGACGGAGGTCTTGTCGTACCTCAGGTCGAGTCCGTGTTCGAGGCCGAGCTGGTCCACCCGGCGGGCGAGGCCGGCGTTGGAGAACCCGGCCTCGGTGATGAGCGAGGCGAGCCGGCGGTTGGGCGTGCGCTGCGGAGGTCGTTCCGACATCAGCTCTAGGGTCTCCTGCCTTCGGGGCCGGGCAGCCCTCTGACGAACGGCGCGAATTTAACTGTCCGCGGGGCGGCCTCAGCACCCTTCGCTCCACATTCATCCGATCGTGTGAGGATTGTGGGCGGCGCTGACGGGAAGACCTGCCCGGCCCGTGCGCCGACGCCGGTCGTACAGTGACTGGGGCGCGATTCGTGCAGGGTGACGTGGTTCGGGGACACCCCCCGGCCCCCGGCACCGCGAGGAGAGAGGCTGCTTCCGTGACTGAGCTCCGGTTCGTCCGTATGGGATTCGGCGAGAACGCCGTCGACTACCGGGAGGCGTGGCAGAAGCAGCGCGAGGTGCACGCGGCACGGTTCGAGGACACCGTCCCGGACACCTGCCTGCTCCTGGAACACCCGCCCGTCTACACCGCGGGCAGGCGCACGGCGGACAGCGAGCGCCCCCTCGACGGCACCCCCGTCATCGACGTGGACCGCGGCGGCAAGATCACCTGGCACGGCCCGGGCCAGCTCGTCGGCTACCCGATCCAGAAGCTCCCGCGCCCCGTGGACGTCGTCGCCCATGTGCGCCGCCTGGAGGAGGCGCTGATCCGCACCGCCGCCGAGTTCGGCGTCGAGACCAGCCGCGTCGAGGGCCGCAGCGGTGTCTGGGTCCTGGGCGACCCGGTCGAGCAGCGCCCCGCGCTCGGCGGCCTCACGCTCGACTTCGACCCGCGGCTGGCGGACGAGGAGTTCGACCCCCGGCTCAACGGTCCGGAGTACGCCCCGTCCAACGCCGGGCAGCGCCGCGAGGACCGCAAGCTCGCCGCGATCGGCATCCGCGTCGCCAAGGGCGTCACGATGCACGGCTTCTCGTTCAACGTGAACCCCGACAACACCTGGTTCGACCGCATCGTGCCCTGCGGCATCCGGGACGCCGGTGTCACCTCGCTCAGCTACGAGCTGGGCCGCGAGATCACGATCGACGAGGTCCTGCCCGTCGCGGAGAGGCACCTGCGGGACATCCTGGAGAACGCCGAGCTCGCCCCCCGTACGATCGAGCGCACCGGCGACGCCATGGCCACGGCGTGACCCACGGAACGCGGTTCCGGGAATAGGCCCTGCCTGCCCCAGGTTGGGCAGACGTACAACCGAATGAACCACGGGCGTACCCTGGTGTTCGCCGAAGAATCCAATGCAGTGAGAGCAAAGGGGAGTGCCGGAGTGTCTGTCGCACCCGACGGGCGCAAGATGCTGCGCCTTGAGGTCCGGAACAGCCAGACCCCCATCGAGCGCAAGCCCGAGTGGATCAAGACCCGGGCGAAGATGGGCCCCGAGTACAACCAGCTGCAGAAACTCGTCAAGAGCGAGGGTCTGCACACGGTGTGCCAGGAGGCCGGCTGCCCCAACATCTTCGAGTGCTGGGAGGACCGCGAGGCCACGTTCCTCATCGGCGGTGACCAGTGCACCCGGCGCTGTGACTTCTGCCAGATCGACACGGGCAAACCGCAGGCGCTGGACCGGGACGAGCCCCGCCGCGTCGGCGAGTCCGTCGTCACGATGGACCTGAACTACGCCACCATCACCGGCGTCGCCCGCGACGACCTGGAGGACGGCGGTGCCTGGCTGTACGCGGAGACCGTGCGCCAGATCCACGCGCAGACGGCGGGCCGGGAGGCCGGCGGCACCAAGGTCGAGCTGCTGATCCCCGACTTCAACGCCGAGCCCGAGCAGCTCGCCGAGGTCTTCTCCTCGCGCCCCGAGGTGCTCGCGCACAACGTGGAGACGGTGCCGCGCATCTTCAAGCGCATCCGCCCGGGCTTCCGCTACGAGCGGTCCCTGGAGGTCATCACCCGCGCCCGCGAGGCCGGCCTGGTGACCAAGTCCAACCTGATCCTCGGCATGGGCGAGACCCGCGAAGAGGTCAGCGAGGCGCTCCAGGACCTGTACGACGCGGGCTGCGAGCTCATCACGATCACGCAGTACCTGCGGCCGTCGGTGCGCCACCACCCCGTCGAGCGCTGGGTGAAGCCGCACGAGTTCGTCGAGCTGAAGGACGAGGCCGACGCCATCGGGTACTCCGGCGTCATGTCCGGACCGCTCGTCCGCTCCTCGTACCGCGCGGGCCGTCTCTTCCAGCAGGCGATGGACCGGCGCGAGGCCGAGGCCCCGGTGCCGTCCGCGTAATCCGTATCGCACCCGACGCGGTCCGTCCCGTCCCCGCAGGTCCGAGAGGGCCGGGGGCGCGGACGGACCGCGTCGGCGTGCGCGGGGCCCGTATCAAGGTTTCATTGGTGTTTGACCGACCGGTCACGCGCTGGTAACACCGAACGGTGACCCTGGATACACGAGCGGTGCGGTGACAGAACCGCCACCCGTCTCCAGTCCGCGCAGCACACGTACATCGTTTCCGAGGGGACTTGCCACGATGCAGGCCGCGCCGGTACGCGCCACCGTCATCCCGACCGTCACCAACACCCTCCGCGCCGTGGAATCGCTGCTGCTCAGCGGCGGCCAGCGCACCGCCCGCCGCAACGCCTGGACGGCCGTCCTGGAGGACCGCCGCCGGGCGAAGGACCGGGCCGCGTCCGGCTACGTGCCGGAACGGGAGGCCGTGGCCGCCCGTCGTTCGAAGGCCACGTAAACTTCATTGCATGGCGAGGAAGGCAAACACCACTGAAGGCGCGGACAGCGCCGAGAACGCGGGGCGGCTCAAGCAGATCGCTCTGACCTACAAGATGACCAAGCGGACCGACTCCAAGATCGGTCTTGTGGTCGCGGGTGTGGGAATCGTCACCTTCGGTGTCATCCTCGCGATCGGTTTTCTGATCGATCACCCGATCTACCTGGGCATCCTGGGCTTCGTGCTCGCGCTCCTCGCGATGGCGATCGTCTTCGGACGCCGCGCCGAGCGGGCCGCCTTCGGGCAGATGGAGGGCCAGCCGGGCGCTGCGGCGGCGGTCCTGGACCGCGTGGGCCGGGGCTGGACGACGACCCCCGCGGTCGCGATGAACCGCAGCCAGGACGTCGTGCACCGCGCCGTCGGCAAGGCGGGCATCGTGCTGGTCGCCGAGGGCAACCCGAACCGGGTGAAGAGCCTGCTCGCGGCCGAGAAGAAGAAGATGGCCCGCATCGTGGTGGACGTCCCCGTCCACGACATCATCGTCGGCAACGGCGAGGGCCAGGTGCCCCTGAAGAAGGTCCGCACCAAGATGCTGAAGCTGCCCCGCGTCCTGACCGGCCCCCAGGTGACGGCCGCCAACGACCGCCTCCGCGCGATGGGCGACCTGATGAGCAACATGCCGCTCCCGAAGGGGCCCATGCCGAAGGGCATGCGGATGCCGCGCGGCAAGATGCGCTGACGCGTACAGAAACGTGAAGAGGGCGGGCCGTTCGCGGCCCGCCCTCTTTGTGTTCTCTACGTCTCAGGCGCGGATCTGGACCGCGCGGGCCAGGCGGTCGTGGAGGCCGCGGCCGTCGCGGTCCCAGACGAGGGCCGGGATCGCGAGGCAGAGCAGGACGCTGCGGACGAGGACCCGGAGGAGGCCGAGGCGGCCGCCGTCCTCGGCGACGACCCGGGTGCCCGTGAGGCGCTTGCCGGGGGTGCAGCCGATCGTGCCGACGGTGAGCACGCTCATGACGAGGAAGATGCCGAGCGCCCAGTTTCCGGACGCCTGCTGGTCACCGCGAGCGAACAGCCCGTATGCGATCAGCATGCACAGGGCCCAGTCGATGAAGAGGGCCCCGAAGCGCCGGCCGAGCGGGGCGATGGCCCCGGGGCCCTGCTCGGGGAGGCCGAGCCGCTTGCCCCGGTAGCCGAAGTCGGCGCCCATGTCCTCGGCGGCCGCACGCGGCCCGGAGAGCCACGATCCGATTGCTTGCCTATTGTCCACCCGACCACGGTACTGCGCCCGGCCGGGCGCCTTCCCCCGCGGGTGCCGTCCCATGCGTCGTCCCACTCCTCGGACGCCCTTTTGATACGGCCGGGAGGCCCGTAGGACCACGCCAAAGGGGCGGTCCGGGGGCCGTACGACCGCTCCTCGCAGCCGCGCCGGTTAACTTCGGCGAAACAAATGGGTCATGCTTGAGAAATCCGGTCTGCCTAAGGTCGGGTCCAGCGTGTGCCACCGCACTGGTCACACAACGAGCTGCAACCCCGTCCCTCCCGGGCCGGGAGTAGGAGGAGTTGGATGTTCCAGAACGCCGACGACGCGAAGAAGTTCATCGCCGACAACGACGTCAAGTTCATCGATGTCCGGTTCTGTGACCTGCCCGGTGTGATGCAGCACGTCACCGTGCCGGCGGCGACCTTCAACCCGGCCGACGAGCTTGCCTTCGACGGCTCGTCGATCCGCGGCTTCCAGGCCATCCACGAGTCCGACATGGCGCTCCGCGCGGACCTGTCGACCGCCCGTGTCGACCCCTTCCGCCGCGACAAGACCGTCAACATCAACTTCTTCATCCACGACCCGATCACCGGCGAGCAGTACAGCCGTGACCCGCGCAACGTGGCCAAGAAGGCCGAGGCGTACCTCGCCTCCACCGGCTTCGCCGACACCGCGTACTTCGGTCCCGAGGCCGAGTTCTACGTCTTCGACAACGTCCGCTTCCAGACGTCGGCGAACGAGAGCTTCTACCACATCGACTCCGAGGCCGCCGCCTGGAACACCGGTGCGGTCGAGAACAACCGCGGTTACAAGGTCCGCTACAAGGGCGGCTACTTCCCGGTCTCCCCGGTCGACCACCACGCGGACCTGCGCGCCGAGATGTCCCTGGAGCTGCAGAAGAGCGGCCTGGAGATCGAGCGCCAGCACCACGAGGTCGGCACCGGCGGCCAGGCGGAGATCAACTACAAGTTCAACACGCTGCTCGCCGCGGCCGACGACCTGATGCTCTTCAAGTACATCGTGAAGAACGTCGCCTGGCGCAACGGCAAGACCGCGACCTTCATGCCGAAGCCGATCTTCGGCGACAACGGCTCGGGCATGCACGTCCACCAGTCCCTGTGGGCCGGCGGCGACCCGCTGTTCTACGACGAGCAGGGCTACGCCGGCCTGTCGGACATGGCGCGCTACTACATCGGCGGCATCCTCAAGCACGCCCCGTCGCTGCTGGCCTTCACCAACCCGACGGTGAACTCGTACCACCGCCTGGTCCCCGGCTTCGAGGCCCCGGTCAACATGGTGTACTCGCAGCGCAACCGCTCCGCCGCGATGCGCATCCCGATCACGGGCTCCAACCCGAAGGCGAAGCGCGTCGAGTTCCGCGCCCCGGACCCGTCGTCCAACCCGTACCTGGCCTTCTCGGCGCTCCTGATGGCCGGCCTGGACGGCATCAAGAACAAGATCGAGCCGGCCGAGCCGATCGACAAGGACCTGTACGAGCTGGCCCCCGAGGAGCACGCCAACGTCCAGCAGGTCCCGACGTCCCTCCCGGCCGTCCTGGACGCCCTTGAGGCCGACAACGAGTACCTCCAGGCCGGCGGCGTCTTCACGTCCGACCTGATCGAGACGTGGATCGACTACAAGCGCACCCACGAGATCGCCCCGATCCAGCTGCGCCCGCACCCGCACGAGTTCGAGCTGTACTTCGACCTCTAAATCGCGGCTGCGCCAGAGCAAGAGCCCTGTCACTCCCTTCGGGGAGTGACAGGGCTCTTTGCTAACTCCCCCGCAGCGTCCTGACCATGACCGCGTACAGCGGGGAGTCGTCGGAAGGCTTGGCCTCGTCTCGCTTTTCGTAGCCCCACTTCTCGTACAGGGCTTGCACCCTCGGATGGGTGGAGTCGACCAGGAGCGTCACGAAGTCGACCTCGACCGATCGGATCAGCGCGTCGTGGAGCTGCTGCGCCCGGCCGGTCCCCTGCCACTGGGGCACCACCATCAGCTCGGACAGAGCGAGGATGCGGCCGCGCACGCCCCTGGGCCGGTCCGGACCCTTCCACCAGCCGCCCGGCTTGAACCTTGAACCGTACGCGTACCCGACCGCCCCGCCGTCCTCCCAGCCCGAGACGCACAGCCAGTCCTCGCGCCCGGACCACAGGTCGACGTAGTACGAGAACCGCTCGCGCGAGTGGAACGGGTCGGGCTCCTTTGCGTAGACCTCGTCGTGTATGTCCAGGAGCAATGAGCGCACGTTCGCGGCGTCGGCGTGCGTGTACGGTTTCAGATCCATCGGCGTGACTCCTCGATCCAGCTCACGACCTCGGGCGCCTTCGTGCCCGTGGCCTCGATGACTTGGCGGGTGACGGCGAGCGTCCTCGTCGTGCGCAGCGATCCGGACGCCGGCAGCAGCATCTCGTACGCGCGGCGTCCTGTTCCGGCGGCGAGCTCCACCTCTCCCTGCCTCGCCTGGGCGAGCGACAGGTGCGCCGTGTAGCAGGACCCGACCGTCATGGTCGGCTACGGTCGCCAGGTGCCGGAGTCCTTGGAGGCGCGTGCCGAGGGCATGCAGCACCAGCTCCGGGGGGCCAACATCCGCTTCACCGTTTACGACCTGAGCGGCGCCGCGCCCGTCCCGGTCGGCGTCACCACCCTGCTGCCCGACGATTCCGTGCGTACCGCAGAGTTCGTCGTCATGCTGGCGCGCGAAGCCCGTGGGCGCGGGCTCGGTGTCGAGGCGACTCGGCTGACCCTCGACTACGCGTTCCACGTGGCCAGTCTGCGCATGGTGTGGCTCAAGGTTCTGGCCCCGAACGCAGCCGGGATCAAGGCGTACGAGCGTGCCGGGTTCCGGCACGCGGGGCGGCTGCGTGAGGGCGGGTACTGGCTCGGGCAGGTGTGTGACGAGGTGGTGATGGACGCCCTCGCGCAGGACTTCAGCGGGACTTCGGCGGTGCGGGCGCTTCTGGGGCGCGACCACACGGAGTGAGTCCTCACTCCGTGTGGTCGGGTAATGACCGAATCCAAGGAGGACGAGCCGGGCCTGACCCTGCCGGCGCTGGTCGACGTCTTCCTGCACGGGGCGGTCGCGGGGTAGGCGCGCCGACGGGGGGGGCCGGGGGCCCGGAGAAGCAGTCGCTCCCCCGGGGGCCCGGGGACGGGCGGCCGCTCCCCCGGGCCCCCGCCCTTTCCCTCAGTGCCCGCCCCTCAGTTCAGTGCCCGCCCGTCAGCTCGCCGCTCAGCGTGCGGTGGAGGGCCGCGCTCGGCTGGTTGAGGCCCACTATCTCGACCGTCTTGCCGCGTTGGGCGTACTTCGTCTCGATCGCGTCCAGGGCCGCGACCGAGGAGGCGTCCCAGATGTGGGTGGCCGTGAGGTCGATGACGATCCTGTCGGGGTCGGTGGCGTACGCGAAGCGGGTGACCAGGTCGTTGGAGGAGGCGAAGAAGAGTTCGCCGGTGACGGAGTAGACGACCTGGCCGCCGTCCGGGTCCACGACCGCGGTGACGTCGGCCAGGTGCGCGACGCGGCGGGCGAAGATCACCATCGCGGTGACCGAGCCGACGACGACGCCGATCGCCAGGTTGGACGTGGCGACGACGATGGCGACGGTGATGACCATGACCGCCGTCTCGCCCACCGGCATGCGGCGCAGGGTCTTCGGGGCGATGGAGTGCCAGTCGAACGTGGCGAAGGAGACCATCACCATCACCGCGACCAGCGCCGCCATCGGGATGTCCGAGACGACCGGGCCGAAGACGATGCAGAGGACCATCAGGAACGAGCCCGCGAGGAAGGTGGAGAGACGGGTGCGGGCCCCGGAGACCCGGACGTTGATCATCGTCTGGCCGATCATGGCGCAGCCGCCCATGCCGCCGAAGAAGCCGGTGACGATGTTGGCGATGCCCTGGCCGACCGATTCACGGGTCTTGTCGGAGCGGGTGTCCGTGATGTCGTCCACCAGCTGCGCGGTCATCAGGGACTCCATGAGACCGACCAGTGCCATCGCCAGGGCGTACGGGGCGATGGTGGTCAGCGTGTCCAGGGTGAACGGCACGTCGGGCAGGCCGGGCACGGGGAGCGAGGAGGGCAGCTCGCCCTTGTCGCCGACGGCCGGGACCGCGATCCCCGCCGCCAGGGTGATCGTGGTGAGGACGACGATGGAGACCAGGGGCGCTGGGATCACCCGGGTGACCTTCGGGAAGAACACCATCAGCAGCAGGCCCCCGGCGAGCAGCGGGTAGACCGCCCACGGCACGTCGTGCATCTCGGGCACCTGGGCCATGAAGATCAGGATCGCCAGGGCGTTGACGAAGCCGGTCATCACGGAGCGCGGCACGAACCGCATCAGCCTGGCCACGCCCAGGGCGCCCAGCAGGATCTGGAAGAGGCCCGCGAGGATCACCGTGGCGACCAGATAGCCGAAGCCGTGCTCGCGGTTGACCGGGGCGATCACCAGGGCGACCGCGCCCGTCGCGGCGGAGATCATCGCGCGGCGCCCGCCGACGACGGAGATCGTGACCGCCATCGTGAAGGAGGCGAAGAGCCCGATCGCGGGGTCCACCCCGGCGATGATCGAGAACGAGATCGCCTCGGGGATGAGGGCCAGCGCGACGACGAGTCCGGCGAGCACCTCCGTACGCCACACCTTGGGGTCGGAGATCCAGTCGGGTTTGAGGGCGCGCAGGCGGGGCGCGAACGCGGGCGTGGTGGAAGACAAGACGGTGTACCTGTCGGTCGGGCGCGCCCGGACGCGGAGCGCGGGCTTGCGGGGCTGGACAGCGGGGAAGGCGGGGGGGCGGCCGGCATGGGCCTGTCCCGGCGGATCAGGACCGGGGTGGAGCCGGACGGGCGTTTCCGGCCCCGGTCAGGGGCGGGCAGCGGGCACGGCTCAGGGGTGACGGGTCACGGCGGGCAGGCGGCGGTGCGGGGCGTCGTCATGCGCATCCGCTCGCTCGCTCTCTCATCCGCCGGGCACTCCGGTGCGCCTCGGTCTCCGCCGTTGGGCGTGGACCCCGCACGCGCGCGCACGGCGTTGGGCGAAAAGCCATCGTACCTTCCCTGCCGGGAAGGAGATCGAGTTGATCACCCTTGCCGTATCCGTAGCCCGGGCAACCGGACGGACCCCGAGGGGTCGCGCTGCGGGGCCGGAGGGCAGAGGGTGGGGGGATGAGTGAGCAGGCTCCGCCCGGCGGTCCGGTCCCGCCGCCTCCGCGGCGGCGGATGTGGCCGTGGGTGCTGCTGCTGGTCGCCGTGGTGCTGGCCCTCGCCGCGGGGGCGGTCATGGCGGTGCTGTCGGACGTACTGCACTCGGAGGGCTCGCGGAAGGTGCACATCCGGTACGAGGTGACGGGGACCGCGCGCGACGTGGTGCTGACGTACAGCACCTGGCGGGGCGAGGAGCTGTCGACCGGGCGGGTGGCACTGCGGTCGCTGCCGTGGGCCGGGGAGCTGGACTCGAAGGGCTTCATGAGCGGCGGCTCGTTCGTGGTGAGCGTGGGCCGGGGCGGCGGCGATGTGTCGTGCTCGGTGACCGTGGACGACGGCACGCGGCGTACGGACTCGGCCTCGGGTGCGTACGCGACGGCGAACTGCGACGGGTACTGAGAGGGCGGGCCCCCGGAAGGATTCCGGGGGCCCGCCCTGCGTCGGTCGGCCTGCGTCGGTCAGCGGCCGTAGCGGATCAGTGCGCGGACCATGCGGCAGGTGATGTCGGACGGCGGGTGGATGCCGAGGCGCGCCGCGGTCGTGCGTATGCGGGCGTTGTTCGCGCTGGACGGGAGGTAGACGCCGGTGTCGAGCAGGGCGATGGCGAGGCGCATCGCCTTGAGCCGGCGGTTGTGCGAGACGTACCACTCGCGGGGGCGGCCGGCGGGGAGCGGCTTCTTGGTCAGGGGCTGGTGCAGGGGCTTGTCGAGCGGCTTGGTCGTGACTGCGGCAACGGCCATGGGCTACCTCCTGGCACGGTGGCGGAACTCTTCGGGAACCCTCCCGAACTGACTCCCATTCTACCGGCCCGCACTGACAATCACCCCTGGCCAGAGGGGTTTTCAGCCTCTCCTGCGAGACCCATCCCGTACCTTTGGCCCCATGGAGATCTGGATCAATCCCGCGTGTTCCAAGTGCCGCAGCGCGGTGTCGCTGCTCGACGCGGAGGGGGCCGAATACACGGTCCGCCGTTACCTGGAGGACGTGCCGTCGCCGGGCGAGATCCGGGCGGTGCTAGGCCGGCTCGGCCTCGAACCGTGGGACATCACGCGGACCCAGGAGGCGGACGCGAAGGAGCTGGGCCTGAAGGACTGGCCGCGTGCGGCGGATGCCCGGGAGCGCTGGATCACCGCGCTCGCCGAGCACCCGAAGCTGATCCAGCGGCCGATCATCACGGCGGAGGACGGCACGGCGGTCGTGGGCCGCACGGACGAGGCGGTCCGGGACGCGCTGGAGCGTGAAGCCTAGGCGTCAGGCCCCGTGGACCTGGGCCTCCGCCTCTGCCAGGAGCTCCGTCAGACGGACGCCGAACCGTACGTCGCAGGGGTGGGCCTCGCCCGTGCGCACCGAGGCGATCAGCGCGTCCACCGCCGCCGCGAAGGCGTCCACCGCCCCGTCCCACCTGGGCAGTTCGGCGACGCCGTGCTCACCCCGGAGGACGACCTCGACGCCGGCGGCGGCCACCGGCGCACCCAGGGTCAGGGTGACCGTGCTGGACGCCCCCGAGGTGTGGCGCAGGACGAGGTGGTGGGCGTCGGCGGGGCCACGGGCGGCGGTCAGTTCGGTGACGTCGCCCAGGATCGGGAGCAGGACCGAGAGGGCGTGCGGGCCGACGTCCCAGAGGCCGCCGCGCTCCCGGCGCCAGGGGGACGCGGCATAGTCGTTGTCGGTGCCGGGGGCCCAGAGCGCGGCGATCCACTCGGCGCGGGCGGTGAACCAGTCGCCGGTCGCGGCCTGTTCGGCGATCCAGGCGGCGGGCTGCGGGGCGAACCTGAGCGTGCAGAACACGACGGAGGCGACCCGGGCCTGCTCGGCGGCCTCGGCGACCTCGCGGGCACCGGCGACCGTGGTGGCGACCGGCTTGTCCAGGATCAGGTGGCAGCCGGCCGCGGCGGCGCGGGCGGCCAGCGGGGCCTGCACGTCAGGCGGCAGCGCGAAGGCGATGGCGTCGCTGGTGGCGAACAGCTCGTCGAGCCCCGCGTCGCCGGAGAACGCCGGGGCACCGTACGAGGCTGCCAGCTCCCCGGCCGCCTCGGGCCGGCGGCCCCACACACCGCTGAGCACGACGCCGGGGTGTGCGGCGAGAGCGGGGGCGTGGGTGTTGCGGGCCCAGGGTCCGGTGCCGGCCAGGCCGACGCGCAAGGGGGTCTCGGGTGTCGTCATGGGTCCAGTGTGCCGGGTGGGGGCGTGGTGGGTGCGCGGCGGTTCGTACGCGACGGGGCGACCGCTCCTTCGGCAGGACGGCCACCGGCACCGGGAGCGGGCGCCCGTCACGCGTGCAGGCTCGACGGGCGCCGAAACCTCGGTAACACGGGGTTCACACGAGGGCAACGGTCGGGAAATCGCGGCTTGCGAAGCTGCGGCGCATAGACCGCAGCACCCGCAAAGGATGGCTTCCGTGACGTTCAAGGCTGAGTACATCTGGATCGACGGCACCGAGCCGACCGCCAAGCTCCGCTCCAAGACGAAGATCATGTCCGGCAGCCCGTCGTCCGACGTGGCCGCGCTGCCCATCTGGGGCTTCGACGGGTCGAGCACCAACCAGGCCGAGGGCCATGCCTCGGACCGGGTGCTGAAGCCGGTCTTCACCTGTCCGGACCCGATCCGCGGCGGCGACGACATCCTGGTCCTGTGCGAGGTCTTCGACATCGACATGACCCCGCACGCGTCGAACACGCGGGCGCTGCTGCGTCCGGTCGCCGAGCAGTTCGCCGGGCAGGAGGCGATCTTCGGCATCGAGCAGGAGTACACCTTCTTCGACGGCCACCGTCCGCTCGGCTTCCCCGAGGGCGGCTTCCCGGCCGCGCAGGGCGGCTACTACTGCGGCGTCGGCTCGGACGAGATCTTCGGCCGGGAGATCGTGGAGAAGCACCTCGACAACTGCCTGAAGGCGGGTCTGGGCATCTCCGGCATCAACGCCGAGGTCATGCCGGGCCAGTGGGAGTTCCAGGTGGGCCCGCTGTCCCCGCTGGAGGTCTCCGACCAGCTGTGGATCGCCCGCTGGCTGCTCTACCGCACCGCCGAGGACTTCAACGTCTCCGCGACCCTCGACCCGAAGCCGGTCAAGGGCGACTGGAACGGCGCGGGCGCGCACACCAACTTCTCCACCAAGGCGATGCGCGAGGGCTACGACGCGATCATCACGGCCTGCGAGTCGCTGGGCGAGGGCTCGAAGCCGATGGACCACGTCAAGAACTACGGCGCGGGCATCGACGACCGCCTGACCGGTCTGCACGAGACCGCCCCGTGGAACGAGTACAGCTACGGCGTCTCCGACCGCGGCGCCTCGGTGCGCATCCCGTGGCAGGTCGAGCAGGACCGCAAGGGCTACATCGAGGACCGCCGCCCGAACGCCAACGTCGACCCGTATGTCGTCACGCGGCTGATCGTGGACACCTGCTGCTCGGCCCTGGAGAAGGCCGACCAGGTCTGATCCGCTCCCCGTACGGGAAGGGCGCCCACCGCACGTGCGGTGGGCGCCCTTCGTTGTCAGTGCCGTGTGCCAGGCTTTCCGCATGCTCAGCGTGAAGGTCGAGACCGAGAACCAGCAGACCCACACCCGTGTTTCCGCCGAGAAGCTCGCGGACCTCGTGCACCGCATCGGCGCGCGCGGGGACAACTTCCTGGTCGTCCAGCGGATACCGGACATCCCCGGCACCTTCGTCCAGGTGTGGCACGAGGCGGGCGGGGACTACGAGTTGGAGCACCGTACGGGCACGGCGACGAGCCATGTCCGTACCGTCATCGGCGACCCCGCCCGGGTCGTCGCGCTGATGACCCGCTGGGCGCGCGAGGAGCCCGGCTGGGACGCGGGGACCGCCTGGGAGAGCGCCGGGATGCCGGAGCCGGAGCCCGTGCCGGAGCTCGCCGAGGAGATACGGGAGCGGCTGGAGCCCCGGATGCGGGAGCTGCTGCGCGGCGGTTACGGGACCGTGCAGACGCTCGCCGAGACGGCCGAGGACTACCTCGTGAAGGACGGGGTGCGGCCGGTGTCCCGGGCCCAGGCGCGGGAGTTGGTGGAGCGCCTCTGGCTGGAGCGGGTCGAGGAGCAGCGGGGCTGGGCGGAGGTGACGGACGCGGACCGGCTGGAGCGGGCGTTCGCCCGGCTGGACTGGGGCGGCATCACGGCCCGGGAGAATTTCACGTGCTGCCGCTCCTGCGGGATGAGCGAGATCGCGGCGGCCGGACGCGAGGACGCCCGGGGCTTCGTCTTCTTCCACGGCCAGGGTACGGAGAGCGCGGCGGCCGGGCACGGCCTCGCGCTGTACTACGGCGGCTTCAGCGATTCCCCGGAGAGGACGGCGGCGGTGGGCCGCGAGGTGGCGGCCGCGCTGGGCGAGGCCGGGCTGACGGTGGAGTGGGACGGTTCCCCGGACCAGGCGATCGAACTGACCGGCCTCGACTGGCGCAAACGGCTGGTGGGATAGGGCGGTCGGGGCCGGTCCGCCCGGGAGTGAGGAACGTAACGCAAAGGGTCCGTATCGACGGGTGAGAGAGGTCTGCTCCCCGGCCGGGTTCTCTGCTTCAATGGGGGCATGGCCAGCTACCCGCACCCCTCGACCGGTCGCAGCGACCTCGAGCCGTTCTGGCCCTCCCGTCAGCACCACGACTTCGACCGGGTGTGTTGCCGCGCGCTGAACGCGCCGGCCCTCTAAAGCCCTCACCCGGCCTTCGGTCCGCGCGCACGCAGCAAGTCCGTCCACCGACGACTCCCTCGCGCGAAAGAGCTGACCCCTCATGGCGAACACCCGTTCCTTCTCCGCCGCAGCTGCCACCGCAGCGCCGGCGGTGGCCGCTGCGACCACTCCCGTCCGTCCCCACTCCCCCAACCGGCACCGGCTCCGAGCCGTCGCCCCCGACGAGGTCGTCCAGCAGGCCGACGTCTCGGCGCTCCTGACGCCGGGCGCGACCTGGCTGCCGGCACCCCAGCACACCCTGCCCAGCCTGCCGGGCCGCCCGCCGATGGTCGGCTACCTGGTGCTCGTGCCCGCCGACCAGCAGCCGGCCTTCGCGGCGGCCGCCGCGCAGTACGCGGTGCCGGAGCCGCCCCCGCAGCCGACGGCGGGCCCGGTGACCATCGACTCCGTCCAGCGCTCCGCCTCCGTCAACGGGCGGACGCTGGACCTCACCTACCTGGAATTCGAGCTCCTGGCCCACCTGGTGGCCCATCCCCACCGCGTCCACACCCGCGACCAGCTGGTGACGACGGTCTGGGGTTACGGACATGTGGGCGACGGCCGCACCGTCGACGTCCACATCGCCCGGCTGCGCCGCAAGCTGGGCGCCGAGCACCGCCGCTCGATCCAGACCGTGCGGCGGGTCGGGTACAAGTACACGCCCTGACACACGGGCAAAGGGGCGGGCCCCGGTTCCGGTAAGCACCACCGGAGCCGGGGCCCGCCCTCGTACGCCCTGCTCAGCGCAGTGCCGGTCCGACCGGCGCCGAGGCCGGGACCGGGCCCTCCGCGGGCTCGCCGTGGTCCAGGCCCGGGAGCCGGCCGAGGCCGCGCGGGGTGCGCCAGTTGCGCTCGCCGAGCAGCGCCATCACGGAGGGCAGCAGCACCATCCGTACGAGCGTGGCGTCCAGCAGGACCGCGACCGCCAAGCCGACGCCCATCTGCTGCATGTCCTGCATGGACAGGGTCGCGAAGACCGAGAACACCGCCACCATGATCACGGCCGCGCCGGTCACCGCACCGGCCGTACGGCGGATTCCCTCGTCGATCGCGGCCCGGTTGCCGATCCCCCGGCCGTGCGCCTCGCGGATCCGGGAGACGACGAAGACGTGGTAGTCCATCGAGAGCCCGAACAGGACGACGAGGACGAACAGCGGCATCCAGGACTCGACCGCGCCGACGCCCTCCGAGCCGATGAGCCCGGCGCCCCAGCCGTGCTGGAAGACCGCGGTCATCACCCCGTAAGCGGCGGCCACGGAGAGCAGGTTGAGGACGATGGACGTCACGGCGATCACGTACGAGCGGAAGCAGAACAGCATCAGCAGGAACGTCACGGCGGTGATGAAGAGGAAGACGGGGGCGATCCCGCGCTTCAGCTGGTCGTTGAAGTCGACGGACCCGGCCACCTCGCCGGTGACGTAGGTGTGGGCGCCGCTGGAGTCGAAGGCGGCGGGCAGGCGGTGGTCGCGCAGGGCGGTGAGGTCCTTCTCGCCGCCGGGCAGCGGGACCTCGAACTCGGCGATGTTCTGCGCCCGGTGGACCGCGACGTGGTCGAAGCCGGCGAGGGCCTTGCGGACGGCCGGGGCGGTGATGTCGTCGGCCTCCACGACGACCTGGGCCGGGGCGGGGCCGCCGGGGAAGGTCTCGCTGATGTGGCGGTAGGCGACGGACAGCGTGGAGTCCGAGCCGAACTGCTTCTCCAGGCCCAGGGATTCGGTCTTCATGCCGATCGCGGGCGCGGCGAGCACCAGCAGGACGGCGACGGACGCGGCGGCGAAGAACTTCGGGTGGTTCAGGACGGGGCGCAGCACCCGGCCCGCGATGCGGCCGCTCTCCGCCTTCCCCCGCTTGCCGCGCCGGTTCAGCAGCGGCACCCGGCCGGCGTCGATGCGGTCGCCGAGCCAGGACAGCAGGGCGGGCAGCACGGTGACGGAGCCGAGCATGGCGATGCACACGACGGTGATGGTGGCGAGGGCGAAGCCCTTGAAGAGCATCAGCCCGGACAGGAACATGCCGGCCATGGCGACCATGACGGTGAGCCCGGAGACCAGGACGGCCCGGCCGCTGGTGGCGGCGGCGATGCGCAGGGCGGTCTCTGCGTCGCGGCCGGCGGCCCGCTCGTCGCGTTCGCGGCGCAGGTAGAACAGGCAGTAGTCGACGCCGACGGCGAAGCCCATCAGGAACATCACGGAGTACGTGGTCTGGAACAGGTGGAGCTGGTGGCTGGCGAGCGAGAGCAGGCCGAAGGCGGCCATGCACGCGGTGAGCGCGAGCCCGACGGGCAGCAGGGCGGCGACGACGGCGCCGAAGGCGACCAGCAGGATGCCGAGGGCCAGCGGTACGGCGGTGAACTCGGCCTTCTTGAAGTCGTCCGCGAGCAGGTCGCCGAGCCATTTGCCGGCGCTGGCGTCCCCGAACTGGCTGACGGAAACGTCGGGTTGCCTCTCCTCGACCCCGGCGACGGCGTCCAGCACGGGCTGCACCCGGTCGGCCGCGGTGTCCGGGTCGCCCTTCATCTCGAAGGTGATCAGCACGTCCTTGCGGTCCTTGGAGGCGACCGGGTCCGCGAGCCCGGTGACCTCGCCGGTGTCCTGGATGGCGGCGGTCAGCTCGCGGGCGGCGGTGCGCCAGCCGTCCGGCTGGGCGGACGACACCATGACGAGTTCGCCGGCCCGGTGGCTCAGGCCCGCGTCGGAGAGGATCTGCTCGGCGCGGGCCGAGTCGCCCGCGCCGTTCTCGGCGTCGGTCATCTCGACCATGCCCGAGGCGCCGCCGATGCCCGCGGCGAGTACGACGAAGAGCAGCCAGCCGAGAATGGCCGTCTTGCGGTGGTGTGCGCTCCACACACCGATACGTGCCGCGAGGTTACGCCTCATGGCGGGTTCGCCCCCTGTTGGTGGAAGTCCGACGATGCCCCTCGAATCTAGGAACGCCGGACCGGGCGCCCCAGCCGGTGGAACACCCGGTCGCGCGGCACATAGGGCGAGGTGGCGGGGGTGGTGCTGGGTACACCCCCACCGGGTGGCGAACCGGCTGCCGTGGGCGGGGTGCGCCGGGTCAGACTGTGTGCGACACGGGGCCGGCAGAGGGCCCGGCGAGGGAACGAGGGACCGGGATGGACGCGATACGGGGACGGATCGGGTCGGCGCTGCTGGCCGCGTGGCGCGGGCTGGTGGTGTCGTTCGCGGCCCTCGCGGGGTCGTGCACGCTGTTCGTACTGGCGCTGGTCTCCATCGTCATGATCCCGCTGGGCATCGGCCTGGTGACCACGCCGTACATCCTGGAGGCGGTCCGCAAGCACGCCAACCAGCGCAGGCTGCTCGCGATCACCTGGTCGGACGTGCGCATCCCGGTGCCGTACCGGCCGTTCCCGAAGGATGTGCGGAGCGGGTTCACCGGGCAGGTGGAGCGGACCACGCTGATGATGAAGGACCCGGCGACCTGGCGGGACATGCGGTGGCTGGTGGTCGACATGACGGCCGGCTATACGGTGGCGATCCTGGCGGCGGCGCTGATGGCCTACCCGGTGGAGGGGTTCGTGCTGGCGGCGGGCCTGTGGCGGGTCTTCACGGACGACCGGTACTGGTACGCGTTCGTGCCGGTCGACAGCCAGGCGACGGGGCTGCTGGCCGGGGCGCTCGGCGTGGCGCTCCTCGCCTTCGGGGTGCTGGTGAGCGAGCGGCTGCTGCGCGCGCACTTCGTGCTGGCCCGGTCGGTGCTCGCCCCCACCCAGGAGCAGGAACTCGCCCTGCGGATCGACCGGTTGACCGAGACCCGGCACGAGGCGGTGGACACGGCCGCCTCCGAGCTGCGGCGCATCGAGCGCGATCTGCACGACGGGGCGCAGGCCCGGCTGGTCGCGATGGGGATGAACCTGGGCACCGTCGAGGCGCTGATCGAGAAGGACCCGGCGCAGGCGAAGCGGCTCCTGGCGATGGCCCGGGAGTCCTCGGCCGAGGCGCTGACGGAGCTGCGCGACCTGGTCCGGGGCATCCACCCGCCGGTGCTGGCCGAGCGGGGGCTCGGGGACGCGGTGAAGGCGCTGGCGCTGCGGCTGCCGATCCCGTGCGACGTGGCCGTGGAGCTGGGCGGCCGGGCGGAGGCTCCGGTGGAATCGGCGGCGTACTTCGCGGTCAGCGAGGCGCTGACGAACGCGGCGAAGCACTCGGGGGCCGACCGGATCTGGGTGGACCTGCGCCACAGCGACGGGTCGCTGAGGTGCACGGTCACGGACGACGGGAAGGGCGGCGCCTCGGTGGGCGCGGGCTCGGGGCTGAGCGGAATCGAACGGCGGCTCGGTACATTCGACGGCATCATGGCCGTCAGCAGCCCCGCGGGCGGTCCCACCATGGTGACCATGGAGATCCCTTGCGAGTTGTCCTAGCCGAAGATCTCTTCCTGCTGCGCGACGGCCTGGTGCGGATGCTGGAGGCGTACGACTTCGAGATCGCGGCCGCCGTCGAGACCGGGCCCGAACTCACCAAGGCCCTCGCCGAGTTGGAGCCGGACGTCGCCGTGGTCGACGTCCGGCTCCCGCCGTCCCACACGGACGAGGGGCTCCAGTGCGCGCTGGCGGCCCGGCGGGCGCGGCCGGGGCTGCCCGTCCTCGTACTCTCGCAGCACGTCGAGCAGTTGTACGCGCGCGAGCTGCTGGCGGACGGCAACGGCGGGATCGGGTATCTGCTCAAGGACCGGGTGTTCGACGCGGACCAGTTCATCGACGCGGTCCGCCGGGTCGCGGCGGGCGGTACGGCGATGGATCCGCAGGTCATCTCGCAGCTGCTGACGCGGCGTTCGCAGGACAAGCCGATGGGAGGGCTGACGCCGCGCGAGCGGGAGGTCATGGAACTGATGGCCCAGGGCCGATCGAACGCGGCGATCGCCTCGCAGATGGTGATCACGGAGCGGGCGGTGGCCAAGCACACCTCGAACATCTTCGGGAAGCTGAGCCTGCCGCCGTCCGACGACGACAACCGCCGCGTTCTGGCCGTACTGGCGTATCTGGACCGGGGCTAGCGACTGGTCAGGTGCAGGGTGGTGGCGCCCAGGTGCGGCTTCGCCCGGGATTCCAGCACCTTGACGCGGACCGCCGTGGCGGTGACGGCCTCGGGCAGCGGCAGGATGCGTTCGTGGCCGATGGTGGTGCCCTCGGTGATCCGCTGCCAGGCGCCGTTCACCCTGGCCTCGACGGCGAACCTCTCCACCCGCTGGCCGTACCGGATGTCCTCGCGGACGGCGACGCGGTCGAAGGTGTACGGGCCGAGGTGCCGCTCGCGTACGTCGGTGCCGTAGATCCGGCGCACGTCGGCACCGAAGGCGGTCAGCCGGGTGACGTCCTCGGCGGCGATCCGGCCGTCGGGGGCGGGCGGGACGTTGAGCAGGAGCGAGGCGTTGCGGCCGACGCTCTTCTCGTAGAGGTTCATCAACTGCGCTGCGGTCTTGGGCTGTTCGTCCTCGTGGTAGAACCAGCCGGGCCGGTTGGAGACGTCCGCCTCGGCGGGGTACCACTGGAGGTAGTTGGCCTCGGGTTCGAGGAGCCGGGCGCGGGAGCCGATGTCGGGGTCGGTGGAGTCGTTGGGCAGCGAGCCGAGCCCGGTCCAGGGGTCGGTGGTGTGCGGGGTGACGCTCCACTCGGTCTCGCGGGCGGTGCCGTTCTCGTTGCCGACCCAGCGCACGCCCTGGGGGCCCTGGAAGACGACGGTGTCCGGCGAGAGCGCCTTGACCATGTCGAACCACTGCTTGACGTCGTACTTCTGGGTGATGCCGGAGCCGGACCAGGGGTTGGCGCCGTCGAGCCACAGCTCCTCGACGGGGCCGTACTGGGTGAAGATCTCGTAGAGCTGGTTGAGGTAGTACGCGTCGTAGTCGTCGGCCCGGACCTTGAAGGTGGGCAGCTTGCCGCTCTTCACGCGGGCGGCGCGGTCGTCGCCGGGGACGAGCGTGGGGATGGTGCGGGCGGTGACGGGGCTGCCGTTGCCGAAGCGGCCCTGGCCGGCCGGGGCGCGGTCGCCGTCCTCCAGGGCCATCCGCTCGGGCAGCGAGAGCGACTGGCCGGCCGCCTCCTTGGCGCGGATCTGCTCGACCCAGTCGGCGTGCCAGGCGTGCGGGAGTTCGGCGCCGTCCGAGGGCGAGAGGTAGAAGCCGACCTTCAGCCCGGCCTTGCGGGCGGCCTTCACATAGGCGGCGACGACGTCCGGGCTGCCGGGGCTGAGGGCGACCGAGTGGTCGGTGTAGCGGCTGGGGTAGAGCACGAAGCCGTCGTGGTGCTTGACGGTGAGCATGACCTGCTCGGCCCCGGCGGCCTTGTAGGCGCGCATCCACTGGTCGGCGTCGATGGCGGTGGGCGCGAAGAGCTTCTCGTCCTCGGTGCCCGAGCCCCATTCGCGGCCGGTGAAGGTGTTCATGCCGAAGTGCGTGAAGGCGGTGACCTCCCGCTGCTGCCAGGCGAGTTGCCCGGCGGTGGGGACGATGTTCGCCGCCTTCTCGATGATCCGCGCGGGGCTGTCGCAGTCCTCCACCGTCATCTGCGAGGCGGGTTTCACGGGCCCCCGGCACGCACCCGCCGCCGCGGACGGCCCGGGCGCGGCCTGCTGCGCGGTGGCGGTTACGGGGATGAGCGCGGCGGCCGCCGCCAGCGCGAGCGCGCTGAGCACATGGGTGCGTCGTGCCATGGTTCCCTCTCCTTCACGACCAGCGAGTGGTCGGATCTCTCGGGTGCCGACGCGTGCATGCTGCCGCAGAGAGGGGCCCACGGAAAGGGTGCGGACCCCATACGTCCTATGTCTGGTGAGAGAAGTCCAAGTCGCCAGGACTGCGCTCAGCCGTTGAACCAGGCCGCCACATCGAGCCGGAAGGCGCCGTCCGGGGCCATCGCGCGCAGGTCGTCCTCCAGGGCGCGGACCCGGTCGGCACCCAGGGCCCGGACCCACTCGGCGCGCAGCCGGTCGAAGCCCTCGGCGGACCGCCGGAGCACGTCGATGCCCCGCGCGGTCAGCAGGACCAGCTTGCGGCGCCCGTCGGCCGGGTCGTCGGCGCGCTCCACGTAACCGAGGCTTTCCAGCCGGTCGACGGTCTTGCCCGCCGCCTGCTTGGAGACGCCCAGGCGGCGGCCGATCTCGCTGGCGGTCGCGCCCTCGATGCCCACGGCCTGGAGGGCGTAGCCGTACGCGGGCCGCATGTCCGGGTGCCCCTGCTCGGCCAGCTCGCGGTGGAGCGCGTCGATGACCGTACGGAAGCCGGCGAACAGCAGCAGGGGCAGCTCGAAGCCCCTTCCGGCCTCCTCGGGGCACACTTCTCCACGACCGCCCGCCCGCTCAGCCATTGCGAAACTCGACAACCTGGTTTACGTTTTTTTCGTCAATCACGTTGTCGAGTTTAGCCGAGAGGACCCACCATGCCCACGACCGCCTTCCCCGACCACACCCTCGAATCCGCACCCGCCGCCGCCCGGTCCAGCCTCGCCGCCATCGCGCAGAAGCAGGGCTTCCTGCCGTCCGCCGCCGGGCGGATGGCCACCTCCCCCGAGGTGCTGAGCGGCTTCCTGAAGATGAACGCGCTCTTCGAATCCACCACCCTGGACCAGCTCTCCCGCGAGGTCCTCAGCATGACCATGGCCACCCGGAACGACTGCCACGTCTGCGTGGCGATGCACACCGGGATCCTCACCGCCCTGGAGGCCGAGCCCGCGCTCCTCGCCGCCCTCCGCGCGAGCACCCCGCTCCCGGACGAACGCCTCGAAGCCATGCGGCAGTTCATCCTGGCTGTCCTCGCCGCCAACGGGGCCGTGGACGACGCGGCGGTCGAGGCGTTCACGGCCCACGGCTACACCGCGCGCAACGCGCTGGAGGTGACCCTCGGCATCGCCACCTACACCCTGTCCACCTTCGCCAACCGGATGACGGGCGCGCCGGTCGACGGCCCGCTGGCCCGGTTCGCCTGAGGCCCCCGGGGTCCCCGGCCGAGAGGCCCCGGAGTGACCATCGCACCATTCGCTCGTTCAGCTGAATGTGCGCCCACCCTCAGAGCTACCGCAGGCCGTCGCCCCGGTCGACGCGGAACAGGCCGAGGCCGCCCTGGTCGAGCACTACCCGCGACTGGTGCGGATCGGCTACCTCCTGCTGCCGCCCTCGCCGGGCCGCGCCCGGCGGGTGTTCGCCGCCCACGCCCTCGCCCAGCGCTCCCTGCAAGCCGCCCACCGCGCGGGCGCGGCGACCGTCCCCCGGCCTCGCCGCACCGGCGACGGCGACGGCGACCCCGCGTACACCTACGTGCGGCGCCAGGTCCTGCGCCGGGCCCTGGCGGCCGGGCGCGCCCGGCGGCCGCGGTTCTGGCCGCGCCGCGCCGCCCTGCCGCCGGTCCTCCCGTCGGCGTGGGGCCTGCGCCTGCTCCCGCACCCGGGCGGCGCCGGTGAACTCGCCCTGGAACGGGAGCTGGCGGCGCTCACCGCCCCCGCCCGGGCCGCGTTCGTCCTGCGCGGCCTGGAGGGGCTCGCGGACGGGGAGGTCCGGCGGGAGCTGGCCGCCGCCGGGGTCGCCGATCCGCACGCGGCCCTGACCGAGGCGGACGGGGTCCGGGCCGGCCACGGGCTGCTGCGCTCCCCGGAGTTCGACCCCTGCTCGCTCCAGGCCCGGCCGCCCGACCTGCCGGGCCGCCGCAGACGCGCCCGCACCGCACTCGCGGCCGGCGCCGCGCTCCTGGTGTGCGGGGCGCTGCTCGGGCTGCCCGGCGGCGGCTGGGGGCACGGCGGGCTGACCGCCCCGCCGTACGCGCGCAATCCGGCGTCCGAAGCGGCCCTGGACCCCGGGGCGTTGCGCCGGGTGCCGACGACGTACTGGCGCCACTCCGCGCGTGCGGACTTCACCTCCTGGCCCACGCGCGGCGACCGCACCCAGGACACCCGGCTGCTGCGGCGCGCGCTCGCGGTCTGGGCCCGTCCCGGCGCCGGGGTCCGGACCTCGGCGACACCGGGCACGCCCACGGGCCCGCCGATGGGCGCCCCGCAGCTGCTGTACGCGGGTGAGGTGGGGGACTCCGCCGTGGTGCTGTTCCACGACGGGCTGCGCGTCGTGCGGTACGCCGAGCCGCGCAACGCCGACCCCGCGCTGGGCGCCGCGCTCGACTTCGCCCGGGTGGACGGGGCGGACGAGGCGGGGTCGGGGGCGCTGGTGGTGGCCAGGACCGGGGACGGGGTGCGGTATCTGACGGCGCCCTGGGTGCGGGAGGTCCGGGTGCGGGACCTGCGTGCGCCGGACCGGGCGCCGCGCCCGCTGGACCGCTCCCCGGACGGGGTGACCGGTCCGCTGGCCGACCCGGCGGCGGGGTCCGGCTGCCGGTCCTGGCAGGCCGTCGAGCTGACCGGGGGCTCGTCGGCGCGGCTGGTCACGGACCTGGGCGAGCTCGCCCCGGCCCGGCTGACCTCGGGCGCCCCGGGCAGACCGCACGACGTCACGGGGCAGGCCGAGCGGGAGAGCTGGGCGCGCACCGCGTGTCTGCTGCGGGCGGTCCGCTCGCACGGGGTGCGGTCGGTCAACTCCTGGGCCTACGCCCGGCAGCCGCTGCCCGAGGGCGGGGGCACGGCGCGCTGGCTGTGCACCCGGGCGGAGACCTGGCGGGGCGCGGGGAGCAGGGTCATCGCCGAGTTCCAGGCCCCGTCCGCCCACCCGGCGGCGCCCGGCGCGGTCGCGGCGCGGGGCGAGGACGCGCCGGAGTGCGGGGCGCGGACGCCCAGGGTGCTGGCGGGCGTGCTGTGGCAGTCGCCGGGCGGGCGGTGGTACGTCCTGGCGGCGGGCAGCGGGGAGTTCGCGTCACTGGCCACGTCGGGCGGGGTGACGGGGAGCGCCCCGGGGCGGCTGCTCGCGGTGCCCGCCGCCGAGGGGGCGCGGCCCCGACTCCACGGCCGGCTGAAGGACGGCAGCCGGGTCGCGGCGCTGCACTAGGGCCTTTCAAGAACCGGGAATTCGGCGCACACCCCTGTTGCCCGGGCCTACCGCTCAGTATTTTGACAACATGTCTAACACGCAGCCAGCGGCGGTCGCGTCGGAGCGGACCGCTCTCAAGGCCCGCCGGGTCAGCTTCGCCTGGGACCGGACGCCCCTGCACTGGGTGCCGGGCGACCCGTTCACCACGCACACCATCAACGTGCTCCACCTCCTGCTGCCCGCCGGGGAGCGCTGGTTCATCCACGTCTACCGCCAGGTGCTCCCGTACATCCACGACGAGGAGCTGCGGCAGGACGTCATCGGCTTCATCGGCCAGGAGGCGATGCACTCCCAGGCCCACGACGACGTGCTCCCGCACCTCAAGGAGCTGGGGCTCGACCCGACTCCGTACACCGCGCAGGTCGACTGGCTCTTCGAGAAGCTGCTCGGCGACAAGACCCTGCCGCCGGGCCGGGCGCGCGAGTGGTGGCTGCTGGAGCGGGTGGCGACGATCGCGGCGATCGAGCACTACACGGCGTTCCTGGGCGACTGGATACTCAACGCCGACGAGCTGGACCGGCGTGGCGCCGACCCGACCATGCTGGACCTGCTGCGCTGGCACGGTGCCGAGGAGGTCGAGCACCGCTCGGTCGCGTTCGACGTGTTCATGCATGTCGACGGCGGGTACCGGCGGCGGGTGCGGACCTGGGCGACGGCGTTCTCGGCGCTGCTCTTCCTCTGGCAGCGCGGCACCCGGTTCTTCATGGAGAACGACCCCAGCCTGCTGGACGGCAAGGCGTCCTTCGGGCAGTTCTACCGCAGCGGCCGGCGCGGCACCCTGCCCAGCACCCCGTCCATGCTGCGGTCGATCCCGCGCTATCTGAGCCGTGCGTACCACCCCTCGCAGGAGGGCAGCACGGCCCAGGCCGTCGACTACCTCACCCGCTCGCCCGCCGCCGTCGCGGCCGAGGCCCGTACGACGGAAGCCCGCTGACCATGCCACGTTCCCTGCCCCTCCCCCGCCTGCGTACGGTCGCCGTGGCGGCCGGAGCCGTGCTGCTCGCCCGGCGGGCGCTGCGCCGGCGCATCGCCACGTCCCCGCTGTGGCCGATGCCCGCGCTGGACGAGCCCGTATCCGGCCGGAACACGCGCCGTTCGACCACCGGCCGGCGGCTGCTGGTCACCGGGCGGACCAGCCCCGCCGAGGGCGTCGTCCAACTCCGCCTGGAGGGGCCGGACCTGCCCGCCTGGGAGCCCGGCGCCCATCTGGACCTGGTGCTGCCCTCCGGTCTGGTCCGGCAGTACTCGCTGTGCGGGGACCCGGCCGACAGCGGCGCGTACACCGTGGCCGCGCGGCTCGTCGAGGACGGGCGCGGCGGCTCCCGCGAGGTGCACACCGCGCTCCACGAGGGCGCCGAGGTCGAGGTGCGCGGCCCGCGCAACCGCTTCCCGCTCGCCGCCGCCCCCGCCCACCTCCTGATCGCCGGCGGTATCGGCATCACCCCGGTCCTGCCGATGGCCCGCCGGCTGGCCGCCGAGGGCGCCGACTGGCGGCTGCTGTACGGGGGCCGGAGCCGGGACACCATGCCGTTCCTGGAGGAGGTCGAGAAGCTGGGCGCCGACGGGGGCCGGGTCACGGTCATCCCGCAGGACGAGGCGGGCCACCCGGACCTCGACGCCGCCCTCGCGGACGCGGCCGAGGGCACGGCGGTCCACTGCTGCGGCCCGCAGCCCCTGATGGACGCGGTCGCCGCCGCGCTGCCGCCCGGCTGCACCCTGCACCTGGAACGCTTCACGGCGGCGGGCCCGGACCCGGCCGGTGCGGCCCCGTTCGAGGTGGAGCTGCGCCGCTCGGGGCTCACGGTCCCGGTCGCGGCGGACCAGTCGGTGCTGGCCGCCGTGCGCGCCGAACTGCCGCATGTCACGTACTCCTGCGAGCAGGGCTTCTGCGGCACGTGCCAACAGCGCGTCCTGGCGGGCGAGGTGGAGCACCGCGACGACCTGCTGACGGACGCGGAGCGCGCGGACTCCATGCTCATCTGCGTCTCCCGGTGCCGGGGCGGCGGCCGGCTGGTGCTGGACCTCTGAACCGGCCGGACCCACCGGTCGGTACGCTGGGGGGCATGACGACCGGGGTGCGGCGCAGGATGGGCGTCGAGGAGCGCAGGCAGCAGCTGATCGGCGTCGCGCTGGAGTTGTTCAGCCACCGGGCGCCGGACGAGGTGTCGATCGATGAGATCGCGTCGGCGGCCGGGATCTCGCGGCCCCTGGTCTACCACTACTTCCCGGGCAAACAGAGCCTGTACGAGGCGGCGTTGCGCCGCGCGGCCGACGAGCTCGCGGCCCGGTTCATGGAGCCGCGCGAAGGGCCGCTCGGCGCCCGGCTGCTGCGGGTGATGGGCCGGTTCTTCGACTTCGTGGACGAGCACGGGCCCGGGTTCGCCGCGCTGATGCGGGGCGGTCCTGCGGTGGGCTCGTCCACGGCGAACGCCATGATCGACGGGGTGCGCCTGGCCGCCTGCGAACAGATCCTGGCCCATCTGGACGTCGAGGAGCCTCCGGCCCGGCTGGAGTTGGTCGTACGGTCCTGGGTGTCGCTCGCCGAGTCGACGGCGCTGCTCTGGCTGGACGGGCGCCGGGTGCCCCGGGCCGAGCTGGAGTTGCAGCTCGTGCACGACTTCGCCGCGCTGGCCGCCGTGAGCGCGGCGTACGACGAGGAGATGGCGGGGATCGTGCTGCGGGTGCTGGCGCAGGAGCCGGCGGACGGGCCGTTCGGGGACCTGCTGACCCGGCTCTCGTCGCTGGCGCCCGCCGTGCCGGCGGTGCCGGCGCAGCGGTTGCCTTAAGGACCCGGGTCTCAGCGCCCGCCGGACCGTACGGACACGAACGGCTGGGGCTCCGCACCCTCGGCGGTCGAGGTGCCGACCACCGTGAGCCCTGCCCGGCCCCCGGTCACCGCGTTCGCGAAGTTCTCCACGGGGGCCGCCGGGTCCACCGCCACGGGCTGCGGAAGTGCCAGGTCCTTCCAGTGGTTCCGGCTCCCGGGCTGCCAGGCCCACGCCAGCGCGTCGCGCCGCTCGCCGAGGGTCTGGCCCACGACGGCGATCCCGCCCCCGGGGCGTGCGGTGACGCCGAAGAGCCGGGCGGGCACGTCCGGCACGGCGAGCCGGTGCCAGCCCGTGGCGTCGTGGCGGGCGACCAGGGCGCGCGTCGATCCGTCCTCGGGCGACCAGTCCTCGCCGACCAGCCACACCGTGCCGTCCTCGGACACCGCGAGCTTCTGGGCCTGGCCGGGGAGGTCCGTGACGCCGGGGGCGTCCACCCGCTGCCAGGAGGCGCCGTCGTAGCGCAGCAGCAGCGGGCTGCCGGTGTCACCGTCGTAGCCGGTCGCCCAGACGTCGTCGTCGGCGACCGCCTGGACCCCGTTCAGGTACCAGTAGTCGCCGGGCAGTTCGGGGAGGGGCACGTCACGCCAGGCCGTCCCGTCGAAGTGGCGGACGATCCCGGCGTTGCGGTACTGGATGTTCCAGGTCCCCTTCGCCTCGTTCCAGGTGCGGGAGACCTCGATCTGCGCGATCCCGGCGGCCCAGGCGCCTCCCGGCCGGGCGTCCACGTCCAGCAGCGAGCCGGCATCCGCCTTCTCCGGCAGGTCCACCGGCACGACCTGCCAGCGCTTGCCGTCGAAGTGCTGGGTGTACACCTTCCCGTCCAGGGCGGCGGAGTCGTCGCCGACGAGCCACACGTCACGGCCGCCGTTCGCGTCCATGGCGTTGACCCGGCTGCTGACCTCACCGGCGGCCGTGGTCGCCGACGGCATGGGCGTCCACGCCGCCCCGGGCGCTGCGCGTTCGGCCACGACGGGCCGGAAGCGGGTCACCTGGCCCTCGGTGCGGATGGTGAACCCGGCCGCCCAGGTCCTCCCCCGCCCCACGTCCGCGAGGTCGAGGAGTGTGGCGTCGCTGTACGGTGCCGCCTCGCCCGCCCAGGTGCGCCCGGCCCCGTCCTGCGCGGCGGCGGGCGCGGGCGCGGACAGGGCGACGGTCAGGGCGGCCGTGGCCGCGGCGACGTGGAGCAGTGAGCGGCGGCTGTACGTCAGCACAGGGTGGTTCCTTCCGGAGACGGTCTCACCCGGTAAGTGCCGTGGTCCGCCCGCCGGGTTGCACCCGGGCCGGTCAGATCTTGCGGTAGGACGGGTCGAGGTCCCGGGCCTCCGCCGAGAGGTGCGGCGTCGGGCCGGTGACCGTGCCGAGGTGGGCGCGCAGCAGCTCCAGGACGGCCTCGGTGAGCCGGGCCTTGGTCTTCGGGGTGCGGCCGGGCAGCAGCGAGATGTCCACGTGCACGAGTACGTCACCGCCCGGCGCGTCCGCGACCACCGTCTCCTCGGCCCGCCGGAAGCGGGTCTTGCAGGCGGCGATCTTGGTGTCGACCGTCTCGGCGACGACGGGGTGCAGGGCGAGGGCGAAGGCGGGGCGGTCGAAGGCGTCGGTGAGCTCGGCGGAGTAGTCGACGGTGATCTGCGGCATGACGGGCTCCAGGGGAGGCGGAGAGTGGGCGGACGGCGTCCAGCCTTCCCGTACGGGCCGAGGCGCACAACAGATATCCGCTACGTGAGCAGTTCCCCGTGCAGCGCCAGGGCGAGGCCCGCCTCCGCGCTGTCCGCCCGGCCCTGTTCGAAGGCGCGCCGGTACGCCGCGTCGCCGACCGCCTCCCGGGCCCGCCGTTCGCAGGTCTCGCGGACCGGGCCCAGCTCGGGGGTGCCGCGCTGGGGGTGGCCGACCATGCGCCAGTAGACCTGTCCGGTGCCGTAGACGCGGGCGGCCCTGGCGCCCTCGCCCTGGGCGGCGATGGCGGCGGCCAGGATGTCCAGGCCGAGCGCGATGCCGAAGCGGTCGCGGAGCCGGTGCTTGCCGGCGAGCATGGCCCGGGCGTGCGCGGCGGCGGGTTCGGCGCGGCCCTGGAGCAGGGCGATCAGGGCGAGTTGGTAGTCCACGTAGGACCGGGTCCAGCACTCGTCCTGGGCCTCGCAGGCCGCCCGCAGCACCACGGCGGCCGACGCGGCCTCCTCAAGGCGGCCGAGCCCGGTGAGGGCGAAGACGGTGATGAGGTGGCAGCGCAGCCGGTAGGCCGCTTCGAGCCGGGTCCCGGACGCGGTGGTCCGGAGCACCCGCCGCGCCTCGCGGAGGCCCTTCTCGGGTTCGCCGGTCATCAGGTGGGTGAGCCCGCGCAGATAGGCGGCGGCGAGGATGCCCTCGTCGGTGCCGTCGGCGGCGGCCTCGCGGACGCACTCGCGGCCGATGCGCTCGGCGGCCGGGTAGTCGCCCTGGAGCAGGACGCAGATGCCGAGTACCCACAGCGCCCGGGTGCGGTGGGGGCCGCCGGCCGGTCCGGAGTCCAGGGCGCGCTGGGCGTACCCCCGGGTCTGCGGGAGGTGGCCGCAGCAGCACCAGAAGAAGCCGATGCGGCCGGCCATCTCCTGGGCGGCGGCGGGGTCGTGGTCGAGGAGGTGATCGAGCGCGGCGCACAGGTCGGCGTGCGCGTCGGCGATGCGGTGGTACCAGAGGATCTGGTCGTCGCCGGTCCACCCTGCGTGGGCGTTGCGGGCGAGGCGCAGGAAGCAGGCGGCGTGCCGGTCGGCGGCGGCCCGTTCCTCGCCGAGCTCCACGAGCCACATGCGGCCGTATTCGCGCAGGGTGTCGAGCATGCGGTGGCGGGTGCCCTCGCGGGTGACGACGGACTGGGCGGCCAGGCCGCGCAGGGCGGTGCGGACGCCGTCCTCGGTCAGGGGGCCGCCGGCGCAGACGGTGACGGCGGTGTCCTCCTCGAAGTCGCCGCGCAGCACGGTGAGCCGGGCCCACAGGAGCCGTTCGAGCGGGGTGCACAGCTCGTGCGACCAGCCGATGGTGGTGCGCAGGGTGCGGTGGCGGACCGGGCGGAGCGTGGTGTCGGCGAAGGCGTCGAGCCGGGAGCCGAGGCGCTGGGCGATGTCCTGGACGCTCTGCCGGCCGACCGCGGCGGCGGCGAGCTCGATGGCGAGCGGGATGCCGTCGAGGCGGCGGCAGATGTCGGCGGCGGCCTCGGCGGTGCCCGGTTCCCGGAACGGGGTGGCGGGGGCGGCGGCCGTGGCGCGTTCCCGGAAGAGGGTGAGGGCGTCGGCGGCGCCGTCGACGGGCAGCGGGTCGACCTCCACGAGCTGTTCGCCCCGCAGGTTCAGGGGGCGGCGGCTGGTGGCGAGGACGGTGAGCCCGGGCGAGGTGGTCAGGATCTCGCCGAGGAGGTGGGCGCAGGCGGGGAGCAGGTGCTCGCAGGAGTCCAGGACGAGCAGGAGCTGCTTGTCGGCGAGCCATTCGCACAGCACGTCGACGGGCGGGCGCAGGGTGTGGTCGCTGAGGCCGACCGCGTCGGAGACGGTGGCGAGGAGGAGTTCGTCGTCGTGCAGCGGGGCGAGGTCGGCCCACCGGACGCCGTCGCGGTGGCCGGGGGCGGCGCGGCGGGCGGCGCGGAGGGCGAGCCGGGTCTTGCCGACGCCTCCGGTGCCGGTGAGGGTGGTCAGCCGGCCGGTGGCGAGGGCGTGTTCGAGCCCGGTGAGCTCGGCCGTCCGTCCGACAAAGCTGGTGGTCTCCTCGGGGAGGTTGCTGGCCATCGTCACCGTCGCTGCACAGGTGGAGGGAAAGGCGTGCCCGGGGGTGTGTGGAGCTAGGGCCTTTCGTTTGGATCAGGCTGGATCAGGGAGCGGGGCGTGGTGCGTGTGGCTGCAAGGCGGAGGAGGGCGACAACGCGGAGCGTTGGCAACCGACGACAACGCCGCAGACACGCGTGCCACGCCCCGCGAGCCCAGCCTGATCCAAACGAAAGGCCCTAAACCCCCGGGCGGCTGCCCATACGGTAGTCCCGTGGCGGTCAGCGCAGGGTGAACACCGCCACCGTGCGTCCCGGAACGGTGAAGCTGCCCGAACTCCGCTCGTACGAGGACTTCTTGACGGTAGAATCCGCGCCCTTCGCCTGGACGGGGTGCAGGGCGTAGTCCTTCCCGGCCAGCGCGGTCACCTTCTGGGTGGTGGTACCGGGCGCGGCGTTGAAGACGACGACGAGCTTGCCGAGGCGCATGGTGATCACGCCGGGGGTCTCGTCCTTGCCGGACAGCGGGAAGGCGAGTTGGGACTGCACCTGGGCGGCGCCGGCCAGGTCGAAGTCCTTCTCCGTGGTGCGGATGGTGAGCAGGTCCCGGTACGCGGCCGAGGCGCCGTTGATCTGTGCGCAGCCCGGGTTGACCGCGGCGTTGGTCAGCAGGGGCTTCGCGTACGGCCACTTGGCCTCGTTGTCCGCGGCCGGCGGCAGTCCGCGCCCGAAGCCGTTGCCGGCCCGGCAGTCCCAGTGCAGGGCGTTGAACCAGTCGCCGCTGTCGAAGGAGTTGCGGTCCAGCGACTTGGAGCGCAGCAGGTCTGTGCCGGCCTGGGAGAGCGCGGGGCCCTGCGAGAGGGTCGCCGTCGCCATGGCCAGGACCTGCATGCGGGCCCGGTCGGAGGCCGGGGTGCCCGCCGGGAGCTTGAACGCCAGCGCGTCGTACAGGGTCTCGTTGTCGTGGGCGTCGGCGTAGGCGAGGGCGTCACCGGGTGCGGCGGCGTAGCCGGCCGGGGCGCCGTTGTAGTCGACGCCGGAGCCCTTGACGGTGTTCCCGGTGGTGTCGGTGAAGGTGTAGTCGGCGAGGTTGCCGGTGAGGCCGACCTTGATCAGGTCCTGGTAGTGCAGCAGGCGGGCCTTCTGCTCGGCCTGCGTGCCGTTCGCGGTGGAGGTGTTGGGGTCGGTGTAGAGGCCGGTGGCGAAGCCCTGGACGCCGGGGTCCTCGTCGAACGGGGAGCCGCCGCGTACGGCGTCGCGGGCCCGGTCGGAGAAGGTGGCGATGCCGGTGCCGGCCATGTTCTTCTGGGTGGCCTGGACGAAGCGGGCGTCGTCGGCGATCTCGCCGAAGTTCCAGCCCTCCCCGTACAGGATGATCTTCTTGCCGTCCACGCCGTCCTTGGCGGTGGTCAGCGCGTCGAGGGCCTTGCGGACGGCCAGGATGTTGGCCTTGGGGTGGTGGCCCATCAGGTCGAAGCGGAAGCCGTCGACCTTGTACTCCTTGGCCCAGGTGACGATCGAGTCCACGACGAGCTTGCCCATCATGGTGTTCTCGGGGGCGGTGTTGGCGCAGCAGGTGGAGGTGGCGACGGTGCCGTCCTCCAGGAGCCGCTGGTAGTAGCCGGGCACGATCCGGTCGAGGACGGACTTGGCGTCCTGCCCGGAGGCGACGGTGTGGTTGTAGACGACGTCCATGACGGTCCGCAGTCCGGCGCCGTTGATGCCCTGGACCATCTGCCGGAATTCGGCGGTGCGCTTCGTGCCGTCCGGGTCGGAGGCGTAACTGCCCTCGGGGACGGTGTAGTGCAGCGGGTCGTAGCCCCAGTTGAAGGCGTCCTTCGCGGCGGCCTTCGCGACGCACGCCTGCTGTTCGGCGGAGTCGGGGCCGTAGACGGACAGGTCGCAGGCCGGCTTCTGCTGGTCCTTCTTCTTCTCGGGGATGGTCCCGATGTCGAAGGCGGGCAGCAGATGGACGTAGCTGGTCCCGGCGTCGGCGAGCTGCTTGAGGTGCTTCATCCCGTCGGAGCGGGTGTCGGTGAAGGCCAGGTACTCGCCGGGGTGCTTCGAGGTGGGGTCCGCGACGGAGAAGTCGCGGATCTGGAGCTCCTGGATCTGCGCGTCGCGCAGCGGCACGGCGGCGGGCTTGCGCAGGGTGTCCCAGCCCTCGGGGGCGAGCTTCGGGTCCTCCAGGTCCACGACGAGGCTGCGGGCGGAGTCGGTGGTGAGGGCGGTGGAGTAGGGGTCGGTGACCTTGTTGGTGACGAGCTTCTGGACGGTGGGCGCCCAGACGTTCACGGCGTACCGGTAGGGCTTTCCGGTCCAGTTCTTCTTTCCGGTGACGGACCAGACGCCGGTGCGGTCGTCGCGCCGCATGGGCACGGTCTTCCCGTCGAGTTCGAGCGCGACGGTACGGGCGGTGGGCGCCCAGACCGAGAGGGTGGGGATGCCGTGGCGGAAGACCGGGCCGAGCGCGGCGCCGCTCGCCTTCGCGCCGTAGAGGTCGTCGAGGACTCCGGCGCTCTGCACCCCGGTGGCGGCGAGCAGGGCCCCGTTGGCGGCGCGCTGGGTGGCGATGAGCTGGCCGCGCAGCGCCTCGCGGACGCGGTCGCGGTCCCGGGCGTCGACGGTGAAGGCGGGGTAGTCCTTGAGGTGCGGGTACTTCGCCTTCTGGGCGTCGGTCAGCGCGGACGGGGCGAGGCGCAGCCACTGGCCCTCGTCGCTGAGGGCGCCGTCCTCGACGGTGATGCCGCCCTTCTCGGCGTACACGAGCTGCTGGCTGGTGGCCTCGGTGGCCTTCACCTTCCAGACGACGGTGTCGGCGTCGATCCACTGCGCCTCGGCCTTGGTGAGGTCGGGCGTCGGGACGCCGCCGGCCTGCGGGAGCAGGTAGCCGGCCTGGCCGCCGAGCATCCACACCTCGTGGCCGTACGTGGCGAGGTCGAGGGACTGGTCGCTGGGGAGGTCCTTCTCGTCGCCCCGGTGCAGGATGTAGCTGAGCGAGGTCGCCCCGTCGGTGAGCGGGACCTCGAAGGTGAGCCCGGAGGCGTCCTTCTTCACGGGCTGGAGCGGCTTGGCCCAGTCCGTGGGCTCCTCGGCGCCGGTCCAGGTGTGCAGCCCCCAGCCGTCGTAGTCGCCGTCGGCGCGGTAGTAGTGCAGGACTGCCTTGGTCCTGTCCTGGTCCGGGTAGGCCCCGTCCGGCGCGGTCTCCGCCTGGCCGTCCTCGCCCTGCGCGATCCACACCTCACCGGTCCTGGCGAGGTCCACGGAGCGCTCGGGCCCCTCGGCGGTGCCGGACTTCTCGACGGTGTACGGGACGGTGGCGGCGCCCTCGGGCACCTTGATCCACGCGAACGCGCCGTACGCGTCACGCCCGGCGAACGCGGCGGTGGTCTCGCCCGACTTGACCTGCCAGCCGTCGTAGTCGCCGTCGGCGCGCCGGTAGTGGACGACGGCGTAGTCCCGCTCGACCGCGACGGGCTTGGCGGGGGCGGGTGCCTGGCCGGCGGTGGACGAGGCGGTGGTGCTCGCGGTGCGGCCGGTGCGGTCCACCACGACGGCCTTGTAGCGCAGCGGCGTTCCGGCGGCCGTCTTGTCGCTCAGCGTCTGGGTGACCTTGTACGGGGCATGGTCCGCGGTGCCGAGCGTGGTCCACTTGCCGTTGCCGGTCTGGGCGGCGAAGACGACCCGGTTGAGCGAGCCGCCGTCCACGTCGGCGGTCAGCTCGACGGTGCCGGTGGCGCCCGCGCCGGGGGCCTTCAGGGTGACGGAGGGCTTGGCGACGGGAGCGGCGAGGGGCTTGGCCGCGCGGAGCACGAGGCTCGACAGGGCCGGAATGGTGACGGTGGCCTTCTTGTCGGCGCCGCTACGGACGGTGCCCTTGCCGCCGTACAGCGTACGGAAATCCATGCGGGCGGATCCGGTGGGCAGCTCGACGGTCTTCGCGGTGGTGCCGTTGTTGGTGGCGACGACGTACTCGGTGCCGCGCTTCGCCTCCGTGCGCGAGAAGGCGTACACCGGGCCCTCGGCGTACCGCTCGGTCTGGACCCCGTCGCGGAGCGCCGGGTTGTCCCGGGTCAGCTTCGAGAGGGCGGCGATGTTGCGGTAGAGCGGGTGGGTCTCGTCGTACGCGTCGGAGGCGTGGGTGCGGTCCGTGCCCAGCTCGTCGTCGTCCAGGTAGTCGGCGGTCTTCGAGGCGAACATCGTCTGGCGGGCGTCCTTGTCGCCGCCCGCGCCCGTGAAGCCCTGCTCGTCGCCGTAGTAGACGACGGGGTTGCCCCGGCCGAGGAACATCAGCTCGTTGGCGAGCTCCGCGCGCTTCACCAGCTCCGCGTCACCGGCCTCCGGGTTGTCCTGCTTGAGGAAGGTCCCGATGCGGCCCATGTCGTGGTTGCCGAGGAAGGTCACCTGCTCGTAGGCGTTGGCCTTGTCGGTGGTGTACCGGTAGTCGTCGCCGAAGACGGCGGCGAGCTTGGAGGCCGGGGCGCCCTGCGAGGCGTACTGGCGGGCCGCCTCCTGGAAGGGGAAGTCGAGCGTGGCGTCCAGCCGGCCCCGGGTGACGTACGGGGAGGTGACGGCGGTGTCCGAGGAGTAGACCTCGCCGAACATGAAGAAGTCCTCGCGCCCGTGCTCGGCCGCGTAGGCGTCGAGCGCGGTGGCCCACTGGGTCCAGAAGTCCATGTCGACGTGTTTCACGGTGTCGATCCGGAACCCGTCGATATCGAAGTCCCGGACCCACTTCTCGTAGATCTTCTCCATGCCGGAGACGACCTCGGGCCGCTCCGTCCACAGGTCGTCCAGACCGGAGAAGTCGCCGTACGTGGTGGACTCGCCCGCGTACGTCGAGTCGCCCCGGTTGTGGTACATCGTCGGGTCGTTGAGCCAGGACGGCGTCTTGCCGCCGCCGCTGACCGGCTTGTACGGGAAGGAGTCGGCGTCCACCTTCGCGATGCCGGCGGCGTCGTCGAAGGGGCGGCCGTCGCGGTCGAGGTAGGGGTAGGCGCCCTTGGACTTGTAGCCGTAGGTCTTCTCGGCGTAGTCGACGGTGTCGGCGGTGTGGTTGGTGATGACGTCGAAGAAGACCTTCATGCCCTTGCGGTGGGCCTTGTCGATCAGCTTCGTCAGGTCGGCGTTGGTGCCGAAGTGCGGGTCGACCTGGGTGAAGTCGGTGATCCAGTAGCCGTGGTAGCCGGCCGATGCGTCCTTGCCGGTGCCCTGGACGGGCCGGTTCTTGAAGATGGGCGCGAGCCAGATGGCGGTGGTGCCGAGGTCCTTGATGTAGTCGAGCCGGTCGGTCAGCCCCTTGAGGTCGCCGCCCTGGTAGAACCCCTTGTCGGTGGGGTCGTAGCCGGTCTCCAGGCGCGAACCGGTCAGTCCGCCCCGGTCGTTGCGGGTGTCGCCGTTGGCGAACCGGTCGGGCATCACGAAGTAGAACTGCTCGCGGGTCAGGTCGTGCCGGGTGGCCTGGGCGGCCAGCTTGGCGTCCGAGGGCGCGGCGGGCGGCCGGGCCGCGGCGGCGGGCAGCGCGGGCACCAGGGCCGCGCACAGGGCGGCCGCGACGACGGCGGTCGCCGTTCTGCGTGCGGGCACGCGCGGGTACGGACGTTTCACTAGGGCTCTCCTAGGAGGGGTACGGGGGTGTGCGGGGCCGGACGGGCCGCTGGGGGACGGCCCGTCCGGCGCGTGGGGGGTGGAGGTCAGCCGCGCCAGACGTCCGTCGTCAGCGTGACCCTGCCGGAGGACGGCACCGTGGCCGTGCGGTTGGCACCGCTCTCCCAGGTGACGTTGCCGCTCGCGTCCTTGCGGAGGTACTTGTACTCGAACGTGGTGCCAGCGGGCATGTTCACGTCGAGCTTCCAGACCGGGTACGTCGCCGGGTCGAGCTTCAGCGCGCTGCCGGTGTTCCAGTTGCCGAGGGCGGACTGGTTGCCGGTGACGTAGATGTTCTGGCCGAGCTGGGTGGTGGCGTTGACGCCGAAGGAGGCGCCGGAGGTGCCGGTCTCCGTACCCGGGTCGGTGGTGCCGGTGGAGCCGCCGCAGGTGCGGGCGCCGGTGTGCAGGGCGAGCGCGGTGTTGGCGCCGAGGGTCGCGGTGAACTGGCCGGAGCCGTTGACCGTGACGCCCTTGCCGGACTGGACGTCGCAGTAGTCGCCGGCGGGCAGCGAGGTCTGGAACGTGCGCGTCAGCGAGGAGCCCTCGTGGTTGATCGCCACGTACGCCTTGGAGCCGCGCCCGAAGGCGATCTGGTCGCCGCCGTTGTCCCACCAGTCGGTGACCGCCTCACCGCGCGCGGTGTTGCGGAAGCCGACCATGGAGGAGATCTCGCGCCAGGCGTGCTGGCACTTCCAGCCGTCGCTGTAGCAGGCGTTGACCGTGCCGCCGTTGGGCGGGCCGGCGTCCTTGTCGGACCACTCGTAGCCGGAGTGGACGTCGGGCGAGCCGTAGGGCCAGGCCAGCATGAACACGCTGGCGAGCGTGTAGTTCGCGCCGTCCTTGTAGTTGAGCGTGTCGCCGCCCCGCTCGGTGTCGTGGTTGTCCACGAACACCGCCGCCTTCGAGGAGGGCATGAAGCCCCACCCCTCGCCGAAGTTCTTCAGGTCGGCGAGGTTCTCGTTGTTGAACACCTGCTTGAGGCCGCGGGCGTAGCGGAATTCCTGGACGTCGCCGTTCCCGGTGTACTCGTCGGGCGAGACGGCCTCGCCGGCCCCGTAGATCGCCTCCTGCTTCCAGTAGACGCCCGGGTTGCTCAGCCGGGACTTGATGGCGGCGAGGTCACCGGCGGGCATGTGCTTGGCGGCGTCGATGCGGAATCCGTCGACGCCCAGCGAGAGCAGGTCGTTGAGGTAGCCGGCGATCTTGCCGCGTACGTAGTCCTCGCCGGTGTCCAGGTCGGCGAGCCCGACCAGCTCGCAGTTCTGGACGTTGGCGCGGTCGCCGTAGTTGCTGATCTGGGCGGTGCAGTCGTCCATGTCGGCCGAGGAGTACAGGCCGGGGTAGTTGTACTTGGTGTACGAGGTGCCGCCCGTGCCGGTGCCCGAACCGCTGGTCATGTGGTTGATGACCGAGTCAGCGACAACCTTGACGCCCGCACTGTGGCAGGTGCTGACCATGTGGGCGAAGGACGTACGGTCTCCGAGCCGCCCGGCGATCTTGTAGCTGACCGGCTGGTACGAGGTCCACCACTGGCTGCCCTGGATGTGTTCCTGGGGCGGCGAGACCTGGACGAAGCCGTATCCGGCGGGGCCGAGGGTGTCCGTACACGCCTTGGCGACGGAGTCGAACTTCCACTCGAAGAGGACGGCGGTGACGTCCTTGGTGCCCGGGGCGGACGCCTCGGCCGTCGTGGCGGGGACCACGAGGGCGGCGGCTCCCGCGACGAGGGCGAGCGCGGCAGACAGGGGTCTGCTGGCCATGTTTTCCTCCTGCTGTGGGGGAAATGCGGGGGTGACGGTGCAGCCCATACGGCAACGCGCCCTGCCCTCAAGGCTCCTGAAGGTTCTTGCTGCAAGAATGCAAACCTTGCCGCAGCGAGACCGTACGAGCCCGGCAGGTCCCGGTCAACCCTTTGGACACCACCCGCTCACATCCACGAAATACCGTGGATTTCTTCCTGCAAGGTCTTACGCAAGACATTGCAGCCCTGTTACGTTTCTCCCGACTCCGGTCCGGTCGGCCGGGGGTCCCGTTACCCCGGGCCCCACGCGCCCGGTCGGCCGGGCCGGTCAGGAACACGAGAGGCACCGGCGGTCACACCTCCCCGCCGGCCCACTCCGGGCCGACCTCCGGTGCCTCTCCTGTGTCGGCCCGCCCAGGACCTGTCCCCGTGCGCACCGGTCGTCCCATGACCGGGCAAGGACGCGTCTTCGTCCGCGTCGCCGCCTACTCCGCCGGCGCGCCGCCGGAGCTCCCCGGTACGCCTGAGGGCCGGGTCCCCCTCCGGACCCGGCCCCGCCCCCGTTCCCGCCACGGCTTCAGGCGCTCCGCAGCGCCGCCGTCGAGCCCCGGACCACCAGCTCCGGCTGGAACACGTACTCCGTGCGCTGTACGGGGCTGCCGCCGATCTCCTCCAGCAGCGCGCCCACCGCGGCCGCCGCCATCGCCTGGACCGGCTGGCGGACCGTGGTCAGCGGCGGGTCGGTGAACGCGATGAGCTGCGAGTCGTCGAAGCCCACCACGGACACGTCGCGCGGCACGTCGAGCCCGCGGTCCCGGGCCGCGCGGACGACGCCCAGCGCCATCAGGTCGCTGCCGCAGACGATCCCGGTGCACCCCCGGTCCAGCAGCGCGCCCGCCGCGACCTGGCCGCCCTCGACGCTGAACAGCGTGGAGCACACCAGGAGTTCGGCGTCCGCCCGGTCCAGGCCGAGCACCGAGACGGCGGCGTCCACGAAGCCGTCCCGCTTCCGGCGCGAGGGAACGTAGCGCTGCGGCCCTATGGCCAGGCCCACCCGGCGGTGGCCGAGTTCGGCGAGATGGCTCACGGCCATCCGCACGGCGGCGGTGTCGTCGGGCGAGACGAACGGGGCGCTGATGCGCTCGTTGTAGCCGTTGATCAGGACGAACGGCACCCCGCGCTCGGTCAGCGCGGCATAGCGCGCCGGGTCGGCCGAGGTGTCGGCGTGCAGCCCGGACAGGAAGACGATGCCGCCGACGCCGCGCTCGACGAGCTGCTCGACCAGCTCGTCCTCGGTGGCGCCGCCGGGCAGCTGGGTGCAGAGCACGGGCGTGTAGCCGTGCCCGGCGAGCACCTGCTCCACGGACTGGGCGAACGCCGGGAAGATCGGGTTGGTCAGCTCGGGGGTGACCAGACCGATCAGCCCGGCGCTGCGCTGCCGCAGCCGCACGGGCCGTTCGTAGCCCAGGATGTCGAGCGCCGCGAGCACCCGCTGACGCGTGGTGTCCGCGACGCCCGGCTTGCCGTTGAGGACCCGGCTGACGGTCGCCTCGCTGACGGACGCCTGGCCGGCGATGTCCGACAGGCGCAGCGAACCGCCCGCGCCGGGGCCCCTCGGCAGGGGGACGGTCGTCACACCGTCCACCACACCGTGGTGTCGGCGGGCAGCTCGACCGTGTCGCCATCGGCCCGCACCGGCGCGCTGGACAGCAGGGCCGTGCCCGGTACGGGGATGCGGACCGGGGCGCCCGTGGTGTTGACGGTGCAGACGAACCCGGGGCGGGCGAAGGCGAGCAGCCCCTCCGGGGCGTCCAGCCAGCGCACCTCGGCGCCCGCGCCGAGCCCGGGGTGGGCCCGGCGGGCGGCGATGGCGGCCCGGTACAGCTCCAGGGTGGAGCCGGCCGCGCCGGTCTGCGCCTCGACGCTCAGCTCGCCCCAGCCGGTGGGCTGCGGGAGCCAGCTGCCGCCCGCGCCGAAGCCGTACGAGGAGCCCTCGCGGGTCCACGGGATCGGGACGCGGCAGCCGTCGCGGAAGCCGTCCTGGCCGTCGGCCCGGAAGAACGACGGGTCCTGGCGGGCCTCGTCGGGCAGGTCGGTGACGTCGGGCAGGCCGAGCTCCTCGCCCTGGTAGACGTAGGCGGAGCCGGGGAGCGCCAGCATCAGCAGGCTCGCCGCGCGGGCCCGGCGCAGGCCCAGCTCGCGGTCGCCGGGGGTGCGGATCTGGGTGCCGAGGCCCGCGGGGTTGGCGAACCGGGTGGCGTGCCGGGTGACGTCGTGGTTGGAGAGCACCCAGGTGGTGGGGGCGCCGACCGGCCGCATGGCGTCGAGCGAGGTGTCGATGACCTCGCGGAGCGCGGCGGCGTCCCAGGCGGTGGCCAGGTACTGGAAGTTGAACGCCTGGTGCATCTCGTCGGGGCGCACGTAGTTGGCGGTGCGCTCGACGGTGGGCGTCCACGCCTCGGCGACCGCGATCCTGTCGCCGGGGTACTCGTCGAGGATGATGCGCCAGCTGCGGTAGATCTCGTGCACCCCGTCCTGGTCGAAGAACGGCATGACATCGTTTCCGAGCAGCTTCAGCTGGTCGTGGGTGCCGAGGTCGGGCAGCCCCTCGGCCTTGACCAGGCCGTGGGCGACGTCCACCCGGAAGCCGTCGACGCCCATGTCGAGCCAGAAGCGCAGGATCGAGCGGAACTCGTCGGCGACGGCCGGGTGCTCCCAGTTGAAGTCGGGCTGCTCGGGCGCGAAGAGGTGGAGGTACCACTCGCCGGGGGTGCCGTCCGGGTTCACCGTGCGGGTCCAGGCGGGGCCGCCGAAGATGGACTCCCAGTCGTTGGGCGGGAGTTCGCCGTCGGCGCCCTGGCCGGGGCGGAAGTGGTAACGGTCGCGCAGGGCGGAGCCGGGGCCCTCGGTGAGCGCGCGCTTGAACCACTCGTGCTGGTCGGAGGAGTGGTTGGGCACCAGGTCGACGATGATCCGCAGGCCCAGGTCGTGGGCGTCGCGGATCAGCGCGTCGGCGTCCAGGAGGCTGCCGAACATCGGGTCGATGGCCCGGTAGTCGGCGACGTCGTACCCGGCGTCGGCCTGCGGGGACGCGTAGAACGGGCTGAGCCAGACCGCGTCGACGCCGAGCTCCTTGAGGTACGGGAGTCTGCCGCGTACGCCTGCGAGATCGCCCATGCCGTCGCCGTTGCCGTCGGCGAAGCTGCGCGGATAGACCTGGTAGATCACCGCGTCCTGCCACCAGCCGGTGCGGTGGCCGGCGGCGTCGTCGGACGTGCCGGTGGAGGGGGCAGCGAGGTGCTGGGTCATGTCGTCCCTGGGGTGTCTGGGTGGGGGGTGGCGCCGGGACCGGGTCGGGATTCCGGCGCCACCGTGACTGGTGCGTGCGGGTCGTATGAGGGCTCAGCCCTTGACGGCTCCGGCGGACATGCCGGTGACGAGGTGCTTCTGCGCGAACAGGAACACCAGGGCCGCGGGTATCGCGATCAGTACGGACGCGGCGGTCATCGGGCCCCACTGGGCGCCGTACTGGTTGACGAACAGCTGGAGGCCGCCCGCGAGGGTGAGGTTGTCCTCGCCGACCATGAAGGCGGAGGCGTACGCCACCTCGCCCCAGGCGGTGATGAAGGAGTAGAACGCGGTGACCGCGAGGCCCGGCTTGGCCAGCGGCAGGATGAGCCGCCAGAACGTGCCGAACGGGGTGAGTCCGTCGACCTGCCCGGACTCGTCGATCTCGCGCGGGATGGTGTCGAAGAAGCCCTTCATCATCCAGGCGCAGAACGGCACCGAGATGGTCAGGTACGTGATGACGAGACCGGCGGGCTTATTGAGCAGCCCCATGCCCGCCATGATGTTGTAGATCGGCACGATGAGGACGGCGACCGGGAACATCTGGGTGATCAGCAGCGTCCACATCAGCCCGCGCTTGCCGGGGAACCGGAAGCGGCTGACGGCGTAGCCGGTGGAGGCCGAGACGATGACGCCGATGAGCGTCGTGAGGCCCGCGACGATCAGCGAATTGCCGAACCAGGTCAGGAACTTCGTGTCCTGGATGAGGTTCGTGTAGTTCTCGAACGTCGTGTCCTTGAAGAAGTCCGTGGTGGTGGCGAGGTCGGCGGGCTTCAGCGAGGTGAGCAGGACCCACAGCACGGGGAAGACGGCGATCACGGACGCGACGATCAGCGTCAGGTGCAGTGCGGTGGAGGCCAGCGGCGAGCGCTCGCCGCGCCGCCGGACCTTGGCCGGGCGCTGCGCGGAGTGCCGCGCGGTGGGGGTGGGTGCGGTGGTCACCAGTCGTCTCCCTGGGTGCGCAGGACTCGCCGGTAGACCGCGGCGAAGATCAGCAGGAGTACGAGGATCAGCACGCCCCACGTGGAGGACTGCGCGAAGTCGCGCGGGCTGATCTCGAAGGAGAACTTGTACGCCTGGGTGACCAGGATCTGGGTGGCTTCGCCGGGTCCGCCGCGGGTGAGCAGGAAGATCACCGGGAACATGTTGAAGGTCCAGATGGTGGAGAGCAGGATCACGGTCGTGGAGACCGGCCGCAGTCCGGGGAGCGTGACGTGGCGGAAGCGCTGCCAGGCGGTGGCGCCGTCCATCTCGGCGGCCTCGTACTGCTCGCTGGGGATGGACTGGAGGCCGCCGAGCAGGGCGACCATCATGAACGGCACGCCGAGCCACACGTTGACGACGATGACGGAGACCTTGGCGATGACCGGGTCGCCCAGCCAGTCGATGCCGTCGATGCCGCCGCCGGCGAGGATCTTGTTGAGCAGCCCGCGGTCCTGGTTGTAGAGGAAGCGCCAGGCGAAGACGGAGACGAAGCCGGGGATGGCCCAGGGCAGGATGAGCGCCATCCGGTACGCGGAGCGGCCGGCGATCCTCCGGTTGAGGATGTTCGCCAGGGCCATGCCGAGGCCGAAGGTGATGGCCACGCAGGAGACCGTCCACACCAGGGTCCACCCGAGCGTGCCGAGGAACTGGTCGCCGGTGAGCGCGTCGGTGTAGTTGTCCAGGCCGACGAACTTGTACGTGGCGGGCAGGTGGTTGACACCGATGGACCGCGCGACGTTGCGCTCGTTGGCGTCGGTCAGCGACAGGTAGACGCCGCGGACCAGGGGGTAACCGATGATCACGCCGATCACGACGACGACCGGGGCCACCATCGTCCAGGCGTACCAGTGCGTCGACAGGGCCCGCCGTATCCGTCCCGGCGGCGGGGGGTTACCAGTACCGCGGCTCCGGCCGCGGGCGACGTCGTCGCCCGCGGCCTTCACCACCGACTGGCTGGTGTGGACAGCCATCAGCCGGCCTGCCTTCCTGAGTTACTTCCAGCCCTTGAGGAGCTTGCGGTAGGAGTCGCCGGTCGTCTTGACCGCCTTCTCCGGGGTCGTCTGACCGGTGAGGACCTTGGTGTACTCGGTGACGAGCGGCGCGAAGAGGCTGCCGGTCTCCGGGATCCACGGGCGCTCGACGGCGCTCTCGACGACCGGCTTGAAGAAGCCGACGATCTCGTTGTTGACGACCGGCTCCTCGGCGTAGGCGGAGGTACGGGTCGGCAGGAGGTTCAGCTCCTTGGTGACCTGGGCCTGCGTCTTGACGGAGGTCATGTAGTCGACGAAGGCGTAGGAGGCGTCCAGGTTCTTGGAACCGGCGTAGACGGCCAGGTTGTGACCGCCCTGCGGGGCGCCCTGCGCGGCGGAGCCGGACGGGACCGGGGCGACGCCCAGGTTGGCCTTGTCCTTGAACTCCTTGCCGGTGTAGGTGTCGGCGACGGCCCAGGGGCCGTTGATCATCATCGCGACGTCGCCGTTCTTGAACGACGCCTGCATGTTCTCCCAGCCGTCGGTGGCGTCCGTCTTGGCGGCGCCCGAGTCGACCAGGTCCTTGACGACCTTCATGGCCTTGACACCGGCGGCGTCGTCGATGGTGACGGCCTTGTCGGCGGCGTTGACCATGTCGCCGCCCTCGCCGTACAGGAAGGACAGGAACCAGTAGGCGTCGTCGCCGCGCAGGTAGAAGCCGGTCTTGCCGGTCTTCGCCTTGATCTTCTTGGAGACGGTCTTGAGCTCGTCGATGGTGGTGGGGACCTCGACGCCGGCCTCCTTGAACATCTTCTTGTTGTAGAAGATGCCCATGGAGTCGATCACCTGCGGCACCGCGTACGTCTTGCCGTTGTACTTGGTGGACGCGGCGGCCTGCTTCAGGAAGTCGTCCTGCTTCTGCAGGGCGGGGGTGCCGTCCAGCGGGGCCAGGTAGCCGAGGTCCGCGAACTCGGGGGTCCAGGCGACCTCGGAGCGGATCACGTCGGGGGCGCCGGAGCCGGCCTGCGCCGCGTTCTTGAACTTGTTCTGCGCGTCACCGAAGGGCACGTTGACGTACTTGACGTCGACCTTCGGGTGCAGCTTCTCGAAGCCCTCGGCGATCTTCTTGAAGACCTTGTCCTCGCTGCCCGCGGTGGAGGTGTCCCACCACGTCACGGTGCCGGAGAGCTCGCCCGAGCTCTTGGAACCGCCGTCGGACTTGTCGTCGCTGCCGCAGGCGGTCGCCGCGAGCGCCAGGGCCGCGACCAGGGCGGTGGCCGTTATGCCACGTCGCATCTGAACTCCTTCAACTGCCGTACCGCTCCGTCGCGGCGCCGGGTCGACGTGAACGTAACAAGGATGAAAGACGACCGAAAGACTTTGCGGAAGATTTCTGCAAGCTCCGGCGATCGTTACATTGGCGTGTCCTCAAGGTTGCCGTCAAGCCACTTGACGAAACTTCCGGATCCCTGCCACAGCGGGCCCACCAGCCCCGATTCCGCAGTGCGACGATCTGACCGCAGCCGGCAAACCGGGTCCGCAAGACCTTGCAAGACGTTGCCGTCGGATGCGACGGGGCGCCGCTCCGGTCAGCCCGAGACGGCCCGTCCCGCCCGATTCCTGTGCATGGTGGGCAATCCGACCCGCTCCCGGTACAGTCCAATGCCATGACCGCACGGCTTGCCGATATCGCAACTCAGGCGGGGGTCAGCGAAGCGACGGTCAGCCGTGTACTGAACGGCAAGCCCGGGGTAGCCGCTGCCACCCGCGAATCCGTCCTCGCGGCGCTCGACGTACTCGGCTACGAACGGCCCGTACGGCTGCGCAGGCGCAGCGCGGGGCTCGTCGGCCTGATCACGCCCGAGCTGGAGAACCCGATCTTCCCGGCGCTCGCCCAGGTCATCGGGCAGGCGCTGACCCGGCAGGGCTACACCCCGGTCCTCGCGACCCAGACCCCGGGCGGCTCCACCGAGGACGAGCTGACCGAGATGCTGGTCGACCGGGGCGTCTCCGGGATCATCTTCGTCTCCGGGCTGCACGCCGACACCTCCGCCGACATGGGGCGTTACGAGCAACTGCGCGCCCAGGGCGTCCCCTTCGTCCTGGTGAACGGTTTCTCGGCCAAGGTGCAGGCACCTTTCATCTCGCCGGACGACCGGGCCGCGATGCGACTGGCGGTGACGCATCTGGTGTCGCTCGGCCACACCCGGATCGGGCTCGCGGTCGGTCCGAAGCGCTTCGTGCCGGTGCTCCGCAAGATCGAGGGCTTCCACGCCACGATGCGCGAGCAGTTGAACCTCACGGCGGACGAGGTCGAGGAGCTGATCCAGCACTCCCTCTACACGCTGGAGGGCGGCCAGGCCGCCGCCTCCGCGCTGATGGAGCGGGGCTGCACGGCGGTGGTGTGCGCGAGCGACATGATGGCGCTCGGCGCGATCAGGGCCGCCCGCCGGCTCTCCCGCGAGGTCCCGCGCGAGCTGTCGGTCGTGGGCTACGACGATTCGCCGCTCATAGCGTTCACCGATCCGCCGCTGACCACGATCCGCCAGCCGGTCACGGCGATGGGCCAGGCCGCGGTGCGCACGCTCCTGGAGGAGATCGGCGGCACGCCCGCCCCGCACAGCGAGTTCGTCTTCATGCCGGAACTGGTCGTACGCGGCTCCACCGCGGCGGGCCCCGGGCAGGACACGGCCGCCCCTGCCGCTCTTCCAGGATCGCACGCGGGGGCGTAACCGGCCCGTCGCGCGCACCTGGGCACTCCCCGCCGGACGTGCAACTCGCGCTCCGCCGGAGGATCATCGGGCAGAGAAGGCAAATCTGGCAGACTCTGTGCCTATGGGTGAATTGAGCGTGAAACGACAGGAAGGCCGCACGGAGGCCACCCCGTCACCCATCGTGAACGAGGCGGCTCCCGAGGCGAACACGAAGCAGTCCGGTCGCACACACGGGCTCGGCAGAGCGCTCGACAGACCACTCGCTCACGCCGCGTCCCGGCTGCACTCCCCACGGTCGCCCCGGCGGCCCCGCCTCTGGTTCGAAATCCTGCTCGTCGCGGTGAGTTACTGGGTGTACTCGCTGGTGCGCAACGCGGTCCCGGAGCAGAAGGCCGCCGCCCTCGCCAACGCGGACTGGCTGTGGTCGGTCGAACGGTTCCTCGGCATCGCGGTCGAGCAGTCCGTCAACCACGCGGTCAACTCGGTGACATGGCTCATCGTCTCGATGAACTACTACTACGCGACGCTGCACTTCATCGTCACGATCAGTGTGCTCGTATGGTTGTTCCGCCGGCATCCGGGCCGTTACGCGGCAGCCAGGCTGGCCCTGTTCGCGACCACGGCCGTCGCGCTCCTCGGCTACTACCTGTACCCGTTGGCGCCGCCCCGCCTGATGAACGGCGGCAACTTCATCGACACGGTCCTGGTCCACCAGACCTGGGGTTCGATGGCGTCGGGCAACTTCAAGAACATGTCCAACCAGTACGCGGCGATGCCGTCGATGCACATCGGCTGGTCCCTCTGGTGCGGCCTCACCGTCTTCGCCCTGGCCTCGGCCCCCTGGGCCCGCATCCTGGGGCTGCTGTACCCCACGGTCACCCTGATGGTCATCGTCTCGACGGCGAACCACTTCTGGCTGGACGCGGTGGGGGGCATGGCGTGCCTGGCGTTCGGTTACGCGGTGTCGTACGCGTGGTACGGGTCGCTACCGCACCGGCTGCCCAGGTGGATCCCGCGCAAGGCGAGCCGCCCTCGCCTCAGCGCGCTTGGGGCGCAACGCAGGGAACCGGCCCCCACCCGCAACTGACCCGGGGCTCCGCCCCGGACCCCGCTCCTCAATCGCCGGAGGGGCTGGATTTTCCCCCGCCGGTGGGCAAAGCCCAGGCAGCGCCCAAATCAAGCCTCTCTGCCCTCGGAAAGTCGGCCCGGGGGCAAAGGCCGGGCAGCAGCCGGAATCAAGCCCCTCCGGCGATTGAGGAGCGGGGTGTGGGGCAGCGCCCCACGGGCTCAGCCCCCGTAGAACCGTTCCTCGACAACCCCCCGCGCCCGCCGCGTCACCCGACGGTAGTCGTCCAGCATGTCCCCGACGTGCCCCTCCTCGTACCCCAGGTACCGCCCCACGGCGGTGAGCTCGCGGGGGACCGAGGGGAACGTGTCCCCGGGGCGCCCCCGTACGAGCATCACCGCGTTGCGGACGCGGGTCGCGAGGACCCACGCCTCGTCCAGGGTCTGGGCGTCGTCCTCCGGGATCAGGTCCGCCGCGCACGCCGCGGCCAGCGCGGCGCGGGTGCGGGTGGTGCGGAGGGCCGGGATCTCGTGGCCGTGGCGCATCTGCATCAGCTGGACCGTCCACTCGACGTCGCTCAGCCCACCGCGCCCCAGCTTCGTGTGGAGCGTCGGGTCCGCCCCGCGCGGCAGCCGCTCCGACTCCATCCGGGCCTTCAGCCGCCGGATCTCGCGGACCGCGTCGTCGCCGAGCCCGTCCGCCGGATACCGCAGGGGGTCGATCAGCGCCACGAACTCCGCGCCCAGATCCATGTCCCCCGCCATCGGCTCGGCCCGCAGCAGGGCCTGGCTCTCCCAGCCCAGGGACCAGCGCCGGTAGTACGCGTCGTACGACTTCAGGGTGCGCACCAGGGGCCCGTTCTTGCCCTCGGGGCGCAGATCCGGGTCGATGAGGAGCGGCGGGTCCGCGGTGGGCAGCTGGAGGAGGCGCCGCATCTCGGCGACCACGCGGTTCGCCGCCCGCCCCGCCTCCTGCTCGTCCACACCCTCACGGGGCCCGTGGACGAAGAGGACGTCCGCGTCGGAGCCGTAACCCAGCTCGTGCCCGCCGAACCGCCCCATACCGATGACGGCGAACCGGGTCGGCAGGGTGTCGCCCCACTCCGCGCGGACGGCGGCCCGCAGCGCACCGGCGATGGTGACGGCGTTCAGGTCCGTGACGGCGCTGCCGACCCGGTCCACGAGGGCCCCGGGGTCGGGCTCGGCGGGGCTGTCCTCCGTACCGTACGAGCCGATGAGGTCGGCGGCCGTCGTGCGGAACAGCTCGCGCCGGCGCACCCCGCGCACCACCGCGACGGCCGTCTCCGCGTCGTCCGCGCGGCCGACGGCGGCCAGGACCTCCTGCTCCAGGTGGTCCCGGCTGCGCGGGGCGAGGCCCTGCGGGTCGCCGAGGATGGAGACGGCCTCGGGGGCGCGGAGCAGCAGGTCCGGGGCGAGCCGGCCGGCCGACAGGACCCGGGCGAGGTTCTCGGCGGCGGCCCCCTCGTCGCGCAGGAGCCGCAGATACCAGGGGGTCTTGCCGAGCGCGTCGGACACCTTGCGGAAGCCGAGGAGCCCGGCGTCCGGGTCGGCGGAGTCCGCGAACCAGCCGAGGAGCACGGGCAGCAGGGTGCGCTGGATGGCGGCCTTGCGGGAGACCCCGGAGGACAGGGCCTCCAGGTGCCGGAGGGCGGCGGCCGGGTCCTCGTAACCGAGGGCGACGAGCCGGGCGGTGGCGGCCTTGGTGCTGAGCCGGGACTCGCCGGGCGCGAGCTGGGCGACGGCGTCGAGCAGCGGCCGGTAGAACAGCTTCTCGTGCAGCCGCCGCACCACGGACGCGTGCCGCCGCCACGCCTGGTTGAGCTCGGCGATGGGGTCGGTGCGCAGCCCGAGGGAGCGGCCGAGGCGCCGCAGGTCGGGCTCCTCGTCGGGGACGAGGTGGGTGCGGCGCAGCCGGTAGAGCTGGATGCGGTGCTCCATGGCGCGCAGGAAGCGGTAGGCGTCGTCCAGCTGTACGGCGTCGACGCGCCCCACGTAACCGCCCTCGGCGAGCGCCCCCAGCGCCTCCAGCGTCGATCCGCTGCGCAGGGACGGGTCGCTGCGGCCGTGCACGAGCTGGAGGAGCTGTACGGCGAACTCGACGTCCCGCAGCCCGCCGGGGCCGAGCTTCAGCTCCCGGTCGACGCGGTCGGCGGGGATGGTGTCCACGACGCGGCGGCGCATCTTCTGGACGTCGGGGACGAAGTTCTCCCGGTCCGCGGCCTGCCAGACGAGCGGCGACACCGCCTGGACGTACTCCTCGCCGAGCGCCCGGTCCCCGGCGACCGGCCGGGCCTTCAGCAGCGCCTGGAACTCCCAGGTCTTCGCCCAGCGCTGGTAGTACGCGAGGTGCGAGGAGAGCGTGCGGACGAGGGGGCCGTTGCGGCCCTCGGGGCGGAGGTTGGCGTCGACGGGCCAGATGGTGCCCTCGACGGTGGTGTCGGAGCAGATCCGCATGAGGTGCGAGGCGAGCCGGGTCGCGGCCTGCATGGCCCCGCTCTCCTCGGCGCCGTCGGCGGGCTCGGCGACGAAGATGACGTCCACGTCGGAGACGTAGTTCAGCTCGTGGCCGCCGCACTTGCCCATCGCGATGACCGCGAGCCGGCACTGCGCGGCGTCGTCGGGGGCGGCGGCCGAGGCGATCCGGAGGGCGGCGCGCAGGGTCGCGGTGGCGAGGTCGGCCAGCTCGGCGGCGGTCTCGGCGACGTCGGTGGTGCCGCAGACGTCCCGGGCGGCGATGGACAGCAGGCACCGCCGGTAGCCGACGCGCAGGGCGTCCGGCCCGTCCGCCCCGGCCAGCTCCTGCTCGAACTCGGCGACCCCGGGGTGCAGGTCGGCGGCCTCGTACGTGACGAGAGCCTGCCAGTCGCGCGGGTGCCGGGCCAGGTGGTCGCCGAGCGCCTCGGAGGCGCCGAGCACCCCGAGCAGCCGGTCCCGCAGGGGCTTGGCGGTGACGAGGGTGTCCAGCAGGATCTGCCGCTCCCCCGCCTCCTCCGCCTCGACCAGCCGGACGAGGCCGCGCAGCGCGAGGTCGGGGTCGGCGGTGGCCCCGAGCGCGTCGAGGAGCACGGAGTCGGTGCGCACGGAGGCGAAGTCCGGCAGGTCGAGCAGCCGCTCGGCGGCGGACGGGTCGGTGAATCCGTGCCGCAGCAGTCGGGTGAACGTACTGCTTCTGCGCCCCGGCACCATGGTCATCCCGCGCTCTCCCGCTCGCCGCCCGATCAGCTCCCAGCCTTCGGAGTTTAGGCGGTACGGGCGCGGGGCGCGGGGAGCGGCCGGGGTGCGGGGCCCCGGCGTCACGGCCGCGACGCCGGAGACCGTGCGGGCGGGGCCGCCGTCATGGCGCCGGAGGCCCCACCGGCAGTGTCCCGGTGAGGACGGTCGCGTACCGCTCCTCGCAGGAGTCGACGCGCGTCACGAGTCCGCCGGCCGCGAGGACCCCCGCCGCGGTCTCCGCCTGCCGCTCGCTCGTCTCGACCAGGAGGCTGCCGCCCGGGGCGAGCCAGCGCGGCGCCTCGGCCGCGACCCGGCGCAGGACGTCGAGGCCGTCGCCGCCGCCGTCGAGCGCGACGAGCGGTTCGTGGACGCGGGCCTCGGCGGGGAGGAGGGCGACATCGCCGGTCGGTACGTACGGCACGTTGGCGAGGAGCACGTCGACGCGCCCGCGCAGGGCGCCCGGCAGGGGTGCGAAGAGGTCGCCCTCGTACACCCGCCCCCGGTCCCCGATGTTGCGCCGGGCGCAGCGTACGGCGGCGGGCTCGACGTCGGCGGCGTGGAGCTCGACCCGGCCCAGGGCTGCGGCGAGCGCGGCGCCGAGCGCGCCGGAGCCGCAGCACAGGTCGACCACGACGGCCGGGTCCGGGGCGAGGGCGACGGCCCGGTCGATCAGGAACTCGGTGCGGCGGCGGGGGACGAAGACGCCGGGGTCGACGGCGATCCGGAGCCCGGCGAACTCGGCCCAGCCGAGGACGTGTTCCAGGGGGTGCCCGGCGGCGCGCCGTTCGGCCATGGCGGCGACTTCGGCGGGATCGGCGGCGGTGGCGGCGATGAGCGCGGCCTCGTCCTCGGCGAAGACGCAGCCGGCGGCGCGGAGGGTGGCGGCGAGGGAGGACAGGTCGGACGGTGACGGCGGAACGGGCATGGTGCGGAGCCTTTCGGAGGAACGCCGAGGGGTGCTCCGCGGCAGGCCCTAATTCCGGTCGGCCACGCGTTCGCGGGAGGGGAGCACCCGGGTCGAAACAGCGGTAATGGGTCCCACCTCCTTGGTCATGTCCCTGTGCGGGAATGCGAAAGACTACCTCAGGTTTCAGCGCCGCCCGGGCCGGTACTCGTTGCCGCCGTTGACGAAGCTGTTGTGGACGGCCACCGAGGTGTTGGCGGCGCGGATGTTGCGTATCTCCGCGCTGTGGTGCCGCTCGATCTCCTGGCCCTCGAAGGTGTGCGTACGCCGCCGGTGGCGCAGGTTGACCTTCACGATCAGCAACACGATGGCGCTCAGAAGCAGCCCGAACACAATGAGAACCGCAAACATGGTGTACCTCCCCCGCTCCCCCGGTTCCGCCCATTGTCCAGCAGGAGCGCCCTCAGCGGAACTCGTGAACCACCTGGATCTCGCCCACGATGTGCGCGTTGAACTCGTCCAACTCCTCGGCCGGTACCCACAGTTCGAGGATCGTCCGCCCACCGGCCTGCTGCACCGGGTACCGGCTCAGGAACTCCGTCTCGACCTCGAAGCGGGTCACGTAACCGACGCCGCTGTGCTTGACGTTCCAGTCGCGGGCGATCCGGATCGCGTAGTCCTCGTTGAGGACCGGATAGAAGATCGGCTGCTCGGGGAGGCGAGGGGGCCAGGCGCGCCAGTTCAGCTCGCGTACCAGGTCCAGTTCCTCGGGGCCTGTGGGGCGCCAGAGGGTGGTCACGGGGTGTCCTCCACTTCCTTCTTCCGGTTCGCCAGCACGTTCCGGGTCCACCGCGTACTGGGATCGTCCTCCCCCAGCACCCGCACCATGTCGGCCAGGACTTGTTCGTACGCCATCAGAGCTCCGGCCCGGTCCCCGGCCTCCCATCGATGCCCGGCATGGTTGAAGCGCGTGACGAGCACCTGCGGATGATCCCCGCCCAGCGCCTCCGCCCGGGCGGCCAGCAGCCGCCCGTGGACCTCCAACGCACCTTCTGCGTCGCCCAGTTCACGTAGCCGATGGGCCTCGTGACGAAGGTCGAGGGTCCCGGAATCCTCCTCGCGCAACACCCGGTCCCGGACGTCGAGCTCCCTGTTCGCCCGCCCCACCCAGTCCGCCCTCCGCCGCCTGCGCACCACCTCGGCAACACACCCGACGGCCAGCAGCGCCGTAGCGACCTTCCAACCTCGCGACATACACGTCCTCCCGGTCACACCGACGTTTACGGTAGGGACGACTCGTACGGGTGTCCGGGTTCCCGTTGCCGCGCCGGATGGCACACATACGGCGAGGCCGACAATGAGCGCCATGAACCCGCTGCTGCACCCCGACCGGACGCTCGACGAGCTGGATCCGCCGCGCTGGCCGGAGCTGGCCGCCGTCGCGGCCAGCAAAGTGGCGCCGTCTAGGGTGACCGAATGGACGTGGGGGCGGTACTGATCGCGATCACCGGTGTGGCGGGAACACTTGGGGGTGCGCTGCTCACCCAGCGGGGCGCCGACCGCGCCAAGAAGCGTGAGTTGGAGATGGCCCATGCCATCCAGGAAGCTCGCGAGAATCGTGAGATACGCCGGAGCTGTTACACACAACTGCACCGGGAAGCACGGCAGTTCGCCACCGCACTCAGCCGACACCTGTACGTCATGCGCGATCACGCCGTCGGGCGGGAGGACGTATCGGCGCTGGAAGGCGCCAAGGACGCCTACCGTGACCGATGGTCCGAAGCTCTGATGATCGCCCCCGACGCGGTGATCGTTCCGGCTCACGAACTGAACGAGGCGCTGAACGGGGTCTACGGACAGATCAAGCGCCTGGAACAGGGAAGCCCCCGCCCGGGCGAGACCTCGCGCTCAGCCGCCGAAGCGCAGCATGCGCTCTGGTCTCTCATAAGCGTCATGAGAGAGGCGATGCGGCGCGACCTGGGCGTCACCGTGGACGCCGGCGCGAGAGCCACCCGCCGACCGCCACTGGCCGCTTCCAGCAACCCCACAGCCTTGACCAGCGATTTCACCGAGCCGCCCAACGGTCTCCTTGAATGACGTCCCCGGCGTCGACCACTCCGCTACGCCGCAGGCGGCCGCACGGCCTCGATCACCTCGAAGATGTCGGCATCGGTCTCCCGCTGCCACTCCGGCAAGTCCTCCCAGTCCGCGACGTATCCGGGCTTCGGCTCCTCGAAGTGCTTGTACATCTGGGCCGTCCAGCACAGGGCGACGAACCGCCCCTTCTGCTCCCTGGACAGCCGCGCCACGTGCCCGCCGCTCACCTCGACGAACTGCCGCACCTGCGCGCACACCGCCCCGGCCGCCTCCCGCTCCCACTGCGGAGTCTCCTCCCACGGCGTGACGTACCCGGCCTTCGGCTCCCCGGGAAAGTGCCGCCGCACCCCGGCGATCCAACTCTCCCGAAACAGACGCGCACCTTCGGTCTGCGACACAACTACCCCTTCTTCAAGCTGTTTTAAGCGCGCTGAGCGAACGCCCTGCCATCGTGCGTGCGTACCTGCGGCGCACCGTCGAGCAGGGCGTCAGCGACCCGGACCGCGTAGACCTCGCCCATCCGGGCCGTGACCTCTTCCGGAGTCAGCCACTCGACTGCCGTTGATTCGGCGGACAGTTGCTCGCATCCTCCCTCGGTCCGGCAGCGGAAGACCAGGGCGACGATGCCTCTCGACGTGTTCTTGTACACCCCGGTCAACCGCTCGACCCGCACCTTGAGACCGGTCTCCTCGTAGACCTCGCGCCTGACGCCGTCTTCCGGCGCCTCGGCCAGTTCGAGCACACCACCGGGCGGCTCCCAGGTCCCGTTGTCGGCCCGCCTGATCGCGAGTACGCGGCCGTCCTCCCGGACGACGACTCCGGCCACGGACACGGAGTGAAGCGGCGTTGACGGGCCCTCGCGGCGGATGTTGCTCACGTGCATGAGGATAGGAGCCGGTGGCCTCGGAAACCGTACGCGAAGCCGTCGCTGGCCATGAACGCCATGGGCCCTCTGCTGCGCCTCGACCGCACGCTCGAAGTAGCATCCCCGCCGTGGCTGTTGCAGAACAATATGGATCTGCCCGAGGAAGACGACGTGGCCTGTTGCGGTTTCGCCGGGTTCCCGGACGAGGGGAGCTTTTCTCTGGGCATCCGGGCAATGGAGGGGCTCTACGCGAACCATTACATGCGCTGCGGGTTCAACCCTCCTGACCAGCCGGACAATCCGTTCTGGCGTAACAAGTGGATCCCCTTCCTGTCGGACCAGGACGGCTGGACGGGAAAGTTCATCGATGTGCGGGACGGACGTATCGGCAGGTAGTTCGTCGGTGACATCACGGTCACGGGCGAGTACGAATCGCTGGCCCGGTATCTCGACTCCGTGGCAGAGACGCTGAAGAAGATCGCCGAGGGAATCCACCCGGTCTGTGGGATCGCCGAAGGCCGACTCGTCTGGTCGTGAGACGGCTCCCCGCCCCCAGGCGGCCATGCGGTCACCTCGTTACCGAGCTCGGCACGCGAGCCACCACTACAACGCCGACAGGTGCGGCCGCCTGCGGATCGCACGAGGGCACAACCCATCAGTCCAGGATGATCGGATTGGTGAGTGCGGCGGCGTGTCCGTTGGGGTGGCGGACCTCGGTGCGGACGAATGCCGACTGTTCCGCTGTCGTGTTCCACCGCACCGCGCCCGCGCCGTCATCGGGCAGCGAGGCCTCGTAGGCCATGCCCCGGTCCGTGTGGAAGCTGACGGTCCCCGCCGGGACGCCTCGTACGGCCGCGCGGACCTCCGCCTGCCCGCCACAAGTCGCGAGGCGTTCTCCCAGTCCGGCGACGCGGTCATCGGCGTGGGCGGTGAACGACCCTTCCACGTCCGCCGATTCGGCGATCCAGCTGCGGCCCGCGCGGATTCCGGCCAGGACGGCCGCCGTGCTCAATTCCTCGGCGAGGACCACGGTGTGAGGGATGCCGATCTGCCCCTCCAGGTGGGTGTCGCTGTTGCCCATCGCCGGTCGCCACGAGCTCGTACGGACATCCGCTGCCAGGGACCGCGCCCACTCGGCCAGGGCCGCCTCGTTGTCGGCGTTCCAGGGGCGGTCCGACGTCCACAGCCCGTTCCAGACCTCCACCACGTCGAAGCCGGGCAACGGGAACATGAAGTCGCCCGAGGGGTACGGCGCACGGGGGTGCGCGGCCACGCACACGCCCCCTGCTCGATGGACCTGGTCCAAGCACTCGCCCAGCAGTCCGTCTCCCGCCTGATGGTTCCAGCCGACGACCTCGCCCGGGGCGAGACCCAGGGCGAGCCAGTGCCCGGTCTTCGTGGTGACCTCCTCGCCCAGCAGGATCAGGAAGTCATCGGCGGCCAGATGACCCCAGGCACCCGGCTTCGCAGCCGCGTTGTGCTCCGTCGTCGCGATGAAGTCGAGCCTCATGGCGCGCGCCCTGGCGGCCAGCTCTTCCGGGGTGAGCTCACCGTCCGAATGGACGGAGTGGACGTGGCAGTCGCCTCGGTACCAGGCCGCCCCGCGCCCCGCCGCCCGCGTCGGCGGAAAATCCGAACTCGACATGCGTCTCCTCCGGCGGTCGGCGACCCCACACGCGGGCGGGGCACCTCGGTTGCCAGGTGTCCCGCCCGCGTCGCGCTCTTCAAGCCGCCTCGCCTACAGCACCGGCAGCAGCGCCTTCAGCTCGAAGGCCGTGACCTCGCTGCGGTACTCCTCCCACTCCCGCTTCTTGTTGCGCAGGAAGAAGTCGAAGACGTGCTCGCCCAGGGTTTCCGCGACCAGTTCGCTCTTCTCCATCAGGGAGATCGCCTCGCCCAGGTTCTGCGGGAGCGGTTCGATGCCCATCGCGCGGCGTTCCGCGTCGGAGAGGGCCCAGACGTCGTCGTCGGCGCCGGCCGGGAGTTCGTAGCCCTCCTCGATGCCCTTGAGGCCGGCGGCGAGGAGGACCGCGTATGTCAGGTACGGGTTGGCGCCGGAGTCGATGGAGCGGACCTCGACGCGGGCGGAGCCGGTCTTGCCGGGCTTGTACATGGGGACGCGGATCAGCGCGGAGCGGTTGTTGTGGCCCCAGCAGATGTACGAGGGGGCCTCGCCGCCGGCGCCTGCGGCGCGGGAGGAGCCGCCCCAGATGCGCTTGTAGGAGTTGACCCACTGGTTGGTGACGGCGGAGATCTCCGCCGCGTGGCGCAGCAGGCCCGCGATGAAGGAGCGGCCGACCTTGGACAGCTGGTACTCCGCGCCGGACTCGTAGAACGCGTTGCGGTCGCCCTCGAAGAGGGAGAGGTGGGTGTGCATGCCCGAGCCGGGGTACTCGGAGAACGGCTTCGGCATGAACGTCGCCTGTACGCCCTGCTCCAGCGCCACCTGCTTCATGACCAGGCGGAACGTCATGATGTTGTCGGCCGTCGACAGCGCGTCCGCGTACCGCAGGTCGATCTCCTGCTGGCCCGGCGCACCCTCGTGGTGGCTGAACTCGACCGAGATGCCCATGGATTCGAGCATCGTGATCGCCTGGCGGCGGAAGTCCATGCCGACGTTCTGCGGGGTGTGGTCGAAGTAGCCGGAGCTGTCGGCCGGGGTGGGCCGGGTGCCGTCGACCGGCTTGTCCTTCAGGAGGAAGAACTCGATCTCCGGGTGCGTGTAGAAGGTGAAGCCCAGGTCCGAGGTCTTGGCCAGGATGCGCTTCAGCACGAAACGCGGGTCCGCGAAGGACGGTGAGCCGTCCGGCATGAGGATGTCGCAGAACATCCGGGCCGTGCCCGGGGCCTCCGCGCGCCACGGCAGGATCTGGAACGTCCCGGGATCCGGCTTGGCGATCATGTCCGATTCGTAGACCCGCGCGAAGCCCTCGATCGCGGAGCCGTCGAAGCCGATGCCCTCGTCAAACGCCTGTTCAAGCTCGGCCGGAGCGACGGCCACGGACTTCAGATATCCGAGGACATCGGTGAACCACAGCCGTACGAACCGGATGTCGCGCTCCTCAAGGGTCCTGAGGACGAATTCCTGCTGCTTGTCCATAGCCACATCCTTGCAGTTCAGACGGTCTGTGCTCCACCTCCCGGGGCTGGGGAGAGACTCCAGTATCACGACCCCGGATTTCCCCCAGATTACGCACCCGACGTGACATGGAGCACGCGGCCACCCACTACGATCGGCGCCCGTGGTGTGGACGGGCGCGAACCGCCCCCGACACCGCCCAGGCCGGCCCCGTCCCCCCTTCGCAGAAGGACCACACGACATGAGCTACGACCGCAGGGCCCGAATAGAGCAGATGCGCAGCGCGGACCGCGCGCGGGACCGGCGCAACCGGATCCTGACCGTGAGCCTCAGCGCCGTCGTCGTCGCCGGGCTCGTCGCCTTCGGTTCGTACACGATCCTCGACAAGTCGGACTCCGACGGCCCGGACAGTTCGATGACCGCCGACGGGAAGGGCTCCACGCCCTCCGCCGGCGAGACGGACGAGAACCTGGCCACCGGGCCGATCGAGGGCGAGAAGTCCTGGGACGCGAAGAAGCTCACCCGCAACCATGTGACCGACGCCGTCGACTACCCCATGAAGCCCCCGGTCGGCGGGGACCACGACCCGGTCTGGATGAACTGCGACGGCGAGGTCTACAAGAAGTCCATCCCCGACATGAACGCCGTGCACGCCCTGGAGCACGGTTCGGTCTGGGTGACGTACACCGGCGACGCCCCCGCCGCCGATGTGGCGAAGCTCGCCGACCGGGTCGCCAAGACGCCGTACTCGCTCATGAGCCCCTACAAGGACCAGGCCGGCGCCATCATGCTGACCGCCTGGGGCAAGCAGGTCACCGTGGACGGGGCGGACGACCCGCGCGTGGCGCAGTTCTTCGCGCATTACGTGCAGGGCCCGCAGACCCCCGAGCCGGGCGCCGCCTGCACGGGCGGCCGCGACGGCGAGTGATCCGAGGCGCCGGGCGGCCCGGTCCGGGCCGCCCGGGAGGAGGCACGTGAGGGGGTCGATCCGCCAGGAGCGCGGGCAAGCTGCGAAGATCTGCCCATGACGCCCCAAGACGCCCTCGATGCGCCCTCCTCCGTGCCGGTCATCGCCCCGCACGGGGACGTGGACATCGAAGCGCTGCCCGCACTCCAGGAGCGGGCCGATTCCGCGCTCGCCGAGCACGGCGCGCTCATCCTCGACGCCGCCGGCATCTCCTTCGCGGACTCCTCCTTCCTCCGCCTCGTGTTCACCCTGCACGACCGGGGCGACCTGAGGATCGCCGCCCCCTCGCCGACGGTCCGGCGCCTCCTCCAAGTGGTCGGTGCCGACACCTTCCTCAACCTGTACGCCACCGTCGAGGCGGCCCGGTCCGGCCCGGCCGCCTGACACCCTCCAGGACGCCCCCGACCGGAGCCCGCACGGTCACACCGCCTGATGGCCCTCAGCCCGTCCCCGGCGGCCTGAGCACCTGGCCCGTGCGCGTGCGGGCCTCCACGGCGGTGCTCGTGGGGTTCCGCACGGCGAGGGTGGTTCCGGCAGCGGTCTCCCCCGCCGCGGTGAGCCGTGTGACGCCTCGCGATCCGGCGGCGAGCAGGTAGCGGTTCCCGTCCTTGTCGCGGTAGATCACCGAGGCCACCACATGCTGTCCGAAGCGGGAGCAGGCCGCGGTGTCGCGCTCGGCCCCCGCGCGGAGCAGCCGCCGGCCGGTATCGAGCCGCATCCCGACGACGACCTGGCCCGGGCCCTGCCAGGTGTCGGCCCGCACGCAGCTCCACGTACCGTCGCCGCCACCGGGCAGTCGCTGGCCGGCGAAGTCCCAGCTGTTCACGGCGCGCACTCCGGCGTCCAGTCCCGGCAGTGTGCAGGAGGTCCCGGACCACGCCAGCAGGGCGTCGCGTCCGGTGGCTTCGACCGGGCGGGCGGCGGCGCGGGTCTTCTTCCCGCTCCCCGGCAGGGGCTGGTAGGTGAGGTGCGCGGGGGCCATCCCGCCCAGGTCGGTGAGCAGGAAGCGGTGGTTCTCCACGATCCTGGACGACGAGCGGAGCTGCAGGGCGGGCCAGGCACCGCAGCCCTCGTCCGGGGGAAGGGGGACGGCCGGGGTCACTCCCCCTTCGGTCCGCAGCGGCTCGGGGAAGCGGTCGGGTGCGCGCAGATCGCGGAGGCCGGACTCGGAGATCCACGGGGCGAGCAGATACCGCGCCGAGGACGGCCCGCGTACGAGGACGAGCGCCGAGGCGTCGGTGACGCCGGAGCCGTCCGCGCGGGCGATGTCCAGTGCCGCTGCCCCGGTGCCGCTCCGTACGGGCTCGGTGTAGCGGACGGTGCGCCTGCCGTCGTAGAACAGGACGATCCTGCGGCCCTCCAGCTCCCCTGCGTAGAGCAACCGGGGCGAGCGGGCCGGTCCTTCGTCCGTCGCGCCCGGAGCGACCGAGCGCCGCACGGACGGGGCGGGGTGGCTCCACACCCGCAGGGCCCGGGAGAGCAGCCCCTCGTCGCCGGCCAGGCTTCCCCGGGCGGGCCAGGCCGTGAGGTCGACGCGGGAGGTGTCCGCCCAGCTCTCCGGGTCGGTACGGACCAGGTGCCGGGGGTCGAGCGCGGCGGAGGCGGCCCGGGGCCCGGCCGCCGGGTCTGCGGGGGCGGTGGTGGCGGGGCGCATCAGCTGCGCCGTCAGCGCGACGCATCCGGCGAGTGCCGCGAGGCCGCACGCGGCTGCCGTCAGGCGGTGGTTGCGGCGCCGGCGCAGGAGATCGTCCGGGGTCGTCTGCACCACGCAGGGGTCGAACTCGGTCGAGGTGAGCGCGCGTTCTCCGTCGGCGCCGAGCCGTTCGCGGAGGGCGTGTGCGCTCCGGACGGCCTCCGGGTCGTCGGTCACCCGGGCGACCTCGGCGTCGGGCAGCCCCTCCAGGACGAACAGGGCGTAGGCCGCCCGCGCGGGCGGGGTCATCGCCGACAGGCTGCGGTCCAGTTCGAGTTCGGCCACCCCGCCGGCGCGCGGGAAGAGGCGGAGACCGACGACGGCCGGTACGCCGCGCAGCGTGCCGGCGGAGAGTGCCGCGCGGACGATACGGGTGCGCAGCCAGGCGTAGACGTCCGCCTCGGGGTCCACGCGGACGGTGCGGGCCAGGCGCGGCAGCGCTCGTTGCACGATGCGGTGCGCGTCCAGGACACGGCGGTGGCGGCCCCGGTCACCCGGGAGGGTGAGGTAGGCGAGCCGGACCAGACGCGGATAGTGCTCGATGAGCACCGCTTCGACCCGGTCGAGTGCTATGCGGTCCGCCGACGGCGTCGGTCCCCGTCGGTCGGCGGCACGCGGCAGGACCGGCTCATCTCGCTCGCTCATACCTCACAGAACGAGCCCGTCCGCCGACGGACACGCCCAGCGAACGGGTGAGCGCCCCACGCGCGAAGGGCCCCAGGATCTTCTCCTGGGGCCCTTCCACCGCGCTGCGGCACCGGTCACGGGCGCCGGTGGCTCCGGTAGTAGCCGCTGATCTGCTCGTGGTACCCGGCGTCGCCGATGTGCTTGTCCTTGTCGAACTCCGGGGAGTCCTTGATCTGGTCCTTGGTGAGGTCGACGAAGATCTTCCGCGCCTCGGCGTCGACGCCGCTCACCGTTCCGGCGGGCAGCAGGACGTGCTTGCCGAAGATCCACACCCCGGTGTCGACGACCAGGTAGGCGGAGCCCACTTCGTCCGAGTGCTTGTCGACCTTGCCGATGCTGCCGTCCGTCGCCTCGACCTTGTATCCGGTCAGGTCGGCACCGGCGATGTAACCGGAAGTCGGCTCGTAACCCCACATGTTGTCACTCACGAAAAACCCTCCCAATAAAATTTCCGTCATTCTCTCTCGGCCCACCGCGTGCCCGGCGATTCGGCCCTCACACATCTCCGTCCGGGAAATTCAGGAATTCCTTCCCGCCGGACGGGAGAAAGTCCGGGCCGGCGATCAGGCCATGGTGACCAGAGCCGTGATGGACTTGCCGCGGGGGCCCACGTCGATCGCCACCCGCTCGGCGAGCCGGCACACCAGGGTCCAGCCGTAGCCGCCGCCCACCCAGCGGGCGGCGCCGCCCGCTTCGACGACGGGCAGGTCGGGGCTCGCGTCGGACACGGTGATCCGGAGGCCGTCACCGGTGAGTTCGGCCGCGAACCCGGTGACGCCCCCTGCGTGCACCACGGCATTGGTCACCAGTTCCGATGTGACCAGCAGGGCGTCGGCGACGACGACATCGGCGGTCATTTCCGCACCGACCAGTGCACAGAATTGCGTCGTCAGCAATTCGGTGACCGCGTCGCGCGCCGCAGCGGCGCTTTCCGGGACAAGGGAGATCGCGAACCCGTCCGGCACGCCTTCCGGGCCTTCTCCGAATTCCGCGGCACTCAGGTCATCATGCATGGCTCCCCTCACGTGCCCGGTCGGCCGGCCTTCACACACCCTCGTACGGAGGGGCGGCCGTCCGGCCCGGGCGGGTGCCGCTGGGCGACCCGGCAGGACATCGCGTCAGTCAGACGATTAGAGTGGGGGCGTGCCTCAACTACGCCTCGCACTGAATCAGATCGACTCGACCGTCGGCGACCTCGCCGGCAACGCCGAGGCGATCGTCCACTGGACCCGGCACTCCGCCGAACAGGGCGCCCACTTGGTGGCGTTCCCCGAGATGGTGCTGACCGGCTACCCCGTCGAGGACCTGGCCCTGCGGTCGTCCTTCGTCGAGGCGTCGCGTGCGGCGCTGCGCGCGCTCGCCGCCCGCCTCGACGCGGAGGGCTTCGGGGAGATCCCGGTCCTCGTCGGCTACCTCGACCGCTCGGAGTTCGCGGCGGAGCGCTACGGCCAGCCCGCCGGGTCCCCGCGCAACGCCGCCGCGGTGCTGCACCGCGGCGGGATCGCGCTGAACTTCGCCAAGCACCACCTGCCGAACTACGGCGTCTTCGACGAGTTCCGGTACTTCGTGCCGGGCGACTCGATGCCGGTCGTACGGGTGCACGGGGTCGACGTCGCCCTCGCGATCTGCGAGGACTTGTGGCAGGACGGCGGCCGCGTCCCGGCCGCGCGCGCCGCCGGGGCCGGGCTGCTGCTGTCGGTCAACGCCTCGCCGTACGAGCGGGACAAGGACGACACCCGGCTGGAACTGGTCCGCAAGCGCGCCCGTGAGGCCGGCTGCACGACCGCGTACCTCGCGATGATCGGCGGCCAGGACGAGCTGGTCTTCGACGGCGACTCGATCGTGGTCGACCGGGAGGGCGAGGTCATCGCCCGCGCGCCGCAGTTCGCCGAGGGCAGCGTGATCCTCGACCTGGAGCTGCCGGCCGCCCCGGCCGAGGCGCCGTCCGGCGTGGTCGCCGACGGGCTGCGGATCGACCACGTGGTCCTCTCCGAGGAGCCGTTGCCGCCGTACGAGGCGGACCTCGCGGGCGGTTACGCGGACCGGCTGGACGACGACGAGGAGCTGTACACGGCCCTCGTGGTCGGCCTGCGGGCCTACGCCGCGAAGAACGGCTTCACCAGCGTGCTCATCGGGCTGTCCGGCGGCATCGACTCGGCGCTCGTCGCCGCGATCGCCTGCGATGCGCTCGGTGCGCAGCAGGTGTACGGGGTCTCGATGCCGTCCAAGTACTCCTCGGACCACTCCAAGGGCGACGCGGCCGAGCTGGCGCGGCGCACCGGGCTCAACTTCCGGACCGTGCCGATCGAGCCGATGTTCGACGCGTACATGGGTTCGCTGGGGCTCACCGGGCTCGCCGAGGAGAACCTCCAGTCGCGGCTGCGCGGCACGATGCTGATGGCCATCTCCAACCAGGAGGGCCAGATCGTCCTGGCCCCGGGCAACAAGTCCGAGCTGGCGGTCGGGTACTCGACGCTGTACGGGGACTCCGTCGGGGCGTACGGGCCGATCAAGGACGTGTACAAGACGTCGGTGTTCCGGCTGGCGAAGTGGCGCAACCGGGCCGCCGAGGAGCGCGGGCAGACCCCGCCGATCCCGGAGGCGTCCATCACGAAGCCGCCGAGCGCGGAGCTGCGGCCGGGGCAGGTGGACACGGATTCCCTGCCGGACTACGACGTGCTCGACCGCATCCTTGAGCTGTACGTGGACCGGGACCAGGGGCTCGAAGCGATCGTGGCGGCCGGGTTCGACGGGGCGCTGGTCGCGAAGACGCTGCGGATGGTGGATACGGCGGAGTACAAGCGGCGGCAGTATCCGCCGGGGACGAAGATCTCGCCGAAGGGGTTCGGGAAGGACCGGCGGTTGCCGATCACGAATCGGTGGCGGGAAGCGGTGTGACGGCCGTCGGTTGACGGATGCGTGAGCCCGTCCGGGGCTGGGGCTTTGTCCTCAAGCGCCGGACGGGCTTGTTTGTGGCCGGGCTCTGCTGGTCAGGTGCAGTCCGTTGTGGTCGGCGTTTTGTCCTCAAGCGCCGGACGGGCTGGGGTTGGCGCGGCGTGGGCTCGTACGCGGCTCGCCACCACCTTCGACGTGCCGCGCTCGCGGTCCAGCGTGCCCGCCGTGGCCGCGATCGCCAGGCCCGCCAGGGCCAGGGCCGCGCCCACTACGGCGGGGGACGTCCAGCCCCAGCCTGCCGCGATCGCCGCGCCGCCGAGCCACGCGCCGCCCGCGTTGGCCAGGTTGAAGGCGGAGTGGTTGGAGGCGGAGGCCAGGGTGGGGGCGTCCTTCGCCTTGTTCATGACCAGCATCTGGAGCGGCGTGGTCGTCATGAAGCCCACCGCGCCCAGGAGCACCACCATCACCAGCGCCGCCCACTTGACGTGCGCCGCCAGCGGGAAGACCGCCAGGACCACGGCGAGGGCGCCCAGTGACCCGTACAGCGTCGGTCGCAGCGCCCGGTCCGTGAGGGGGCCGGCGGCCAGCGCGCCCAGGGTCATGCCGATGCCGAAGAGCGCGAGCACCGGCGTCACCGCGGATTCGCCGAAGCCCATGGCCTTCGTGGTCATCGCGGAGAGGTAGGAGTAGACCGCGAACACGCCGGCGAAGCCGAAGACGGCGGTGAGGAGGCCGAGCCAGACCTGCCGGTTGCCGAGCGCCCGCAGCTCGTGGCGCACGTTCTGCCGGGCCTCGACGGGGATCTGCGGGACGAGCCGGGCGAGGGCCGCCATCGCGCAGACGCCGATGGCCGCGACGACCAGGAAGGTGGCCCGCCAGCCGAGGTGCTGGCCGAGCAGGGTGGCGGCGGGTACGCCGACGATGTTGGCGACCGTCAGGCCGAGGAACATCGTCGCGACGGCCCGCGCCCGGCGCCCCTCGGGCACGAGCCGGGAGGCGACGACCGCCCCGACGCCGAAGAACGCGCCGTGCGGCAGACCGGCCAGGAGCCGGCCCGCGATCAGCCAGCCGAAGCCGGGGGCGAGCGCGGAGGCGAGGTTGCCGACGGTGAAGAGGGCCATCAGGAGCAGGAGCATCCGCTTGCGCGGGACGCGGGAGCCGAGGCCGGTGAGCAGCGGGGCGCCGATCACCACACCGATCGCGTACGCCGACACGAGGTAGCCGGCGGTGGGGACGGAGGTGCCGAGGTCGTCCGCGACGTCGGGCAGCAGGCCCATCATCACGAACTCGGTGGTGCCGATGCCGAAGGCGCTCACGGCCAGCGCGAGCAGGGCCAGGGGCATGAGGAGAGACCTTTCCGCTTCAGGGGCCCCCGCCGCAGTCCGGCGCGACCCGGTCGGGGCCTGCGGACACGCGGAGGGAGCGGGAGGGGACGTGGTCGTACGCACGCCCGCGCGGTCCGCCGGTCGGCGGGGCGCACGGCGGCGGACCGGCCTCGTCGCCGGCGACCTTGTTCCCGTACGGAACAAAGTCTCTCAGAGAAGCGGGTCGATCCGGTAAACGGCTCGTTGCGTCAGAGTTTGACGCGGGCGGCGATCGGGAGGTGGTCGCTGCCGGTGGCGGGAAGCGTCCAGGAGGACATCGGCTCGACGCCCTTGACCATGATCTGGTCGATCCGGGCCATCGGGAACTTCGCGGGCCAGCTGAACCCGAAGCCGTCGCCGGCCGCGCCCTGCGTGGAGCGCATCTGCGAGGTGACCGCCTTGAGCGCGCGGTCGTTCATCGTGCCGTTGAGGTCGCCGAGCAGGGCGACGCGGGCGAGCGTTTCGCGGGAGATGGCCTTGCCGAGGGCGTCGGCGCTCTGGTCGCGCTGGTTGGCGGTGAAGCCGGCATGGAGCTTGACCCGGACGGACGGCAGGTGCGCCACGTAGACCGCGAGGGGGCCCTCGGGCGTCGCGACGGTGGTCCGCATGGCGCGGACCCAGCCCATCTTGAGGTCCACCGGGCGGGTCTCGCTCAGCGGGTACTTGCTCCAGAGGCCCACGGTGCCCTGCACCGAGTGGTACCGGAAGCGGCCGGCGAGCGCCTTCTCGTACGCCGCCACCTTGCCGGCGGGCAGCTCCTGGAGGGCGACGACGTCCGCGCCGGAGCCCGCGACCTGGTCGGCGGTGGCGGCCGGGTCGGGGTTGTCGGCGTTGACGTTGTGCGTGGCGACGGTGAGGTCGCCGCCGGTGCCGGACTTGTCCGTGAACAGGCCGCCGAACACGTTGAGCCAGACCACGACCGGCAGCACCAGCGCCACCAGCGCGGTGCCCGAGCGGCGCACCAGGCCGAGCACGAGCAGCACCGGGAAGAACACGCCGATCCACGGCAGGAACGTCTCGGAGAGGCTGCCCAGATTGCCGATGGTGTTCGGGATCTGGGCGTGGAAGGCCATCACGAAGGTCAGCAGGAGCGAGCAGCAGGCCAGCACGATCCCGCGCCGCCAGGTGCCCCGGTCCCTCAGACGCCGGACGAATCTGTCGCGCAGGTCCCGGAAGCGGGAGCCGGAGCGCTGCGGTCCCACGCCGTTCCCGGTGTCCGCCCTGTACGCCTGCACCATCGCGCTGTCCTCACTGCCTTGCCGTACACATCGCCGCGCCCCCGACCCTAGGGGATGCGCGATGTCTTTCATGCCGCCCGTGGCGGTCGTACTGCCACGAGGACGTGGGAGGCGGCTCCGGCAGTTCCGGAGGAGCGGGGAAACACGGTGCTCTGTGACGTAACGATCACATCCGTCCGCGCCGGGGCGCGAGACCCTCCATCACCAGGGCGATGATGCGGTCGGCGAGATCCTCGGGCAGCGGCGCGTCGGGCCGGTGGATGGTGCGTACGAGCATGGGGCCCAGGAACAGGTCGTCCATCAGCTCCACGTCCGTGTCGTCCCGCAGCTCGCCCGCCTCGACGGCGCGCCGGACGGCGGCGACCATGGCGAGGCGGCGGGGGGCGATCACGGTGCACTGGTACTCGTGCCACAGCTTGGGGTGGCTCTTCATCTGCGCGAACACGTTGTGCAGCAGTACGGAGGAGCGCTGGGCGAGGCCGCGTTTGCGCATCGACTCCAGCAGGAGGCGCAGGTCGCCCAGGCCGCCGGTGCCGGAGACCTCGGGCTCCGGGGGCTCGATGGCGCGGAGCACGTCGACGAAGAGCTCCTCCTTGCCGGCCCAGCGCCGGTAGATCGTCGCCTTGCCGACCCCGGCGGTGCGGGCGATGCGCTCGATGGAGAGCGCGGCGAGGGGTTCACCGGCCTCCAGCAGCTCCACGACGGCGTCCAGGATGGCCGCCTCGGTCGCGGCGCTGCGCGGCCGTCCCCGGCGCGGCTCGGAGTCGTCCCCGGGTCCCGGGGGGCCGGGAACCTCGCCGGACCGCCCGCCCGGTGCCTGAGCCTGCACGTGAAACCACCTTTCGCCGCCCCCGATTCTCGCCGACGCGGAAGGGGGCAGGTCCCTACGGGTGAACCGGGCCGCGTGACACGGCCCGGTTCACCCGGACGGTTCAGCCGGACGCGGCCGGGACCGTCATCGTTCGGCGCCCGCCGGGGCGGGGCGCTCCTCCTCGCGTACGGCCTGGGGCGCGGCCGGCTCGCGGCCCGGCAGCCACAGGGCGACGACGAGGGTGCCGATGAGGGCGACGGCGGCCGAGCCGAGGGCCGTGACGTGCATGGCGCTCATGAAGGCGTCGTGCGCGGCGGTGACCAGCGGGGCGCCCTTGGGGCCCAGCTTCTCCGCGATGGCGAGGGTGGCCTCGATGGACTCCCCCGCCGCGTCCCGGGCCCCGGAGGGCAGGGAGCCGAGGTGGTTCTCGATGTCGCCCCGGTAGACGGTGGACAGCACCGAGCCGAGCACGGCGATCCCGAGCGCGCCGCCGACCTGGCGGAACGTGTTGTTGACGGCCGAGCCGGAGCCGGCCTTCTCGCGCGGCAGGGCCTGCATCACGGCGACGGTGACCGGCGGCATGACGTGGGCCATGCCGGTGCCCTGGACGAAGAAGACGACGCACATCAGCCAGACGGGCGTGTCCGCGTCGAAGAGCGCGAAGGCGGCCAGGCCGAGGGCGACGGCCAGCATGCCCGCCGTGCAGACGGCACGGGCGCCGAAGCGGGCGACGACGATCCGGGCGCGGGGCGCGAAGAGCATCTGGGCCACGGCCAGCGGCAGGATCAGCAGCCCGGACTGGAGGGCGCTCCAGCCGCGCACGCTCTGCATGTAGAAGGCGGAGAAGAAGGTGACGCCCATCAGCGCGAAGAAGACCAGGGCGATGGCGGCGACGGCGGCGGAGAACGCGGGCTTCTTGAAGTACGAGACGTCGATCGCCGGGCTGGCGCTGCGCTTCTCGTGGAGGACGAAGACCACGAGGACGGCGAGGCCGCCGAGGACCGGGAGGAGCACGGAGACGTCGGTGAAGTCGGCGAGCTCGCCGCCCCGGATGATGCCGTACACCAGCAGCACCAGGCCGATGATGGAGAGCACCACGCCGAGCGGGTCGAGCCGGCCGGGGCGCGGGTCCTTCGAGTCCGGCACCAGCAGGACCATAGCGACCAGGGCGATGATCACCACGGGGACGTTGACCAGGAAGATCGAGCCCCACCAGAAGTGTTCGAGGAGCAGGCCGCCGGTGATCGGGCCGATCGCGATGCCGAGGCCGACGCTGCCGGCCCAGATGCCGATCGCCTTGGGCTGCTCGTCGCGCTCGAAGACGTTCATCAGGACGGCGAGCGTGGCCGGCATGACGAAGGCGGCGCCGAAGCCCATCAGGGCGCGCCAGGTGATGAGCTGGCCCGGCGTGTCGGACATGGCGGCGAGGGCGGAGCCGATGCCGAAGAGGGTGATGCCGAAGAGCAGGACCTTCTTGCGGCCGAGGCGGTCGCCGAGCAGGCCGGCGGTGAAGAGCAGGCCGGCGAAGACGAGCGTGTAGGAGTTGATCGCCCACTCCAGCTCGCTCTGGGTGGCGCCGATGCCGGTGGGCGAAGGGGAGGCGATCGTCTTGACGGCGACGTTGAGGATCGAGTTGTCCAGCACCACGATGAGCAGGCTGAACATCAGGACCACGAGAATCGCCCAGCGGCGGCGGTGGACCGCCTCCGGTATCTGGGACACGGCGGGAGCGCCGGAGGGTGTGGACATGAGGAGCAGCCTAAACGCATTGCGATACGAGACCGTCTCGTATTGTAAAACCTTTACCGAGGACAGGCCCGTTGGCCCGGCCGGGCGGCCCACTTCCCGCGACCGGCTCCGGGATGCCACCATGGAAGAGATCCGGGGACGCCGTCAGGGCGCCTCGAGATGACGAAGGAGCCACCTGCCATGTCGCTTCAGGCTGCGCAGAACCAGTCCGCCACCCCCGCGGGTGCCCCCTCCGACAGCAGCAAGGCGCTGTACGGGGGCAAGAGCAACCGCCGGGTCACCGTCCACGACATCGCCGCGGCCACCGCGCGCGGCGAGAAGTGGCCCATGCTCACCGCCTACGACGCGATGACCGCGTCCGTCTTCGACGAGGCCGGCATCCCGGTCATGCTCGTCGGCGACTCCATGGGCAACTGCCACCTCGGCTACGAGACCACCGTGCCCGTCACGATGGACGAGATCGCCATCCTGTCCGCCGCCGTCGTCCGGGGCACCAAGCGCGCCCTGATCGTCGCGGACCTCCCCTTCGGCGCGTACCAGGAGAGCCCGGTCCAGGCCCTGCGCAACGCCACCCGGCTCATCAAGGAGTCCGGTGTCGGCGCGGTCAAGCTGGAGGGCGGCGAGCGCAGCCACGAGCAGATCAAGCTGCTGGTCGACGCCGGCATCCCGGTCATGGCCCACATCGGCCTGACCCCGCAGTCCGTGAACGCGATGGGCTACCGGGTCCAGGGCCGGGGCGAGGAGGCCGCCCAGCAGATGCTGCGCGACGCCAAGGCCGTACAGGACGCGGGCGCCTTCGCCGTCGTCCTGGAGCTCGTACCGGCCGAGCTGGCCGCCGAGGTCACCCGCATCCTGCACATCCCGACGATCGGGATCGGCGCGGGTCCGGACACCGACGCCCAGGTGCTGGTCTACACCGACATGGTCGGGCTGACCGGCGGCAAGGTGCCGCGCTTCACCAAGCAGTACGCCGACCTGCGCCAGATCCTCGGCGACGCCGCGAAGGCGTACGCGGAGGAGGTCGTGGGCGGCACGTTCCCGGCCCCGGAGCACACCTTCCACTGAGCCCGCGGGGGTGCGCCCTCCACGACCACCACCGGTAACGACGACAGCCCGCCGACTTCCCCCATCGGCGGGCTGTCGGCCGTTGTCGGCGGGGGCGGGCGGGCTGTCGGCCGGCTGTCGGCGGCCTGTCGGTGGCGACTGGTCTGATAGTCGGCATGACGCGAATCGACAAGAACCCCCAGCGCGGCGGGAACGCCGTAGAGGTGCGGGGACTGGTCAAGCACTACGGCGAGACCAAGGCCCTGGACGGCGTGGACCTCGATGTGCGCGAGGGCACCGTCCTCGGCGTGCTCGGCCCCAACGGCGCCGGCAAGACCACCCTCGTACGCTGCCTCTCCACGCTCATCACGCCCGACGCCGGGACCGCGGTCGTCGCCGGCTTCGACGTGGTGAAGCAGCCCCGCGCCCTGCGCCGCACCATTGGCCTCACCGGCCAGTACGCCTCGGTCGACGAGAAGCTCTCCGGCTGGGAGAACCTCTACATGATCGGGCGGCTGCTCGACCTGCCCCGCAAGAAGGCGCGGGCCCGGGCCGACGAGCTGCTGGAGCGCTTCTCGCTCACCGACGCGGCGAAGAAGGCCGCGATGGAGTACTCCGGCGGGATGCGCCGCCGGCTCGACCTGGCCGCCTCCATGATCGGCAGCCCGGCCGTCCTCTACCTGGACGAGCCGACGACGGGGCTCGACCCCCGTACCCGTAACGAGGTCTGGGACGAGGTGCAGCGCATGGTCGCGGAGGGGGCGACCGTGCTCCTCACCACCCAGTACATGGAAGAGGCCGAACAGCTGGCCAACGAGCTGACCGTCATCGACAAGGGCCGGATCATCGCCCGCGGCGGTGTGAACGAGCTCAAGGCCAAGGTCGGCGGCCGCACCCTCCAGATCCGCCCCTCGGACCCGGCCGAGCTGGCCCCGATGGCCCAGGCGCTGCGGGAGACCGGTCTCGACGGTGTCGCGGGCGCGCAGGCGGTCCCGGACGAGGGCCTGCTCTACGTACCGATCCTCAGCGACGAGCAGCTGACCGCCGTCATCGGGCTGCTCGGCACCCGGGGCTTCTCGCTGGCCCACGTCGCCACCGCGCTGCCCAGCCTGGACGAGGTGTTCCTCGCCATCACCGGCGACAAGGCCACCGTCACCGACACGACCCCCGAGGAGGTCGCGGCATGAGCACGACGACTCTGACGCCCACCCCCACCGACACGCCCGTCTCCGCACCGGCCGCCAAGCTCCACGACGAGGGCGGCATCGGCCTGCGGAACAACCTGCGCCACATCGGAGCCCTGGTCCGGCGCAACCTGCTCCAGATCAAGAAGGATCCGGAGTCGATGTTCGACGCGCTGCTGATGCCCGTCATCTTCGTGCTGCTGTTCGTGTACGTCTTCGGCGGCTCGGTCGGCGGCAGCATGGGCGGCGGCCGGCAGGAATACCTGAACTACCTGATCCCCGGTCTGATGGCGATGATGGGCATGAACATCGCCATGGCCGTCGGCAGCGGTGTCAACGACGACTTCCGCAAGGGGGTCATGGACCGCTTCCGTACGATGCCGATCGCACGCTCCTCGGTGCTCGTCGCCAAGATCGTGGTCGAGCTCGGCCGGATGATGGTCGCCACGCTCATCCTGCTGGGCATGGGCTTCGCCCTCGGCATGGAGCTCCACGGCTCGGTGCTCGGACTGATCGCTGCGATCGGCCTGTCGGCCGCGTTCGGCGCCGCGATCATGTGGATCTTCATTCTGCTCGGCCTGGCCATGAAGACGTCCCAGGCGGTTCAGGGAATGGGGATGCTGGTCATGATGCCGCTCCAGTTCGGCTCCTCGATCTTCGCCCCGCCGACGACGATGCCCGGCTGGCTCCAGACCTTCACCGACTACAACCCGCTGTCGAACCTGGCGGACGCGGCGCGCGGCCTCATGATGGGGACCTCGCTCGGCCACTCGGTCTGGCTGACGCTCGGCTGGGCCGTGGTCATCACGGCGGTCGTGGCCCCGCTCGCGGTGTCCAAGTTCCGCAAGAAGTCCTGACGTTACGAGCTCTGCTCGGGAACCGTGTCCACGAGGGCGGCGGCCTCCTCCAGGGAGAGGCCGCCGCCCTCGGCGTACGCGGCCTCGTAGGCGGCGTCCCCGAGCCTGCTGCGGACCAGCTCCTCGGCGGCGGCCAGGTTCTCGCGTTCCATCGCGTTCATGAAGTGGCCCTTGGGCAGATGCGCCCGGCCGGTGCCCAGCAGCCGCGCCGCGACGCCGGCCTCCTCCTCGCCGCCGAGCCCGCCGAGCGCCCAGGCCAGGATGACCAGATTGATCACCGCCATCTGCGGCGCGACCATCTGCGTCAGCGGGTCCCGTACGCCCTTCAGCGACTGCCGGCTCCGCTCCAGGGCCCGGGCGTACTCGCCGTCCTGGTTGTCCAGCCAGGCCAGGCCGCCGAGGACGAAGCCCTCGAACACCGCCATGGTCTCGGACGCGAACTCCTCCTGGAGGGCGGCGAACTGCTCGCGCGCCTCGTCGGTCCGGCCGCACCGGCCCAGCCACATCGCGAGGAAGAGCCGGGCCGCCGGCCTGGCCTCGTGCCCGGTCTGCCGCTCGTCGGCCAGCACCTCGCGCATGACCGCCTCGCCCTCCTCGCCCCGGCCGAGCTCGGTGAGCACGGAGGCGTGGCGGATGCGGAGCACGGCGACCTGGGACAGGGCGCCCAGCCTCTCGGCCGAGCGGATGGCGGCCTGGAAGTCCTCGGCCGCTCGCACGTAGTCGCCCTGCTTCTCGCTGGCCTCGCCGCGCGAGGAGAGCGCCTCGGCCATCCCCCAGTCGTCGCCGAGCCGGCTGAAGACCGCCAGGCTCTCGTCGGCGTCCCGATGGGCCTCACCGGCCCAGTCCGGGCGGTTGGCCAGCACGTTGGCCCGCATCTGGAGGGCGGCGGCCAGCTCCCACTCGTAACCGAACTCCCGCGCGCCGCGCACCGTTTCGTCCAGCAGGTGGCGCAGGTCCGAGACGCCGCCGGTGAGCATCACGGCGTAGAACCAGAGCGAGGCGGGGCTGCGGCAGGTCTGCGGCTGGCCGGCCCGGTAGGTGGCGACGATGGCGCGCAGCCGGGCCATGCTGGCCTCGTTCGTCCACTCGTCCATCGCGTGGTCCATGCTGACCAGCTGCACCAGGGTCACCTGCCGCCGCGCCTCCTCCAGCAGCTCCTGGCGCATGGGCGGGGGCGCGTCGGTGCAGCGGTCGTGGATGGACGGCGCGAGCTGTACGGGCTCCGCGAACGGGTCGGGGCCGAGGGACGCAGCCGCGTCGGCCCAGTGCAGGGCGTCGCCGCGCAGATTGCGGATCTGCCAGTACCAGGACAGGGACAGCACCATGCACAGCGCCTCCTGCTCGTCGCGGGCGGCGACGGCGTGGCGCAGGGCGATGCGCAGGTTCTCGTACTCGCGTTGCAGGAGGCGGACGGCGGCGAGCTGTCCGGAGCCGCGCAGCAGGGGGTCGGTCGTACGGGCCAGCTCGCGGTAGAACACGAGGTGCCGGTGCTCGACCGCGTCCCGCTCGCCCGACTCCTCCAGGCGCTCCGCCGCGTACTCGCCGACGGTCTCCAGGAGCCGGTAGCGCATCCTGCCGTCGTCCGCCGGGGCAGCGACCACGAGGGACTTGTCGACCAGGGAGCCGAGGAGGCGGGCGACATCGCCGGACCGGCCGGCCGTGTCGGCGCAGACGGCCTCGGCGGCCTCCAGGGTGCAGCCGCCGGCGAAGACGGAGAGGCGGCGCAGGGTGACGCGCTCGGCGTCGTCCAGCAGCTCCCAGGACCAGTCCACGACCGCGCGCAGGGTCTGCTGGCGGGGCAGCACGGTCCGGCTGCCGCTGGTCAGCAGGCGGAAGCGGTCGTCCAGCCGGTCCGCGATCTGCTGCGGCGTGAGCATCCGCAACCGGGCCGCGGCGAGCTCGATGGCGAGCGGCAGGCCGTCCAGGCGGCGGCAGATCTCGGCGGTGGCCGCCGCCGTCGCCTCGTCCGCGTCCACCCGGAAGCCGGGGCGGGCGGCCGCGCCGCGCTCGGCGAGCAGCCGCAGCGCGGTCGGGTCCGGCAGCGGGTCGACCGGCCGGACCGCCTCGCCCGGCACGCCGAGGGGTTCCCGGCTGGTCGCGAGGACGGTGAGCCGGGGGCAGTGGGCCAGCAGATGATCGGCGAGGGCGGCGGCGGCCTCGATAACGTGCTCGCAGTTGTCGAGGAGGAGCAGCATGCGGCGGCGGGAGCAGTACTCGGTGAGCCGGGCCAGCGACTCACCGGCCGCGCGCTCCTCGCCCGAGGCCCGCTCGGCGGCCCGGAGCTCTCCGGAACCGGCCCCGCTGAGCACGGTCTCCCGGGCCCCGAGCGCGGCGAGCACCGCCTCCGGCACGGCCTCCGGGTCGTCCACGGGGGCCAGCTCGGCGAGCCAGACGCCGTCCGGCCAGGTGGCGGTGTCGACGGTGTCCGCGACCTCCTGGGAGAGCCGGGTCTTGCCGGCGCCGCCGGGCCCGAGCAGGGTGACAAGCCGGCCCCGGGAGAGGTCGTCGCGCAGGGCCTCCATCTCGCGCTCCCGCCCGACGAAGCTGGTGAGCCGGGCGCGGAGGTTGCCCAGGGGGGCTGCGGGGGCCTGCGCGGGAGCCGGGGGCTCCTGCCGCAGCAGCTCGGCGTACAAAGTGGTCAGCTCGGGCCCGGGGTCGGTGCCGAGGCGGTCGGCGATGAGGGTGCGGACCTCGTCGTACGCGGCCAGGGCCTGGGCGGTGCGACCGGCGTCGCGCAGGGCGCGCAGGCGGAGCGCCTGGAGGGGTTCGTCCAGGGGGTGCTCCCCGCAGAGCGCGGTCAGCTCGGGCAGCACCTCGGCGGCCCGGCCGAGCGCCAGCCCCGCGGCGAGCCGGTCCCGGCGGGCGTCGAGCCGGCGGGCCGTCCAGCGCGCGGCGGCGGCGTGCCGGTCGGGGAGGTCGGCGAGCGCGGGGCCCCGCCAGAGGGCGAGGGCGTCGCTCAGGACGGCCGTGGCACGGGCCGGGTCGCCCGCCGCGAGGGCCCGCGCGCCTTCGCCGGCGAGCCGTTCGAAGCGGAAGAGGTCGACGGCCTCCGGCTCGGCGGCCAGCCGGTAACCGCTGTCCGCCGAGGCGACGGCCTCGTGCCCGATGGCCCGCCGCAGCCGCCCCACCAGCGCCTGGAGGGCGCCGGCCGCGTCGGCGGGCGGTTCGCCGTCCCACACCTCGTCCACGAGCACGGCGACCGGGACCGTGCGGCCGGGCCGCAGCGCAAGGACGGTGAGCAGCGCGCGCAGCCGCGCCCCGCCGACGGAGAGGGCCGTGCCGTCGTCGCGGAGTGCCTGGGTCGTACCGAGGATGCCGTAGCGCACGGGCCCATTCTCCGCGACCCGTCCCGGTGTCCGCACAGCCGCCCCGCCCCTGCTCGTCATGGGCCCACCCTTTCCGGTCCCGGGGCGGGAAGCGAACCGTTTCCGCCGTGTCGCCGTCAGCCCTCCGGCGTCACGGGGCCTTCGGCTCGACGGCGTAACCAGGTACGGACGGCCAGCGGACGGTGAGCACCACCGACTCCTCCTCGGCGATCCAGGAGTGGTCGACGCCGACGCCCCACACCACGTAGTCGCCCTGCTCCTCCAGGAGCACGCTGCGCCCGGGCAGCTCCACCCGGAACCGCCCGCTGATGAGCACGAGCAACGCGGTCCGGTGCTCCCCCCGCACCCACTGCGCCCGCTCGTCACCGACCGGGTGGACGCCCCACTTGATCTCGACGTCCTCGCTGTGCCGGGGATCCCCCGCGTCCTTGAAATGCCCGAGGATCCATCCCCGGTCGAGCGCGGCGTCCTTGCCGGCGTTGCCCACGTATACGTTGTCGTTCACGTGGGGGGACGCTAGCAGGGGCTTTCCAGCCCGACGGGGACGGCTACGCTCGGGCCCATGGCGAGCGCAGCGCAGCAGCGGATCAGTCCGGTCTTTCTCGGGATCGCCGCCGTGACGGCCGTGGCCGGGTGGGGGGTGTGGTCGGGGTTCGCCGAGCAGCCGGGGGTCGCGACGTTTCTGTTCGTGACCGGGGCGTGGGTCGTGTCGCTGTGTCTGCACGAGTACGCGCACGCGAGGACCGCGTTGCACAGCGGGGACATCTCGATCGGGGCCAAGGGCTATCTGACGCTGAACCCGCTGAAGTACACGCACGCGCTGCTGAGCATCGTGCTGCCGGTGCTGTTCGTGATCATGGGCGGGATCGGGCTGCCCGGTGGTGCGGTGTTCATCGAGCGGGGCCGGATTCGCGGCCGGTGGCGGCACAGTCTGATCTCGGCGGCCGGGCCGCTGACCAACGTCCTGTTCGCGGTGGTGTGCACCGCGCCGTTCTGGCTGGACGCCTTGGACGGGGTGCCGCCCGCCTTCCGGAACGCGCTGGCGTTCCTGGCCCTGCTCCAGGTGACGGCCGCCATCCTGAACTTCGTGCCCGTGCCGGGCCTTGACGGCTACGGGGTGATCGAGCCGTGGCTCTCGCACTCGGCCCGCCGCGCGGTCGAGCCGATCGCACCGTTCGGCCTGATCGCGGTCTTCGCCCTGCTGTGGGTCCCCGAGCTGAACCGGGCCTTCTTCGACGCGGTGTACGCGCTGCTGCGGGGCCTGGGGGTCCAGGGGTTCTGGACCGATTGCGGCCTGGACGCGTACCGGTTCTGGCAGGGGTCGAATGCGGTGTGCGCGGTGAGCGGGTGAGGCGGCCGGGCCTGCGGCGGCCTTGACGCGGGTGCTCGTCGGCGGGCGACCATGGGGCATGCATCGTGCTCCGTCCACGCCGCCCACCATCCTCCCCGGCTCGCTCGCCGGGTCGGCGCAACCGGTGATCCGCGCCGGCGACGGGCTGGTGCTCCGGCCCTGGGAACGCGCCGACGCGCCGATGTTCCTCGCCGCCTACGGGGACCGGGAGATCCGACGCTGGCACCCGCGCCGGCCCTCGACCGAGGAGCAGGTCCGCGAGTGGTTCGACGCCTACGCGCGGGACTGGCAGCGGGAGGACGGCGGTCACTGGGCCGTCACCGGGGACGACGGTGCGGTACGCGGGCGGATCGCGCTGCGCGGCATGCGGTTCGGCGACGGGACCGCCGAAGCCGCCTACTGGGTGATGCCCGCCGCACGCGGTGCCGGGGTGGCCTCCGGCGCGCTCGCGGCGCTCAGTGCCTGGGCCCTGGGCGAGGCCGGGTTCTGGCGCCTCGAACTGGACCACTCGACGCGGAATCACGCCTCCTGCGCGGTCGCCACGAAGTGCGGGTACGTCCTGGAAGGCGTCAAGCGCAGCGCGGGGCTGCACGACGACGGACGCCACGACATGCATCTGCACGCCTTGGTCCGGGACCGGTGAGCCCGCCGGACCGGGCTACTCCGCGGACGCGGCCTCCGCGCGGCGGCGGCGCAGGTAGTACCAGGCCATGTTCGAGGAGAGGCCGACCAGCAGGACCCAGACGACGCCGATGAGCACGCTGCCCTGGACGAAGGACGTCACGGCCGCGGCGAGGGCCAGGACGCAGACGACGAGGGCGTAGAGGGCGAGGCGGGGCATGGATGGCTCCTGTCGGGGGTGATGCGCGGTCCCGTCCAGTGTCCCCCATGCCCCGGGGCGGACCGGGCCCGGCTCAGACGTCCGTCGTGCGGAGTCCGGCGTGGGCCTTGTAGCGGCGGTTGACCGAGATCAGGTTGGCGACCAGCGACTCGACCTGGTGGGCGTTGCGCAGGCGGCCCGCGAAGATGCCGCGCATGCCGGCGATGCGGTCGGCCAGTGCCTGGACGATGTCCGTGTCGGCGCGGGCCTCGCCGAGCACCAGGACGTCGGTGTCGATCTCGTCGATCGTCTCGTCCTGGAGGAGGACCGCCGAGAGGTGGTGGAAGGCGGCCGTGACGCGGGAGTCCGGCAGCAGGGCGGCGGCCTGTTCGGCGGCGCTGCCCTCCTCCGGCTTCAGCGCGTAGGCGCCCTTCTTGTCGAAGCCGAGCGGGTTGACGCAGTCGACGACGATCTTCCCGGCCAGCTCCTCGCGCAGCGACTCCAGCGTCTTGGCGTGCCCGTCCCACGGCACCGCCACGATCACCACGTCGCTCTCCCGCGCGCACGTCGCGTTGTCCGTGCCCCGCACACCGTTGCCCAGCTCCTCGGCCGCCGCCTCCGCGCGGTCCGCCGCACGCGAGCCGATGATCACCTTCTGCCCCGCACGCGCGAAGCGGTACGCGAGGCCGCGGCCCTGCGGTCCGGTGCCGCCGAGCACGCCGACGGTCAGGCCGGACACGTCCGGCAGGTCCCAGGGGTCCTTGGCGGGGGGCTTGGGCGCGCTGCCGCTGTCATTCGTAGTCATGGCCCCGACACTACTGCCCGTACGGGGCGGAGCCCGTGGACCCGGGCCACCACCCGTAAGGATGGCGCTTGGGCCTTTCGCCGGTGCCCGGGCCCCCGCATGGTGCAGGATGCCGGGCCATGGATGCCGTACGAGTGGCGCTGCTGCGTGAAGTGCTCGCCAGGACCCAGTGGCCCGCCGCCGCCCGGCGGTTCGCCGGCGCGCTCCGCTCCTCCGTGGTCCCGCACGGCGGCGGGCTGCTGCTGGTGGGGACCGAGGAGTACGAGCCCTGGCACCTCGCCGCCCATCTGGTGGACGAGTCCACCTGGTCCGGGCTGCCCGAACTCCGCCCCACCCTGGTGCGCCACCGCGTGGAGCCCGGCGACCCGGCGCACCTCGCGGTCGGCCTCGGCCGGATCGAGGCGGCCGGGCGCGGCGAGACGCTGCTCGTGGTGACGCCGGACCGGCCCGGCGAGGGGCTGCTGGAGCGGGTGCACGACGCCCGGCGGGCCGGGGCGACGGTGCTCTCGCTGGACAACGGCGATCCGCAGGTGCGCGGGCTCGCCCATGAGGCGCTGTCCGTGACGGACGGCGACGACGTGGACCTGGACACCGTCCAGCACCTGGTCAGCGCCGCCGCCGGGGAGAACGGGGCGCCGGTGCCGCGCGGCGGGCGGCGGACGTTCCGCGACCGGCTGTCCCGGTTGGCCGACCAGCTGACGGCTCCCCCGCCGCCCCGCTGGTAGCGGCGCGCACGCGGGTCCGGGGCGCCGCCCGCGGCCGGGTGCGGCGCCCCCGCGTAATCCATTTGCATCCCCCACGTATCACGACAGACCATGTCTCCTCGTGACCTCTCGCACCTCCCTCGCCGCCAGGCTGGCCGCTCTGCTCCCCGACCTCGCGCCCTGGCGGTCATCGGCCGACTTCCGGTTGCTGTGGGTGCAGGGCATCGTCACCTTCTTCGGCAGCTCCATGGCGCTCATCGCGCTGCCGCTCCAGATCAAGGACCTCACCGGCTCCCCGCTCGCCGTCGGCGCGATGGGCGCGGTGGAGCTGGTGCCGCTCGTCATATGCGGGCTGTACGGGGGCGCCCTCGCCGACGCCGCCGACCGGCGGAAGATCATCCTGGCCACCGAGGCCGGGCTCGGGCTGCTCGCGGTGGTCCTGCTGGTGAACGCGGCCCTGCCCGACCCGATGCTGTGGCCGCTCTACGTGGTCGCGGGCGGGGTCTCCGCGCTCGCCGGGCTCCAGCGGCCCGCGCTCGACTCGCTGATGGCCCGGATCGTGCCGCACGACCAGCTTCCGGCGGCCGCCGCGCTGAACTCGCTGCGCTGGCAGGCCGGGGCGATCATGGGCCCGTCGCTGGCCGGTCTGGTGGTGGCCTACGCCGGGCACGCCACCGCCTACTCCATCACCGTGGTCACCTTCGCCGCATCGGTCCTGATGTGCCGCAGGCTCTCTCCCGCGCCGCCCGCCGAGAAGGGGCGGAAGCCGTCGCTGCGCGGCATCGTGGAGGGCGCCAGGTACGCCTGGAGCAGGCCGGTGCTCCTCGGGACGTACGCGATCGACATGGCCGCGATGTTCTTCGCGTTCCCCAACACGATCTTCCCGTTTCTCGCGGACGAGCTGGACGCAGATTGGTCGCTCGGCCTGATGTACGCGGCGGGCTCGGTCGGCTCGCTGGTGCTCGGCCTGACCAGCGGCTGGACCTCGCGGGTGCGCCGGCACGGGCTGTTCGTCGTGTGCGGCGCCGCCGTCTGGGGGCTCTCGATCGCGGCGGCCGGCTGGTTCGGCAATGTGTGGCTGGTGCTGGTGTGCCTCGGGTTCGCCGGGGCGGGCGACATGCTCAGCGGGCTCGGCCGGTCGACCATCTGGAACCAGACCATCCCGGAGGGGCTGCGCGGCCGCCTCGCGGGCATCGAGGTGCTCTCGTACAGCGTCGGACCGCAGCTCGGCCAGGTCCGGGCGGGTGGCATGGCGGGGTGGACGGGGACCCGGCCGGCGATCTGGACCGGTGGCGTGGCCTGCGTCGCCTCCGTGGCGCTGCTCGCGGCGGCGCTGCCCAAGCTGCTCACGTACGACTCCGAGACGGACGAGGACGCGCTGCGCCGGCGCGCCCAGCACACGGCGGGACTGGACGTGGAGCCGGCGGCCTGAGCCCGGGGGCCGGCCGCCGGGAAGGCCCCTACAGGCCCCGCACCCCCGTCAGCCCGCCGCCCCGTCCTCGTCCGGGCCCTTGCGGTCGTGCCACTTCGGGTCCGTGTCCCACTCCAGGTTCCGTTCCTGGGCGGTCTCCATCGCGTGCTGCGCCTCCTGCCGGGAGGCGTACGGGCCGAAGCGGTCCTTGGCCGGGCACTCGGGGCCCTCCTCGACCTTCTTGTGCTCCAGGCAGTAGAACCACTCGCCCGGCTTGCCGACCGTGCGCTTCTTGAACAGGGCCATCATCGGTTCCTTTCCTCTGTGCCATCGTGCCCCGGACACGCTGGTTAGACTCGCTGGCATGTCTGGCCAGTCGCTGCTCGTACCAGGGGAGATCACTCCCGTCCGTTCCGTGCCCGGAAACATCCGGCGCCCCGAGTATGTGGGCAAGCCGGCGCCGACGCCGTACACAGGGCCGGAGGTGCAGGACAGCGACACCGTCGAGCGCATGCGCATCGCGGGGCGGATCGCCGCGCAGGCGATGGCCGAGGCCGCCAAGCACATCGCCCCGGGCGTCACGACGGACGAACTCGACCGCGTCGCGCACGAGTTCATGTGCGACCACGGGGCCTACCCGTCGACGCTGGGCTACCGCGGATTCCCCAAGTCGCTGTGCACCTCGCTCAACGAGGTGATCTGCCACGGCATCCCGGACTCCACCGTGCTGCGCGACGGCGACATCGTGAACCTCGACGTGACCGCGTACATCAACGGGGTGCACGGCGACAACAACGCGACGTACCTCTGCGGCGACGTGGACGAGGAGTCGCGACTGCTGGTCGAGCGCACCGAGGAGTCGCTGCGGCGCGCCATCAAGGCCGTGAAGCCGGGGCGCCAGATCAACGTCATCGGGCGGGTCATCGAGTCGTACGCGAAGCGCTTCGGGTACGGCGTGGTCCGGGACTTCACCGGGCACGGGATCAACACCTCGTTCCACTCCGGGCTCATCGTGCCGCACTACGACAGCCCGCACGCGACGACCGTGATGCAGACCGGCATGACGTTCACCATCGAGCCGATGCTGACCCTCGGCAGCCACGACTACGACATGTGGGACGACGGCTGGACCGTGGTGACGAAGGACCGCAAGCGCACCGCGCAGTTCGAACACACGCTCGTGGTGACGGAGACCGGCGCGGACATCCTGACCCTGCCGTAACGCCCCGACCTGCCCGCTTCCGAAACGGCCGTCCCTTCCGGGCGGCCGTTTTCGTTTCCGCGCAGTTGCCGACAGGGCGTCGGCAAACAGTTGACTTAGGTTTGCCTAAGTAGGAGGATCAGGGTACTTCCCGTCCCCTCGGCCCCGGAGGTCCGCCTTGGACGCAACCGTCACCGCCACTCCCTTCTCGACGCTGATCCGCATCGCGTCCCACGAGCAGCACACCGAGGCGGAGACCTCGACGTTCATGGGCGACCTGCTCGGCGGGCGCCTCGGCGTCGACGCGTACGCGCGCTACACCGAGCAGCTGTGGTTCGTGTACCGCGCACTGGAGGAGGGCGCCGGGGCGCTGGCCTCGGACCCCGTGGCGGGGCCGTTCATACAGCCCGAGCTGATGCGCACCGCCGAGCTGGAGCGCGATCTCGCCCATCTGCGGGGCGAGGGCTGGCGCGAGGGCCTGGCGCCGCTGCCGGCCACCGCCGCGTACGCCGAGCGGGTCGCCGAGTGTGCCAGGACCTGGCCCGCCGGATACATCGCGCACCACTACACGCGCTACCTGGGCGACCTGTCGGGCGGTCAGATCATCCGGGACAAGGCGGAGAAGACCTGGGGCTTCGCGCGCAAGGGCGACGGGGTGCGGTTCTACGTCTTCGAGGAGATCCCCAACCCGGCCGCCTTCAAGCGGGGTTACCGCGAGCTGCTGGACGCGGTGAACGCGGACGACCTGGAGAAGCGGCGGATCGTGGACGAGTGCAAGCGCGCCTTCGCGCTGAACACCGCCGTGTTCCGGGAGCTGGGCGAGGACTTCCGCGCCGCCTGACCGTCCGTCAGCCGTGGTGGGTCAGGACCACCCTGCCGCCGATCTCCACCGTGCCGTCCGGCGCGGGCGCCGTGAGGATCTGGGAGCCGCGGCCCTGTGTGATGTTGAGCGCGCGCCCGAGGTGCGCGCTCAGCAACAGGGCCGCGGCTCCCGTCGCTTCGTCCTCGGTGATCCCATCGTCCCTGCGCGGAAACGCCCGCGCCCGTACGCGCCCCGCCGCCTCCTCCTCCCACGCCCAGGCGTACAGCCAGCCCTCGCCGGGCGGCGGTGCGGGGAGCGCGTCGACCTCGGCGGCCGAGGCGTACTGCTTCAGGGTGCGCGGCGGCGCCCACTCCGGGCGGGCGGTGATCCAGCAGAACTCCCCGTCGTGGCGGGCGAACACGTCGCCCACCTCCAGCTCCAGGACCTCCAGGTCGAGCAGCCAGGCGGCGCCGACGACGGGGTGCCCGGCGAACGGCAGCCGGAGCCCCGGGGTGTAGATGTCGAGCCGGCCCCGCTCGGGGTCGTCCACGAACACGGTCTCGCTGAAGCCGAGCTTCCCGGCGAGCTCCTGCCGGTCCGCGCGGTCGGGGATGCGGCGCCCGTCGCGTACGACACCGAGGGCGTTGCCGTGCCGGCCGTCCGGGCCGCAGAACACGCGGAGGATGTCGGTGCCGGCGGGTACGTCGTAGTCGCTCACGCCCGCATTCAAGCACCCGCCCGGGTACCGGCCCCAACGGAAGGGCCGGTACCCGGGCGGTGTCGTCCGGTGTGCGGTGGGTCAGGCGGTGGTGCGGCGACGGCGCGCCACGACGACCGCTCCGGCACCGGCCGCCACGATCAGGCCCGAGGCGGCGAGCAGCGAGCCCGTGGGCACGTCGGAGCCGGTGGAGGCGAGGGCGCCCGAGCCGCCGACCGTGCCGGCGCCGCCGACGCTGCCGCCGCCGGTGGAGGAACCGCCGGTCGTGGAACCGCCGGTCGTGGAGCCGCCCGTGGTGGAGCCGGTCGGGAGCGTGGCGTCCTTGTCGAGGGAGACCGCGACGGTCAGCGCGTCGAGCGCCTCGCCCGCCTGGTACATCCCGCCGAACGCCTTGGTGGCGCCGGCGGAGGTCAGGGTCGCCGGGACGCCGGAGAGGGTCACCACACCGTCCTTGGCGGCGAGCTTGCCGGCGGGCAGCTTCAGGTCGGCGACGGCCAGACCGGTGTACGTGGTCACCTTCTTGGTCGCACGGTCCTTGGAGGAGACGTCGGCGAGCAGCGTGCCCTTGGAGCCGGAGACCTGGACCTTCAGGTGGGACAGCGACAGGTCGAGGGTGTAGGCGCCGTCCTCCTGGTGGCCGAGGAAGCGGACCTTCCCGCCGAAGGTGGCCTTGAGGTTCTGCCCGGCGGCGTCGAAGGTACCGGTGGCGTCGGGGAAGCGGTAGCCGCCCGCGGTGGCCTTCGCGCCGGACGTCGTCTCGACCTTGCCCTGGGCGATGGGGCCGGTGACGTAGGAGCGGAAGGAGGCGCGCACGCCCCAGTCCAGGGTGCCGTCCACGATGTCGCCCGACTCGGCGGCCGGCTTGTCGGTGGCGGTGGCGGTGGGGCTGGGCTTGGCCGTCGGCTTGGTGGTGGGCTTCCCGGTCGGCTTCTCGGTGGGCTTTTCCGTGGGCTTCTCGGTCGGCTTGTCCGTCGGCTTCTCAGTGGGCTTCCCGGTCGGGGCCGCGGCCGCCGTGACGGTGAGCGTGGCCGGGTCCAGCACCTCGCCCTCCTTGTACTGCCCGTTGAACGCCTCGGAGCCGGCCTTGGTCAGCTTGGCCGGGATGTCCTTGAAGACCATCGCACCGCCGGCGCCCTGGCCCGGCTTCACCGCCGAGAGGTCCAGGTCCGCGACGGCGACGTCGTTCTGGGTGCCCTGCGGGGTGGCCACGTCGGCGGTGATGGCGCCGCCCGTGCCGAGGGTGGAGACCTTGACGTCGGAGAGCGTGATGTCCAGGACGCCGCCGTGCGCGGAGAAGTTGACCCCGCCCTCGAACGCGGTGTCGGTGGCGTGGGTGCCGGTGTCGTAGGTGCCCTTGCCGTTGACGAACGTGAAGACGCCGTTGTTCTCGGCCTGCTTCGCGCCGTCCTTGACGGTGATCTTGCCGGCGCCGCCGATGTACCGGCGGAAGGACTCCTTGAAGCCCCAGTCCAGCGTGCCGTCCTTCAGCTCGATGGTCGGCGCGGCGCCGGTGGCGTTCGGCGCGGAGCGGTCGGCCGCGAGCGCGGGGAGGGCGAGTGCGGCGCCGAGGGTGGCAGCGGTGGCGACGGCTGCGGCGAGGGTTATGGGGCGGCGGGTGGCTGCCATGGTCGGGGTCTCCTCAGAGATGAACAGGTGTACGGGAGTGATGGGGGGGACGGGTGGTGCGGGGGGTCAGGAAGAGGCGTCCGGCGTCGCCCGGTTGCGGCGTACGAGCAGCAGCACGGTGACCGCGGCGGCGGCGAGCAGTCCGGCGCCGCCGAGGGTCAGGTAGAGCCCGGTCCGGGAGTCGTCGTCCTCCTCGGCCGCCGTGGGGACGGTGGCCGCCTTCGCCGCCGGGCTGCCGGTCGGCTCGGGCGAGGCGGAGGCGTCGCTGCCCAGGTCGGGCAGGGCGGGGAGCTGGGCCTTCGCGTCGGTGGCCACGGCGAGCGAGACCGGGTCCATCGCGGTGCCCGCCTTGTAGAGCGAGCCGAAGACCTTCGCGCCCTCGGCGGTCAGGGTGGCGGGTGCCTCGCTGAGGACCGCGAGGCCCTTCTTCGGCGCGAAGTCCTCGGCGGCGAAGGTGACGAGCGGGACGGACCCGGTGGCCTTGCCGTCGCTCCGGACATCGGCGCTCAGCGTGCCCTTGCCGGACTTCAGGGCGACCGCGAACCGGGACAGCTTCAGATCGAGGCCGTCGTGCGCGGTGAAGCGGACGCTGCCCGCGAAAGCGGCCGTCAGGGTCTTCCTCCCCGGGTCGTACGTGCCCTTCCCCTTCGGGAAGCGGAAGAGCGCGCCGCCGTCCTGGGCGCCGCCGGAGAGGGTCCACTCGCCCTGACCGATCGAGCCGGTGACGTACTCGCGGAAGGTGCGGCGCACGCCCCAGTCGACGGCGGCGTCCTCGAAGCGGCCGGCCGTGGACTTCTTCTTCGGCTCGGCGCTCCCGCCCGGCTTCGCGGGGGACTCGGAGGGTTTCGCGGCCTGGCCCCTGGTGTCCACGGAGAGGCTGACCGGGTCCAGGGGCGTGCCGGCGGTGTAGTAGCCGGCGAAGGACTTGGCGCCCTGCGCGGTCAGCGTGGCCGGGATGTTGGTGAGGGCGACGGGGGTGGTACCGCCCCGCATGTCGATCCCGGACAGGCCGAGCGTGGCCAGCGGGACCTGGGCGGCGGTGGTGACGCGCCCGCTGCCGCGCTCCTTGCTGGTCATGTCCGCGTACAAGGTGCCGCTGCCGCCCTGGATGCGGACGGTGGGGCGGCTGATGGTGAGGTCCAGCTCGTAGGAGCCGTCCGACTTCTTGTGGCCGGTGAAGCGGACGCCGCCCGAGAAGCCGGCCCGGAAGGCGCCGGTCGCCGGGTCGTACGAGCCGGTCGCGGAGTGGAAGCGGAACTGGCTGCCGCCGACCGTGGCGGCGCCGCCGGTCAGCCCCCAACTCCCCTGGGCGATCGGCCCGGTGACGTAACTCTGGAACGAGGACTTGATGCCCCAGTCCAGCCGTCCGCCCTGCACCGTGCGGCTCGCCGCCTGCGCGGCGGTGGCCGGGAGCAGCGCACCCGGCAGGACCGCGAGCAGCGCCACGGCGAGCAGGCGGGCAGGTCTGAACGATGGCATGGAACCCCTCCGAGGGCTAGCAACTCAGGTAAGGCTAACCTAAGGTATGAACATCCTGTGCCGGTACCCCTTCCGTCACATTCTTCGCAGACCACCACCAACTGCTCGCCGTAGTACGAGCCGTAGAACGACAGGACGGTGCCCCGTGCGCTGCACGCAGGACTTCGCCCCACCGGGCCGTGGCGCACGGCGTACGCGCACCCTGGCGACCGCCCTCGCGCTCGCCTCGGCCCTGCTCCTGGCCGGCTGCGGCGGTACGGACGCTCCCTCGGCGAAGTCCGCCGCCACCGGGGCCTCCTCGGGGGCGGACGCGGACCGGATCGAACCGCTGACGGGCACCGCCGCGCCCAAGCTCCCGGTCACCGTGGACTCGGCGGACGGCAAGCGGACCACCATCACCTCGGCGGACCGGATCGTGCCGCTCACCGGCAGCCTGAACGAGATCGTGTTCACGCTCGGGCTCGGCAAGCGGGTCGTGGCCCGTGACATCACCGCCACCTTCGAACAGGCCGAGAAGCTGCCCGTGGTGACCCGTGCCCACGACGTGTCGGCGGAGAGCGTGCTGTCCCTGAAGCCCACCGTGGTCCTCGCGGACACCACGACCGGTCCGGCGGAAGCGATCGGCCAGATCCGGGACGCCGGGATTCCGCTCGTGGTGGTCGAACCCGCGAAGGACCTGTCCGACGTGGGCCGCCGGATCGACACCGTGGCCGCCGCCCTCGGCGTACCGAAGGCCGGGGAGACCCTGAAGAAGCGGACGCAGGACCGTATCGACGCCGTACGCGAGTCGGTTCCCGCACCGGCCGACGGGAGCGGGAAGCCGCGCGTCGCCTTCCTGTATCTGCGCGGCTCCGCCTCCGTCTATCTGCTGGGCGGCCGGGACTCCGGGGCGAGTTCGCTGCTGGAGGCGGCGGGGGCGGTGGACGCGGGCAAGGCGTCCGGGCTGAAGAAGGACTTCACCGCCATCACCAGCGAGGCCCTGGCCAAGGCCGCCCCCGACGCGATCCTCGTCATGACGAAGGGGCTGGAATCGGTCGGCGGGATCGACGGCCTGGTGAAGATCCCGGGCGTCGCGGAGACCCCGGCCGGGATGGACCGGCGCATCGTCTCGATCGACGACGGCGTGCTGCTGAACTACGGCCCGCGCACCGACCGCGTGTTGAGCGAACTGGTCGAGCAGCTCTACCCGGAGAGCGGTGTGGACCAGTGACGGCTTCCTGCGAGATCCCCGCCAAGACTGCCGGACCCGGGGCTCCAGCGGCCCTGCCCCGGGCCCGGCGCTCCACCGCTTTCACGCTCACCGCCGGACTCCTCGCCGCCCTGGTCGTGGGCTGTCTGCTGTCCGCCGGACTCGGCGCGTACAGCATCCCGCTCGGTGACGTCCTGGCGTCCGTGCAGCACCGGATCGGGCTGGGCGGGCACGCGCTCGACCGGGTCGGCGAGAGCGTCCTGTGGAACGTACGGCTGCCGAGGGTCGTCCTCGCGCTGCTCGTCGGCGGCTCGCTGGGGTGCGCCGGGGCCCTGATGCAGGGCGTGTTCGGCAATCCGCTCGCCGAGCCCGGGGTCATCGGGATCTCGGCCGGCGCGGCGGTCGGCGCGGTCGCCTCGATCGCGCTCGGGCTGAGTTTCTTCGGCAACTGGACGATCACGGTCTGCGCGTTCGTCGCCGGCTTGCTGACCGTGCTCCTCGTCTACGCGCTGTCGCGGTCGGGCGGGCGGACCGAAGTGGTGACGCTGATCCTCACCGGGATCGCGGTCAACGCCTTCGCGGGCGCACTGATCGGCCTGTTCATCTTCTTCGCGGACAACGCGCAGATCACCCAGATCACCTTCTGGCAGCTCGGCTCGCTGGCCCAGGCCACCTGGCCCAAGGTGCTCGCCGTCCTGCCGTGCGCGGCGCTGGGGCTGCTGATCGCCCCCTTCTACGCGCGCAAGCTGGACCTCCTGGCACTCGGCGAGCGGCCCGCCCGGCATCTGGGCGTGGACGTGGAGCGGCTGCGGCTGGTGCTGGTGCTGGTCGTGGCGCTGCTGACGGCGGCGGCCGTGGCGGTCGCGGGGATCATCTCGTTCGTCGGGCTGCTCGTCCCGCATCTGCTGCGCATGGCGAACGGGCCCGGGCACCGCTTCCTGGTGCCGGGCAGCGCGCTCGGCGGCGCCCTGGTGCTGGTCGCGGGCGATCTCGCGGCCCGGACCGTCGCGGACCCGGCGGAGCTGCCGCTCGGGGTGCTGACCGCGCTCTTCGGCAGCCCGTTCTTCTTCTGGCTGCTGCGCAGGACCCGTCGTAAGCAAGGTGGTTGGGCATGAAGACCCTCCGGAAGCTGCTCGCCCCGCACACCCGGCAGCTGCCGGTGCCCGTGCCCGCCGGGACACCGGCCGCCGAGGTGACAGGGCTACGGGTCCGGCTCGGCGGACAGCAGGTGCTGGACTCGATCGACCTGACGGCGTACGCGGGCGAGGTGCTGGCCCTCGTCGGCCCGAACGGGGCCGGGAAGTCCACGCTGCTCGCCGCGCTCGCCGCCGACCTGCCCGCCGAGAGCGGCGCCGTGCGCATCGACGGGCGGCCGGTCACCGACTGGTCCGCGCCCGAACTGGCCCTGCGCCGGGCGGTCCTGCCGCAGACAGCGGCCCTCGCCTTCCCGTTCCCGGTGGAGGAGGTCGTCCGGATGGGCCGGGCGCCCTGGGCCGGGACGGACCGCGCCGACGAGGACGATCCGGCGGTCGCCGAGGCGATGGCGGCCACCGAGGTCACCGGGTTCGCCGGGCGCCCCTTCTCCGCGCTGTCGGGCGGGGAGCGGGCGCGGGTGGCGCTGGCCCGGGTCCTGGCGCAGCGGGCCCCGCTGCTGCTGCTGGACGAGCCGACGGCCGCGCTGGACCTGCGCCACCAGGAGCTGGTGCTGCGGATCTGCCGGGAGCGGGCCGCCGCCGGGGACGCGGTGGTGGTCGTCCTGCACGACCTGGGTCTGGCCGCCGCCTACGCGGACCGGGCGGCCGTCCTGCACGAGGGGCGCATCGCGGTGGCGGGCCCGCCGGGCGAGGTGTTCTCCGGTGAGCTGCTCGGCCGGGTCTACCGGCAGCCGGTGGAGGTGTTCCCGCATCCGCGGACCGGGGTGCCGCTGGTGGTCCCCGACCGCACCGCTTGACCTGTGCATTACCTGTGCGGGGTACGTCCATGGGTCGGCCGTGATCCGGCCGTTTCCGGGCCCGCACAGTGAGAGCTGAATCACTGCGCGGGTGGGTATCGGACAGGTAAGCCTCGGCTAAGTTAGGTCCGCCTCACCCACCTTTGTCCGAGCCTTCCCGTCTTCTTTCTTCATCCTCAAGTGGAGCCCGTATGCGAGCCGTTCGTCTCTCCGTCGTCACCGCCGCCGCCACCGCGGCCGCTCTGACCGCCGTCACGGGCTGCGCCGAGAAGAGCGACGGCAAGGGCGACGGGGCCGTCCAGGTCGTCGCCAAGGACGACTCCTGCGCGGTCTCGAAGAAGAAGCTGCCGGCCGGGCACATCGAGCTGGCCGTGCAGAACAAGGGCTCCAAGGTCACCGAGGTCTACGTCCTCTTCCCGGACGACCGCATCGTCGCCGAGCGCGAGAACATCGGCCCCGGCACCAAGGCCACGATCACGGCCGAGATCAAGGCCGGTTCGTACGAGATCGCCTGCAAGCCCGGCATGAAGGGCCACGGCATCCGGCAGAAGATCGAGGTCAGCGGCGGCAAGGCGGCCAAGCGCAGCCCCGAGATGGACAAGGCCGTCGCCGCGTACCGCACCTATGTGCAGGCGCAGGCCGACGAGACCCTGCCGAAGGTCAAGGTCTTCACGGACGCCGTCGCCGCCGGGGACATCGAGGCCGCGAAGAAGGCGTACGCGAACTCCCGCATCGGCTGGGAGCGCACCGAGCCGGTCGCCGAGTCCTTCGGCGACATCGACCCGAAGGTCGACGTGCGGGCGGACGGCCTGGAGGACGGCCAGAAGTGGACCGGCTGGCACCGCCTGGAGAAGGCGCTGTGGCAGGACAAGAAGCTCGGCACCGAGGAGAAGGCCCTCGCGCCGGTCCTCCACAAGGACCTGACCGACTGGCAGAAGCGCGTCGGCACCGCCGACATCACCCCGACCTCGATGGCCAACGGCGCCAAGGAGCTCCTGGACGAGGTCGCCACCGGCAAGGTCACCGGTGAGGAGGAGCGCTACAGCCACACCGACCTGGTCGACTTCAAGGCCAACGTCGAGGGCGCCGAGCAGTCCTACCAGCTGCTGAAGCCGATCGCCTCGAAGAACGACGCCACGCTCACCGCCACCCTGGACAAGCGGTTCGCCGAGCTGAACAAGCTGCTTGAGAAGTACCGCGCGAACCCGTCCTCGTACGACTTCACCTCCTACGAGAAGGTCGGCAAGGCGGACCGCAAGGAGCTGTCGGACGCGGTCAACGCGCTGGCCGAGCCGCTGTCCAAGCTGGCCGCCGCGGTCACGAAGTAACCGGCCGGAAAGAGGCTCCGGGCATGACCGAGGAGACCCGCGAGGCACCCGCCGACGGCAGCGCCCCGTCGCGCCGCGCGCTGCTGGGCTGGGGCGGTGCCGGGCTCGCGCTCGGCGCCGCCGCGGCCGGCGTGGGCGTCGCCGCGGCCCGCTCCGGTGACGACGGCCGGGCCACCGCCGCGGACAGCGGCGCCGCGGTGCCGTTCCACGGGGCGCACCAGGCCGGGATCGCCACCGCCGTCCAGGACCGGCTGCACTTCGCCGCGTTCGACGTGACGACGAAGGACCGGGCCGAACTGGTCGCGCTGCTCAAGGAGTGGACCCGGGCGGCCGAGCGGATGACCGCCGGGCACGCGGTCGGCGACGGGGCGTACGGGGGTCTGCCCGAGGCGCCGCCGGACGACACGGGCGAGGCGCTGGGGCTGAGGCCGTCCCGGCTGACGCTGACCATCGGCTTCGGGCCCTCGCTGTTCGCGAAGGACCGGTTCGGTCTCGAAGGGCGGCGGCCCGAGGCGCTGGTGGACCTGCCGAAGTTCCCCGGTGACAACCTCGACAGGGCCCGCAGCGGCGGCGACCTGTGCGTCCAGGCGTGCGCGGACGACCCGCAGGTGGCGGTGCACGCCATCCGCAATCTCGCCAGGATCGGCATGGGCCGCGTCGCGATCCGCTGGTCGCAGCTGGGCTTCGGCAAGACGTCCTCGACCACGCCGGACGCGCAGACCCCGCGCAACATGCTCGGTTTCAAGGACGGCACCCGGAACATCTCCGGCACCGACACCGCCGCCCTCGGCAAGCACGTGTGGGTCGGGGACGGGGACGGGCCCGGCTGGATGACCGGGGGTTCGTACCTGGTGGCCCGGCGCATCCGGATGCACATCGAGACCTGGGACCGCACCTCGCTCCAGGAGCAGGAGGACGTCTTCGGCCGCGACAAGGGCGAGGGGGCGCCGGTCGGCAGGTCGAAGGAGCGCGACGAGCCGTTCCTGAAGGCGATGCTGCCGACCGCGCATGTGCGCCTCGCCCACCCGGACAGCAACGGCGGGGCGACGATCCTGCGCCGGGGCTACTCCTTCACGGACGGCACCGACGGCCTCGGCCGGCTCGACGCGGGGCTGTTCTTCCTGGCCTACCAACGCGACACCCGCAAGGCGTTCGTTCCCCTGCAACGGCGCCTGGCGGCACACGACGCACTCAACGAGTACATCCAGCACGTGGGTTCGGCGCATTTCGCCGTCCCGCCGGGCGTCCGCGACAAGGACGACTGGTGGGGCCGGGCGCTGTTCTCGTAACGGGACTCGAAGCGGAAAGGGAACCGAGACGTGTTCAGCAACTTCCTGATCGGGCTGCGTGAGGGCCTTGAGGCCAGCCTGGTCGTCTGCATCCTCATCGCGTACCTGGTGAAGACCGGCAACCGCGACAGGCTGCTGCCGATCTGGATCGGTGTGTCGATCGCGGTCGTCGTCAGCCTGGGCTTCGGCGCCGGTCTTGAGTTCGGCTCGCAGGAGATGACGTTCAAGGCGCAGGAGGCGCTGGGCGGTTCGCTGTCCATCGTCTCGGTGGGCCTGGTGACGTGGATGGTCTTCTGGATGCGGCGGACCGCCCGCCATCTCAAGGCGGAGCTGCACGGCAAGCTGGACGCGGCGCTCGCCATGGGCACCGGCGCGCTCGTCGCGACCGCGCTCCTGGCGGTCGGCCGGGAGGGCCTGGAGACCTCGCTGTTCGTGTGGCGGGCGGTGCACGCGGCGGACGACGGCTGGCATCCGATGATCGGCGCGGTGCTCGGCATCCTCACGGCGGTCGTGCTGGGCTGGCTGTTCTACCGGGGCGCGCTGAAGATCAATCTGGCGAAGTTCTTCACCTGGACCGGCGGGATGCTGGTGGTCGTCGCCGCGGGTGTGCTGGCGTACGGCGTGCACGACCTCCAGGAGGCGGAGTTCCTGGGCGGCCTGCAGGACCGGGCGTTCGACATCAGCTCCACGATCCCGCCGGACAGCTGGTACGGGACGCTGCTGAAGGGCACGTTCAACTTCCAGCCGGACCCCACCGTCCTCCAACTCACCGTCTGGGCGCTGTATCTCGTCCCGACCCTCGCGCTGTTCCTGTCCCCGGTAGGGTTCGGACGGTCAGTGGCGACGGATCAGAAGGCGCGGAAAGCAGCGGATGAGAAGTCTGGGGCCGGTGCGGCGGGCGGCGGGGCTCGCGGTGGCGACGGTGCTGAGCCTGACGGCGAGCGGGTGCGTGACGGTGCACGGCGAGCGGGAAGTCGTACCGGCGGCGACGAGGACTGAGGCCGCCCGGGCGCTGAAGGAGTTCACCGCCGCGTACAACGCAGCCGACAAGGCGTACGATCCGGCGCTGGACGCGGACGTGGTGACGGGCTCGCTCGGCGCCGTCAACCAGGCGGGGCTGAAGGCCCGGCACCGGATAGCGCCCACCGGCAACTCCCGGCACCAGCCGCTGAAGCTGACCGACGCCCGTTTCGTCATCCCCGAGAAGGCGGGCTGGCCGCGCTGGTTCCTCGCCGACACGGGCGCCAACCGCGATACGGACGGGAGCGGGCGGAACAGCCGCTGGCTGCTGGCCTTCACGAAGACCGGCCCCGGCGCGGGCTGGAAGGCCGCCTATCTGTCGGTCGTCACGAAGAACCAGCTGCCCGCCGTCGCGAAGGACGCCGCACCGGTCGCGGCGGACGGACCGGGCCTGGCCGTGGCCCCTCGCGATCTCGGCACGCGCTACACGCAGTACCTCCAGAAGGGCGCCCCGGACGTGTTCGCGCCGGGGGCGGCCACCTCGGAGTGGCGGGAGGCGCGGCTGAACACCCGGCGGGCCGGGTTCTCGTACCAGTACGCCGACCAGCCGCTGGACGCCGGTGCGTACGCCCCGCTGGGGCTGGTCACCGAGGACGGCGGGGCGCTGGTCTTCTTCAGCAGCCGGCACTTCGAGCGGCAGACCGCCGCGCGGGGGCTGCGCCCGGCGGTCGATCCCGATGTGGAGGCGCTGCTCACCGGTGAGGTGAAGAGCACGCTGACCAAGGAGCGGGTCTCCAGCCAGCTGGTGTACGTGCCGAAGAAGGGCGCCGGCACGGGCCGGGTGACCGTGCTCAGCCGGCTGCCGGGGCTGACCTCGGCGAAGGGCTCGTAAGGGCTGTCATGACCCCGCGCCCCGGCTACCGGCGCAGCGGCCAGGCCACCGATTCGTGGTCGACCTCGCTCTGGCCCTCGGAGCCGACGAACCGCGCGCAGGCGTCGGTCAGGGTCTCCAGGAGCGTCAGCGGGTCGGGCAGCGGGTGCTCGGGGCCGCGCAGCCAGGCGACGTCCAGCTCACCGGGGAGCTGGGCCGGGGGGAGCAGGACATAGCTGCCCCGGCAGTGCCAGCGCAGGCCCGGGTGCTCGTCCATCGTCTCGGGGTGGCAGTCCAGCTCGCACGGCCACCACTCGTCCTCGTCCTCCGGGGTGCCGCGGGTCGCGGTGAAGAACAGCATCCGGTCGTCGCCGGAGCGGGCCACCGGGCCGACCTCGACCCCGGCGGCGAGGAGCCGCTCCAGGGCCTGCTCACCGGCGGCCAGCGGGACGTCCAGGGCGTCGTGGATCATGCCGGTCGCGGTGATGAAGTTGGCCTGCGGCTGGCTGCGGGCCCAGCGCTCGATCTGGGCGCGGTCGGTGGTGGACTGCGTCTGCCAGGCGAAGGAGAGCGGATGGCGGGCCGGGGTGGGACAGCCGATGCGTTCGCACGAACATCGGTAGCCGACCGGATGTGCGGCGGGTGCGATCGGCATTCCGGCCTCGGCGACAGCGAGGAGCAGCGCCTCCCGTGCGGTCTCGTCGACCTCACGCTGCTGCGGCTTGGGTCGTCGCCGCAGCCACTGGGAAATCTTGCTCTCTGAGCCGCGATTACGGCCGAAATCGGCGCCCATCTATCCCCTTGCCTTTGCGTTGCCCCTGCCCATGGTCCCACCATCCTGCGCCTCGGGTGGCCAGAGTCCGGAAGCGGGGTGGGACGGCCGATGCCGCGCGGGGGGCACTATCACACGCTTTGTCATGAAAGAGCACGTGTGGTGACCAGGAAGGACATGTCCTGGGGTCCGCGTCCGCGCGAACCACCCGTTCGGACCACAGCGCCGGGGCCCCGGACGGCGCACCATGAGTGCACGCACACACCCGTGCGACGCACCGGCCGCAGCGGCCACCAGCCGCCGCGACGATTCGTGGGGAGTCCCGATGCCTCGTGAAGCCACACCCCGGCACTACCTGATGTGTGCCCCTGCCCACTTCAAGGTGACGTATTCCATCAATCCGTGGATGGATCCCACCAAGCCGGTCGACCTGCCGCTGGCGCAGACCCAGTGGGAGGACCTGCGCGACCGCTACCGCGCCCTCGGCCACACCGTCGACCTGCTGGAGCCGCAGCCGGAGCTGCCGGACATGGTCTTCGCGGCGAACGGGGCCACGGTGATCGACGGCAGGGTGCTGGGCGCCCGCTTCGCGTACCAGGAACGGTTCGAGGAGGCGGCCGCGCACCGGGACTGGTTCCTCGGCCACGGCTTCACCGAGGTCCACGAGCCGGACCACGTCAACGAGGGCGAGGGCGACTTCGCGGTGACCGCCTCCTATGTGCTGGCGGGCCGTGGTTTCCGGTCGTCGCCGCTCTCGCACGCGGAGGCGCAGGAGTTCTTCGGGCGCCCCGTGATCGGCCTCGACCTGGTGGACCCGCGCTACTACCACCTGGATACGGCCCTGAGCGTGCTGGACGAAGCGGCCGACGAGGTCATGTACTACCCGCCCGCCTTCTCGCCGGGCAGCCGGGCGGTCCTCGCGCGGCTCTTCCCGGACGCGCTGATCGCCGGCGATGCGGACGCGGCGGCGCTCGGTCTGAACGCGGTGAGCGACGGGCTCCACGTACTGCTGCCGCAGGCCGCGACGGGGCTGTTCGACCCGCTCCGGGCGCGGGGCTTCGAGCCGGTGCCGATGGACCTGAGCGAGCTGCTCAAGGGCGGCGGCAGCGTGAAGTGCTGCACGCAGGAGCTGCGGATCTAGTCCGCGTCCTCCGGGGGCGGCCAGGGGTCGCCCCAGTCGGTGTCCCGGGCGGCGCGGTACAGGGCGCCGTGCCGCTTGGTGACCGTGTCGCGGCGCAGGCCCTCCTCGCGGGTGCAGAGGTCCAGGAGCACCTGCCCCTTGCGGATCTGGGGCCTGCGGACGACCCGGGCGGCCACGGGCAGGGGCGTGAACCGGGTGGCGACGACGTAGCTGAACTTCTCGTCCTCGTACGCCAGTGAGCCGCCCTTGACCTGCCGGTGCAGCGAGGAGCGGCTGACCCGGGCCGAGAAGTGGCACCAGTCGGTGCCCGGCTCGATGGGGCAGGCGCCGCTGTGGGGGCAGGGCGCGGCGACGGTGAGCCCGGCGGCGGTCAGGCGGTCGCGGGCCTCGATGATCCGGGCGTAGCCGCCGGGGGTGCCGGCCTCGACGACCACGACGGCCTGGCCGGCCCGGGCGGCGGCGTCGATGAGCGCGGTGCGGGCGGGGGCGGTGAGCTCGTTGAGCACGTAGGAGATCGTGACCAGGTCCGCCGGGGCGAGGTCGAGGTCCTCGCCGATGCGGGCCCGCCGCCAGTCGGCGGTGCGCAGGGCGGGCGCTCCGGAGGCGGCGGCCAGTTCGCGGCCGAGGGCGAGCGCGGGCTCGGCCCAGTCCAGGACGGTGGTGCGGTGGCCCTCCCACTCCCCCGCGACGGCCCAGCTCGCCGCCCCGGTGCCGCCGCCGACGTCGGTGTGCGTGGCGGGCGCCCAGTCGGGGGCGGCCTCGCGGAGCGCGCCGAGGGCGGACCGTACCGCCTCGTAGGTGGCGGGCATCCGGTACGCCGCGTACGCGGCCACGTCCGAGCGGTCGCGGAGCACCGGGGCGTCGGTGGGAATCGTGCCCCGGTAGTGGGCGATGAGCCGGTCGACGGCCTGGCCGGCCTGCTTGGGCGGCAGCCCGTCCAGGAGTCCGGCGAGGGCCGCGCGCAGGGCGGCCGCGGTGGGGAGGGTGGCGATCACCGGTGAATTGTAGGCGGGGCGGGGGCGCCCGTCAGATCGCCGAGGGACGCTGCCAGGGGCGGCACAGGCCGAGGAAGCAGACCAGCGCGCCGGCCGCGCAGACCAGCTGGACGACGGCCATCGGGACCGCGGTCTCCTCGCCGGCGATGCCGACGAGCGGGGAGGCGATGGCGCCGATCAGGAACTGCGAGGTGCCGAGCAGCGCGGAGGCCGATCCGGCGGCGTGCTTGGTGCGCATCAGGGCCTGGGCGTTGGTGTTGGGCATCGCGAGGCCCATCGCCGACATCAGCACGAAGAGCCCGGCGGCCACCGGCACGAGACCGACGTCGCCGAAGACCCCGGAGGTCATCAGGAGCAGGGCGGTCGCGGCGGCCACGATGACGACGAGACCGAAGGTGAGGGCCTTGTCCAGGCTGACCCGGCCGACGAGCAGCTTGCCGTTGATCTGGCCGACCGTGATCAGCCCGACGGAGTTGATGCCGAACAGCAGGCTGAAGGTCTGCGGTGAGGCGCCGTAGATCTCCTGGACGACGAACGGCGAGGCGCTGACGTACGCGAAGAGGGCCGCGAAGGCGAGGCTGCCCGCGACCATGTAGCCGGTGAAGACGCGGTCGGCGAGCAGGCCGCGCATGGTGCGCAGGGCGTCGCCGACGCCCCCGGTGTGGCGCTCGGCGGGCGGCAGGGTCTCGCCGAGCCACTTCCAGACGACGAAGGTGAGCAGCAGGCCGACGCCGGTCAGCACGCCGAAGATGCCGCGCCAGTCGGTGAGCCGCAGGACCTGGCCGCCGATGACCGGGGCGATGACGGGGGCGACGCCGGAGATCAGCATCAGCGTCGAGAAGAACCGGGCCATCGCGACGCCGTCGTACATGTCGCGGACCACGGCGCGGGAGATGACGATGCCGGCCGCGCCCGCGAGCCCCTGGAGCAGGCGGAAGGCGATGAGGAGCCCGGCGGACGGGGCGAAGATGCAGAGCGCGGTGGCCAGGACGTAGACGGCCATGCCGAGGAGCAGCGGGCGGCGCCTGCCCCAGCGGTCGCTCATCGGTCCGACGACGACCTGGCCGAGCGCCATGCCGGTGAGGCAGGCGGTCAGGGTGAGCTGGACCGTGGCGGCGGGTGCGTGCAGCGAGTCGGTGACGGCGGGGAGCGCCGGGAGGTACATGTCCATCGACAGCGGCGGGAGCGCCGTGAGGCCGCCGAGGACGAGGGTGACGAGGAGGCCGGTGCGCCGGGCGGCGGTGGTGGCTCTGCCGGTTGGAGGAGTCCCTTGCGGGGTGGTGTCGGTGGTGCGTATGTGCGGGGCCCCGCTGAGGCCGCTCTCCGGCATTCTCGTCTCCATAGTTGTTGAATCCGGCTCTATGCTCTCAGCTCGGCGGGGATGGTCGACACCTTTTTGGGAGCGTGCATGAGCAGGACTGTCCGTTGGGGCGTGCTGGCGACCGGCGGGATCGCGGCGACGTTCACCGCCGATCTGCTGGCCATGCCCGGTGCGGAGGTGGTGGCCGTGGCGTCCCGCTCGGACGCCTCGGCGCGGGCGTTCGCGGAGCGGTTCGGGATACCGAGGGCGTACGGCGACTGGGCGGGTCTGGTCGCGGACGACGAGGTCGACGTGGTGTACGTGGCCACGCCGCACTCGGCGCACCGGGAGGCCGCCGCGCTCGCGCTGGAGGCCGGGAAGCACGTGCTGTGCGAGAAGGCGTTCACGCTGAACGAGCGCGAGGCGCGGGAGCTGGTGAAGCTGGCCCGGGACCGCGGGGTCTTCCTGATGGAAGCGATGTGGACCTACTGCAACCCCGTGGTCCGGCGCCTCACGGAGCTGGTGCGGGACGGGGCGATCGGCGAGATCCGGACCGTGCAGGCCGACTTCGGCTTCGCGGCGGACCTGGGCCCGGAGCACCGGCTGCGCGATCCCCGGCTGGGCGGCGGGGCGCTGCTGGACCTGGGCGTCTACCCGGTGTCGTTCGCGCAGCTGCTGCTGGGCGAGCCGGACCGGGTGCAGGCGGACGCCCTGCTGTCGCCGGAGGGCGTGGACCTCAACACCGGGATGCTGCTGGGCTGGGACTCGGGTGCCAACGCGCTGCTGTCCTGCTCGATCGTCGGGCACCACCCGACGGCCGCGACGGTGATCGGGACCGCCGGGCGGATCGACATCCCGCACAGCTTCTTCCACCCGGAGGGCTTCGTGCTGCACCGGGCGGGCGCCGAGCCCGAGGAGATCACCTCGGGCCCGGGGCCGCAGGGGCTCTCGGGGATGCAGTACGAGGCGGCCGAGGTGATGCGGGCGGTCCTGGCCGGTGAGACGGAGTCCCCGCTGGTGCCGCTGGAGGGTTCACTCGCGGTGATGCGGACGCTCGACGCGGTCCGTGACCGCATCGGCGTCCGCTACCCGGTGGACGCGGTCTAGGCCGGGTTCAGACCCGGGCGGCCGGCCTCGGTGACGTAGGAGCCGGCGGTGGTGACGGGGGCGCCCGGGGTGGTGACGGCGGAGACCGTACGGAAGTCGGCTCGGGCCGCCCGCTCCTGGAGGGTGACGACGGCGTAGCCGCGGCGGCCGTTGTAGAACTTCAGGTGCGGGTTGGCCGCCATCAGGTTGGTGTAGTTGGACGGCTTCTCCGAGCCGTCCTTCCCGCTGGTGATGGACGTGGTGACGATCTCGGTGCCGATCGTGCGCGACGCCGGGTCGTCGAAGTCCCGCTTGATGTCGAAGCCGTAGCTGACGTGCACATCGCCGGTGAGGACCATGAGGTTGTCCACGCCGACGCGCTCGGCGCCCTGGAGGATGCGGTCGCGGGAGGCCGGATAGCCGTCCCAGGAGTCCATGGAAAGCTTGAACGCGTCGGTGGGCACATCGCGCCGCTGGGCGAAGGTGACCTGCTGCGGCACGACGTTCCAGGTGGCGTGCGAGTGGCGCCAGCCGTCGATGAGCCAGCGCTCCTGGGTGGCGCCGGTCAGGGTGCGCCTCGGGTCCTCGGACTCCGGTCCGGGCGTCTGCCAGCCGTCGCCGTACGCCTGGTCGCTGCGGTACTGCCGGGTGTCGAGCACGTCGAACTGGGCGAGCCGGCCGAAGCTCAGGCGGCGGTAGAGCCGCATGTCGGGGCCGGTCGGCCGCTGGGGCGTGCGCAGCGGCTGGTTCTCCCAGTACGCGCGGTAGGCGGCGGCCCGGCGGATCAGGAACTCCTCCGGCGGCACGCTGTTCTCGGGGATGTCGCCCGCGTAGTTGTTCTCGGTCTCGTGGTCGTCCCAGGTGACGACGAAGGGGTGCGCGGCGTGCGCGGCGCGCAGGTCCGGGTCGGACTTGTAGAGGGCGTACCGCAGCCGGTAGTCCTCCAGCGTCTCCGTCTCCCGGTTGAACAGCGCGGGCAGCGTGCGGTCGGTGTAGTTGCGGGCGCCGCCGGTCGCGGTGACGGCGTACTCGTACAGGTAGTCGCCGAGGTGGAAGACGACGTCCACATCCTCCTGGGCGAGGTGCTGGTACGCGGTGAAGTAGCCGTCGTGGTACGCCTGGCAGGAGACGGCGGCCAGGGCCAGTTCGCGCTTACGGGCGCCGGGCGCCGGTGCCGTACGGGTGCGGCCGGCCGGGCTGGTCCACTGTCCGACACGGAAGCGGTAGTAGAAGACGCGGTCCGGGGCGAGGAACGGCACCTCGACGTGGACGCTGTGGTTGAACTCCGGGTGCGCGTACGTGGTGCCGCGGCGCACGACGCGGTGGAACCGCTCGTCGTACGCCAGCTCCCAGCCGACCTCGACGCGGGCGTCCGGGAGGCCGCTGCCGGGTTCGAACGGGCGGGGCGCGAGCCGGGTCCAGAGCAGCACGGAGCCGGGCAGCGGGTCGCCGGACGCGACGCCGAGCGTGAACGGGTCCTCGCCGATCCTCCGGGCCTCCATCTCGCGGGCGCTCGCGGTCCCGGCGGCGGGCAGGCCGACCGAGAAGGCGAGCGCGGCGGCGGCTCCGGTGACCGTGAGGAAGCGGCGGCGGTCGGTGTGCCGGGCGGCGTCGCGCAGCTCCTGCTGTGGCGATGAGTGCGTCATCTGTCCCTCCCCTGACTGGTGGTGTGGGGGAAGTCCAGCGGCCCGGCGCATCCGGAGGCTGACGTGTTCGCGTCGCGCGGGCGTCGTCCGGATGAGGAGTGCGGCAGGATGGTGCCCCCAGGGGCAAACTCCGCGTTCGCGGCGAAACCATGATCATCGTCCGGCCCCGTACGGGCGGGGGAATCGCCGGGGCCCCGCCCCGAATCACCCCGCCGGGGCTGCGCGTACGCTGCGGCAGCATGAGCAACAGTCTGTTGAATTCCGTGGAGGACTCCCCGTCGAAGGTGGCCGTGGTCACGGGCGCCGGCTCCGGGATCGGCCGCGCGGTGGCGCTCGCCCTGGCCGGCGCGGGCTGGTCGGTGGCGCTCGCGGGCCGCCGCCCCGGACCGCTCGCGGAGACCGCCGCGCTGGCCGGTCCCGAGGCCCGGATGATCACCGTCCCGGCCGATGTGACCCGCCCGGAGGACGTGGCCGCGCTGTTCTCCTCCGTACGGGAGTGGGCTGGCCGCCTCGATCTGCTCTTCAACAACGCGGGGACGTTCGGCCCCGGCGGGCCCGTCGAGGAGCTGGCGTACGAGGACTGGCGCGGGGTGGTCGACGTCAACCTGACGGGCGCTTTCCTGTGCGCGCAGGCGGCGTACCGGCAGATGAAGGAGCAGGACCCGCGGGGCGGGCGGATCATCAACAACGGTTCCATCTCCGCGCACACGCCGCGCCCGCACTCGGTGGCGTACACCGCGACGAAGCACGCGATCACCGGCCTGACGAAGTCGCTGTCGCTGGACGGGCGTCCGTACCGCATCGCCTGCGGCCAGATCGACATCGGGAACGCGGCGACGGACATGACGGAACGGATGCGGACGGGCACCCTCCAGGCCAACGGCGAACTGGCCGTGGAACCGGTGATGGCGGCCGACGACGTGGCCCGCACGGTGCTGCACATGGCGGGGCTGCCCCTGGAGGCGAACGTCCAGTTCGCGACGGTGATGGCGACGGCGATGCCGTACGTGGGGCGGGGCTGAGGGGGCGCGCCGGGGTCCGGTGCGCCCGGCCGGGAATGCCGTCGCCGGACGCGCGGTTGACGCGCACATGAGTGATCTCCCCGCGACGGGCATCCTGCGTTACACCGCGTTCTCCGCCGACCCCGAGGGCGGCAACCCCGCCGGGGTGGTGCTCGACGCCTCCGGTCTCGACGAGGCGGCCATGCTGGCCGTGGCCGCGGACCTCGGCTACAGCGAGACCGCCTTCCTGACCGGGCGGACCGAGGCGTCGGAGCCCGGTGCGCGCGGTTACGTCGTCCGCTACTTCAGCCCGAAGGCCGAGGTGCCGTTCTGCGGGCACGCGACGGTCGCCGCCGCTCTCGCGCTCGCCGAGCGGGACGGGCCGGGCGAGGTGGAGTTCGCGACCCCCGCCGGTACGGTGCCGGTCACCGTGGTCCGCGAGGGCGACGAGCTGCGGGCGACGCTGACCAGCGTGGAACCGCGCGTCGAGGACGTGGCCGCGGGCGACCTCGCGGAGGCGCTGGCGGCGCTGGACTGGCCGGCCGCCGATCTCGATCCGGCCCTGCCGCCCCGGATCGCGTACGCCGGGGCCCGCCACCTCGTGCTGGCGGCGGCCACCCGGGAGCGGCTGGCCGCGCTGGACTACGACTTCGCGCGCCTGGAAGCGCTGATGCACCGGCTGGACCTGACGACCGTGCAGCTGGTGTGGCGGGCGTCCGACGCGGTGTTCCACGTCCGCGACCCGTTCCCGGTCGGCGGTGTGGTGGAGGACCCGGCGACGGGTGCGGCGGCGGCCGCGTTCGGGGCGTACCTGCGGGAGCTGGCCCTCGTGCCGGAGGCCGCCGTGCTGACCCTGCACCAGGGCGAGGACATGGGCCGCCCCGGCACGCTCACGGTGACGCTGGGGGCGGGCGACGCGCGGGTCCGGGTGAGCGGGACGGGCACCCGGCTGCCGGACCCGGCCTGACGCGGGGGCCGGTCCGGGTCAGCCGCTCCCGAGGGCGCAGGTGAAGACGGGCTCGCCGTCCTGCACCGCCCGCACCCGCACCCCGTCCGGCGCGGTCGTCGCCTCGATCCAGCAGGGCCGGTCCAGCTCCACGTACCGGAGGAAGTCGGAGCTCAGGGTGACCGGGAGGAAGCCGGGCACGGTGGCGTGGGCCGCCTGCCGGGCCGCCTCCAGGAGCAGGATGCCGGGGACGTGGTCGTTGGGGCGGCCGAACAGCGTCGGGTGCCCGGTGTCCAGCCGCAGCGGCCAGCGTCCCGGGGCGACGGGCGGTGCGAGGACGACGTCCCGCTCGGCGGTCCGGCCGACGGTGATCGGCGCGAGGGCCGGGGGCGGGGGCACGGGGGCGGCGGTGGACTGGTGGCCGCGCAGGCGGTGGTAGGCGGCGGCCGAGGTGCAGCTGATCCGCGAGCCGCAGACGGCGAGCACCGCCCCGTCCCGGCGCAGCGTGAAGTCGACGCGCATCGAGCCGAGACCGCTGCCCCGGCGGCGGATGTCGGAGCAGTTCACCTCGACCATGAGGTCCCAGGGCTCCTCGCCGAGCACAAGGTGTCCGGCGGCGGTGGTGTAGCGCAGCTCCCACATCACGAAGGCGTCGCCGAGCGGCACCCCGAGCTCGGCGTGGCAGACCAGCATGGCGGCCTGCCGCATCGTTTCCGCAATCAGCAGCGGGTCCTGGTGGCCGACGACGGGGGCGAAGAAGCGGTGGGCACGCGGCCAGTGCGCGGGCACGCAGAACCGGGTCTCGCTGAGCCGGGCCACCCCGGTCGGGAAGAGGTCCCGGGCGTCCGGGCGGTGAGCCATCCGCCGGAGCTCCTCCCCGGTCACGCGTGAGGAGAACTGGACCATGGGGCGCCCCCGGAAGACTGCGGTTCGATGGGCCGGGTTGCCCCCGGCCCGGCTGTGACCTGGCCAGTCTGCCCCGGCCCGACCCACAGTTTCCAGCCACCCTCCCATCCACCTCTCAAGTCCCCCTGGAGCCAGGCCCTAATGTGAGTCGGGTGACCGACCGTCATCAACGTGACAGGAGTGACCCATGTCCGTGCACCGTGTGGTCCCCAACATCCCGGTAGGCGCCGACGGCGAGGCCGGGACGGACGCCTCCGCCCTCCGGGAGAACGCCGCGTTCTACGGCCTGCTCGGCTTCGAGGAGGTCATGAACCATGGCTGGATCATGACCCTCGCCTCGCCCACCCAGCCGGCCGCGCAGATCAGCTTCATGACCAAGGACGAGACCGGCCCGGTCAACCCGGACCTCAGCGTGGAGGTGGCCGACGTGGACGCGGTGCACGCCGCGCTCGTCCGCGAAGGGGCCGAGATCGTGTACGGCCCGCACGACGAGGAGTGGGGCGTCCGCCGCTTCTTCGTCCGCGACCCGAACGGCCGCGTGGTCAACGTACTGACGCACCGCTGAGCCGCCGCACCGCCTCGACCGTCTCCGCCGCCCCGTCCTCCGCGGCCATCCGCTTCGCACCCTTGGCGGCCGCCTCCCGGTATGCCCGCTGCCGCACCACGCGGTCGAGGGCGTCGGCGAGGCGGTCGGCGGTGAGGGCGCGGAAGGGGATCGGCTCGTCAGCGGCGCCGATGGCGGCGAGGCGGCCGGCCCAGAACGGCTGGTCGGCGGTCACGGGCACGGTCACCGCGGGGACCCCGGCCCGCAGCGCGGCGGCCGAGGTGCCGGCCCCGGCGTGGTGGACCACGGCGGCCAGGTGCGGGAACAGCAGGGCGTGCGGTACGTCCCCGATCGTGAGCACGTCGTCGCCCTCGGCAGCCAGACCGGCGCTGCCGGACTGGAGGACGCCGCGCAGCCCGGCGCGGCGCAGGGCCCGCTCGGCGAGCTCGCCGAGCCGTTCCCCCTCGCCGGCCGCCATGCTGCCGAAGCCGATGAGGACGGGCGGGGCGCCGGCGTCCAGGAAGTCCGCGAGCCTCGGGGGCAGTTGCCCCTCGGGGTCGTGGTACGGCCACCAGTTGCCGACCACGCGCAGACCGGGGCGCCAGTCGGCGGGCCGGGGCACCAGGGCGGTACTGAAGCCGTGCAGCACCGGCCAGTCGGCGCGCTCCTGGCGGCGGCGCGTCTCGGAGGGCGTGGCCGGGGGCAGCCCGAGCCGTTCGCGGAGCGCGGTCACCGCCGGGGCGTACAGGCGGTCGGTCATGCGGAGCGCGAAGCGCCCGGCCAGGCGGTTGCCGGGGCGGCCCAGGGAGCGGGTGCCCATGACGACGGGCGGGAAGTCGCCGGTCGGCGCGGTGGGCTGGAGGTAGACGCCGATGCCCGGGGTGCCCGTGGCCTCGGTGAGGTGCCAGGCCAGCGGGGCGGTCGTGGCCGAGAGCAGCAGCAGGTCCGTGCCGTCGGTCATCGCGTCGGCGAACCCCTGACCCAGGTCGGTGATGAACGCGGAGGCGGCCCGCATGAGTTCCCGCTTGCCGCCGCTCCCGCCGCCGCCCTGCGCCGGGTTGCCCGGGAGGGCGCGGAAGTCCAGCCCGGCGGCGCGGACGAGGGGCGCGAAGGTGTCCGTCGTGGCGAGGGCGACCTCGTGGCCGGCCGCGCGGAGTGCGGCACCCAGGCCCGTGTAGGGGGCGACGTCACCGCGCGATCCGGCGGCGGCGATCAGTATTCTCATCGGTTCTCCTCGGGCATCGGTTCTCCTCGGGCTCGCCGGGCCGCGTTGGCGTGGACGGCCTTGCACAGGTACGCGGCCAGGCCGGGGCGTTGCCGGGACGGCGGTACGACCAGGGCGAAGGCGCGCGGATCGGCGGCGAAGTCGTCCGCGATGCGCCGGTGCATGTCGGGCGGGCAGGCGGTGAACCAGCGGGAGATGTGCAGCCGGTGCTCCTCGGCTAGGTCCATGGCCCGTTCGCCGTCGCTCGGCTCGCCCTCGTCGAAGGCCGCCAGCAGCTCGGCGCGCCAGGCCGTGGCCTCGCCCATGAGCCGCCGCCAGTCCTCCTTGGTGTGCGCGGCGGCCCGGGCCATCGACTCCCGCTGCCCCGGTGAGTCCGCCCACTTGAGCGCCGCCTCGGTGGCGTAACTCAGGTCGGCGGTGATCTCGCCGAACACCTCGAAGCGCTCCTGCGGGGTCAGCTCGACCCCGGTCCGCTCCACCTCGATCGCCCGGCGGGCCACCTCGGAGAGCCGCCGCAGCCTGGCGATCTCCGCCTCCAGCTGCTCCTGTCGGGCCCGCAAGTGGTCCAGGGCGTTGGCCTGCGGGTCCTTGAAGATCTCGGCGATCTCGTCCAGCGGGAAGCCCAGTTCGCGGTAGAAGAGGATCTGCTGGAGCCGGACCAGGTCCGCCTCGTCGTACAGCCGGTAGCCGGCCCGGCTGCGCCCGCTAGGCGAAAGCAGTCCCGACTTGTCGTAGTGGTGCAGCGTGCGCACCGTCACTCCGGCGAAGGCCGCCACCTGCCCCACGGAATAGCTCATCCACCCGCCCTTTCCTCACGGCCGATCATCGAGCCTGACGTAAGGGGAGGGTCAAGCCGTGCCCCGATCCGAAGACACCGGCCCGGCGGGGTGTGAGTCGTCCAGCTCGGCGAACGCCGCGTTGTCCAGACCTGGCCGACGCAGGTCTGGACCTTAATGGCGAACGGAGTCCGGCCAAGGGGCTGAACCGAGTCGGTTCGCGCCTCCACTTTTCAGCATCGCGTGGTTCGTTGCTGTACCACTCGCGGCGCCATTTTTAAGTGATCCTTAAGCCGCTGGTCACCGGCGGCGCCCGGTCGCCCGGCGGCGCGACGGCGCCCGTCCAGCGCCTCATGAACCATCAAATTGGTCTAGTCCTAATCTCGTTGGAATCGTTGACGTGCAGGTCACGGGCCGGTTATCACTGCTCCAGCCCATCCACAGCACCACCCGCTCCCCCGCTGGAGGCCGCACGTGCACCCCCGTAGAACTCTGATCGCCGCGCTCCTGAGCACGGCCCTCGCCACCGGCGGCCTCGCCGCGACCGTCGGCATCGGCTCGGCGCAGGCGGCCGACGCACCGGCTTCCGCTTCGGCGGGCGGTGTGCGCATCGCGTACTACGACCAGTGGAGCGTCTACGGCAACGCCTTCTACCCGAAGCAGCTCGACACCCGGGGCATCGCCGGCAAGCTGGACATCATCAACTACTCGTTCGGCAACATCCACCCGACGGACCTCACGTGCTTCGAGGCCAACAAGGCGGCGGGCGACGACAACAACCCCAACGCGGGTGACGGTGCGGGCGACTCGTACGCCGACTACCAGAAGTCCTTCGGCGCGGCGGACAGTGTCGACGGCGTGGCCGACAAGTGGGACCAGCCGATCGTGGGCGTCTTCAACCAGTTCAAGGAACTGAAGGCGAAGTACCCCCATCTGAAGATCAACATCTCGCTGGGCGGCTGGACCTACTCCAAGTACTTCAGCGACGCGGCGAAGACGGACGCGAGCCGCAAGAAGCTGGTCTCCTCCTGCATCGACCAGTACATCAAGGGCAACCTGCCCGTCGAGGGCGGCTTCGGCGGCGCCGGCTCGGCGGCCGGGATCTTCGACGGCATCGACATCGACTGGGAGTACCCCGCCTCCGCGGGCGGCCACCTGGGCAACCACTACGCCCCTGAGGACAAGCAGAACTTCACGCTGCTGCTCGCGGAGTTCCGTAAGCAGCTCGACGCGTACGGCGCTGCCAACGGCGGCAAGAAGTACCTGCTGACCGCCGCCTTCGGGGCCGGCCAGGACAAGATCGCGAACATCGAGACCGACAAGATCGGCCAGTACCTCGACTACGCGAACCTGATGACGTACGACATGCACGGCGCCTGGGACGGCGACGGGCCGACGTACCACCAGTCCCCGCTGTACTCGGGCGCCAACGACCCGTCCGACCCGGTCGCGCCCGGCACCGAGAAGTACTCGATCGACAACGCGGTCGACTCCTGGCTCGACGGCAAGCCGGCCTACGGCATCGCCGGCGGCTTCCCCGCGAACAAGCTGACCCTGGGCTACGAGCTCTACTACCGCGGCTGGAAGGGCGTCCCGGCGGGGACCACCCACGGCCTGACCCAGTCCGCGACCGGCGGCTCCTCCCCCCGCCCGCTCAGCCAGCAGGCCGGCATCGCGCACTACAAGGAGCTCGGCGGCATCGTCGACAACCCGGCGACGACGTACTGGGACGACGAGGCGAAGGCGTCCTACTTCTACAAGGACGGCGAGTTCTTCACGGGCCTGGACCAGAAGTCCATCCAGGCCAGGGCCGACTACGCGAAGCAGCGCGGCCTGGCCGGCGCGATGATGTACTCCCTGCTCGGCCTGGACGACAAGACCACCCTGCTGAACCAGATCAACACCGCGATCGGCGGCTCCACCACCGGGCCCACGACCCCGCCGACCACCGACCCGACCACCCCGCCCACCACCGACCCCACGGACCCGCCCGCCGGTGGCTGCGGCTCGGTCCCGGCGTACGTGGCCGGCACGGTCTACAACGCGGGCAACGAGGTCTCCTACAACGGCCATAAGTACAAGGCCCAGTGGTGGACCCAGAACGAGACCCCCGGCAGCACCGGCGACTGGGGCGTCTGGAAGGACCAGGGCGCCTGCTGAGCGGCCGCACCCGATGTGAGCCCCCCGCCGGTCGCCGGCGGGGGGCTCGCGCGTGGAACGCACCCCGGTCCGGCGGGATTCGGCCAACCTCGGCCCTTCGCGGGTGTCCCGTCCGCGTTCCCCGGGATTCGGCCGGTCCGGGCCCCTACGATCGCAGGGCGATCCGGAAGCGGATCGCCGGGCGAGGGGGCGGCACATGGACATCGTCGACACGGGCGGCAGCACACTGGTGGCACTCCTGGCCACCGACGCGTGGCTCCAGGCGCGCGAGGGGATCGTCGCGCTCTGGCGCCGGTTCCGCCCCGCGCAGGCGGACGAGGTGACGCTGGCGCTGGACGAGACCCGCGAGGAGGTCCTGGCCGCGCGCGGGGACGGCGACACCCGGGGCGAGGCCGACCTGGTGCGCGACTGGGAGCGCCGACTGCGGCGCATCCTGGCCGATGACCCGGAGGTCGCCCAGCAGTTGGAGCGGCTGCTCGCCGAGGTGCGCGGGTCGCTCCCCGAAGCCGAACGGCCCGCGCCGGGACCGGTCTTCCACACCCAGGTCTCCGGGCACGGGCGCGCCTACGTGGCAGGGCGCGACCAGCACATCACCGAGCGATGACGCGTCGGACCCCTTACGGAGCAACGGAGTTCGGAGCGGAGGCGACCGGCCACGGGCGGATCTACCAGGCCGGTGCAGACCAGTACATCACCGTGTACGGCGCCGCGCACGGCCCGCCCCTCGCGGCGGAGCCGGGGGCGCCGAGTCCGGAGTCGGTGCGGGTACCGCTCACCTCGCCGTTGAGCTCTCCCCTGCGGGACCGCCACGAACTGCGGGCGGCGCTCCTCCGCGACATCCGCGATCCCGCCGCGGCGGGCAACGGGCTGCATGTGGTGTGCGGGATGGCGGGGTGCGGCAAGACGGCGGTCGCCCAGACCGTGTTCGGCGAGGCGGTGCGGGACGGCGTCGTCGGGCTGTGGGTGAACGCGTCGCACCCCTCCTCGTTCCGGTCCGGGATGCTGGCGGTGGCGCACGACCGCGGCGCCTCGCAGGACGAGGTGGACGCCGCCCGGACCAGCCGGCGGGCGGCCGCCGACTTCGTCTGGCACTACCTCGACCGCTCCCCGGAACGCTGGCTCCTCGTCATCGACAACGCGGACGACCCGGAGGTCTTCCGGGACGAGCTGTGGCTGCGGACCAGCCGGCGCGGCATCGTCCTGGTCACCAGCCGGAACGGGCACGCGCGAGCCTGGCGCCCCGCCGCCCGACACCCTCTGGACGTCCTGCGGATCGCCGACGCGGTGGACGTGCTGCGTGATCTGGCCATCGGCGCCGAGGAACAGGCGAAGCTGGAGCTCCTGGCCGCCCGCCTCGGCTGCCACCCGCTCGCACTCTCACTGGCCGGCGCGTATTTCGGCCGCCAACTGCTGGAGTCGGTCACCGTGGACGAATACCTCAAGCGCCTCGACGTCGACCCGTCCCTGATCGACCGCGGGGCCGAACCGGGTGAACAGGACCTGAGCAGGCTCATCAGCGGCACCTGGCAGCTGTCGCTGGACGCCCTCGCCGAGCGGGGCGCGCCGGAGACCACGACGCTGCTGCGGCTGATCTCCTGCTTCGCCCCGGACCCGCTGCCCGCCGCCCTGCTGCGTCCGGCCGGCCTCGACACCGCGGGCCTGCCCGACGCCGATCCCCCGCTGCGGGGCGAGCAGGCCAACGACGCCCTCGGAGGGCTGCTCTCCCACTCCCTCGTGTCCCTGCTCGACGTCTCCGTCGGTGCCGGGGACACCACCGTACGGAGCCTGCGAGCCCATCCGCTCCTGCTGGAGACCGTGGCCGCGCGCACGCCCGTCGACCAGCGCGGCGTCCTGCTGCGCGCCGCGACCGCCCTGCTGAGGGGGCTCCTCCCGGCCGGGGCGGAAGAGGGCACCGGTCCGCACGTCCTGCGGCTGCTCACCCCGCACGCGATCCACCTGCTGCGGCGCACGGTCCGCGAGCGGGCCGGGGTCCGGGAGACGGCTCTGACCGTGGTACGCGAGCTGCGCGGCCACGCCTTCGCCTGCGGCGACCTCGCCGCCGCCCGGGCGCTGGCGGCCGAAGCGGTCGGCGCCTCCGAGGACGTGGTGTCGGCCGAGGCGCTGGACGACCTGCACGAACACGGCCGCGCGCTGTCCGGGCTCGGGCGTTACGCGCAGGCCGCCGAGACCCACGGCAACGTACTGCGGGCCCGGCACGAGCTGTTGGGCGCCGACCACACGGACACCCTCGACAGTGCCTACGCGTGGGGGCTCGCCCTGTACGGGCTGGGGCGCTGGGCGGACGACGAGCGGCACATGCGGCGGGCTGCGGAGGGCCGCGAGCGGGTCCTGGGACCGGGTCACCCCGACACGATCGACGCCGTCAGCTGCCTCGCCGAGGCCGTCGGACAGCAGGGCCGGTGGGCGGAGGCGGAGGCGTTGGGGCGGTCGAACCTGGGCGCCGCGGAAGCGGCGCTGGGCCCGGAGGACGGACACACGCTGACCGCGCGCATCGCCCTCGCCTGGGTCCTGGCGGGTACCGGCGCGTGGCAGGAGGCGGAGGTGCACACCCGCCTGACGCTGGAGGGCCGCGAACGCACGCTGGGCGCCGAGCATCCGCGTACGCTCGCGGCCCGGCAACGGCTCGCCGACGTCCTGACCCACCTCGGACAGTGGCAGGAAGCGGAGACCGCCGCCCGTGCCGTACGGTCGGCACGCCGCCACGCCCTCGGGGACGAGCATCCCCACACGCTGTCCGTGCGGATCCTCCTGTCCCGCATTCTGCGCGCCGGGGGCGCGCTCGCCGAGGCACGCGACAAGGCGGCCGAGACCTTGGCGGCCTGCGCCCGCGTACTGGGCGACACCCACCCGGACACGGAACGCTGCCGCCACGAACTGACGGCGGCCACCGAAGCCTTGAACCACCACGAGGGGGACCGGCCTTGACCGAACCAACCACCCGCACCTGGCGCAGAAGCAGCTACAGCGGCGCGGACAACGCCTGCATGGAAATACTCACCCCCCCCCCCGCTGGGAAGGGCCCCGATACGGGACTCCAAGATCCCGCACGGTCACATGATCGACTTCCGTGACACGGCCTGGATCTCGTTCATAGCGGCCGTCCGGAACGATGAGCTGCCCGGCCGCGCTCGCTGAGCCGGGACCCGAGGAGTGGCGGCAGACGAGTCGGGCTGTACGCCGGGTTCTGTCGCCCGGTCGCCTCGCGGCGGCCGGGGAGACGGCCATCCATCTAGGACCGGCATTGCTGCCGGCCTCGTGCGGTCTACCCGCGAACTCGGGCGGGCAGCCCTCGAACGTTCGCGCAGGGCCGTCTCGCGACGGCCCCTCTTGACCTTGCTCCGGGTGGGGTTTACCTAGCCGCCTGGGTCACCCCAGGCGCTGGTGGTCTCTTACACCACCGTTTCACCCTTACCCGGGACCGAGGTCCCGGGCGGTCTGTTTTCTGTGGCACTGTCCCGCGGGTCACCCCGGGTGGCCGTTAGCCATCACCCTGCCCTGTGGAGCCCGGACGTTCCTCGGGAGGATCCGAAGATCCCCACGCGACCGTCCGCCCGGCTCGTCTGCCGTGGGTGCCATGCTACCTGGCCGAGTCAGATGAACTCCGCCGTCTCCAGCGCCAGGAAGCCCTCAAGCAGGACGTCCGCCTGCGAGAGCGGTTCGTGCGGCATGGCAGACATGTCACGCCCCTTCCTCGGTCGCTCGCCGGAGTGGGCCATCGCGGAACCAGCCGTCCGTGAGATGGGAGTCGTTCCCCCGATCGTGGCACAGGACGACGTCATGACGTCAGAGGCGGCTCGACGCCAGTGCCGTGATGCCTGCTGTCCAGGCCGTGGTGACCGACTCCGGGGTGGGGAAGCGGTCGTTCAGTTCCATCATGACCATGCCGTGGGCGAAGGCCCAGGCCGCGCGGGCCAGGTGGGCGTCCGGGGCCAGGGCGCGGAAGAGGGGGGCGGTGGCGCGGTCCTCCAGGTGGTGGGGGTGGGGGCGGGACGTGGTGAGGCGGTAGAGGTGGGGGTGGGCCAGGGCGTGGGCGCGGTAGGCCGTGGCCAGGGCCGGGAAGGAGCCCGGGGCGGCCGTCTCCGCCGCTTCCAGGGCCTCGGCGGTCTCCGTCAGCATCGCGTCGGCCAGCGCGTCGACCACCGAGGACTTGTCCGGGAAGTGCTTGTAGAGGGACGGGGCCGTGATGCCCAGCAGGCCCGCCAGCCGGCGCATGGTCAGCGCCTCCGGGCCCTCCTGCTCCAGGAGCATGCGGGCGGCGGCCAGGATCTGGTGCTGGCGGGCGCGGTCGGTCACGCCGGTCCTTCCGTCGTACGGGCGCGGGGCGCGGGGGCCGAACTCGCGATCGTACGAGACGCCGTCAGGCGGGAACGAACAGGGCCTTCGCCGCGCCCGGAGCGGCCTGGGACAGGCGGACCCGCAGGCGCTCGCCCAGCGGGAGGGGCGCGGCGCCCTCGACGCGGGCGACGACCGCCGGGGCGTCGATGTGGACGGTCCCGGTGGCCGGTTCGTTCTCCTTCACGTCCACCACGTAACCGTCGAAGACCTCGCCCACCCGGTCCGTGAGCAGCGCGGCCTCGACCAGGTCGACGGACTCCCGCTCCACCGTGTTGCCGCGCCGCGTGCCCTCGGCCATCTCCTTGGGCAGCGCGGGCAGGGCTGCCAGGACCCATTCGGGCGGATCCCGGTCCTCGCAGGCCGCGACGCACAGCTCGGAGGCGTAACGGTCCACGAGGCGGCGCAGCGGCGCCGTGCAGTGCGTGTACAGGTCCGCCACCGCCGCGTGCACGGCGGGCACCGGCAGGTCGCCGCCGTCGAAGACGGTGTAGCCCGCGCCGCGCAGCAGCGTCGTGCAGTCCTGGAGGAACGCGGCGTGGTCGGTGCGGGCCGGGTCCAGCGAGCGGACGAGCCGGTCGTACGGGACGTGGTGCGGCCAGTCGATGTGCAGGGCCTCGGCGCTGCGCCGCAGCCGGGCCACCGCGCCGTCGGGCGCGACCGGCAGCGTGCGCAGGATGCCGGTGCCGCTCTCCGCCATGAGGTGGGCCGCCGCCATGCCGGTGAGCAGGGAGACCTGGGCGTTCCAGCCGTCGGCGGGGAGCGGGGCGCGGTATGCGAGGCCGTACGCGCCGTCGTGCTCGGTGATCTCCTGCTCGGGCACGTTGAGCGAGATGCCGCCCCGGGCCACCTCCTGCTCCTCGCGGAGTGTGCCGATGTCCCGGAGCAGGGCGAGCGGTTCCTCGGCGGTGCCCGCGTCGATCTGCCGTTGCACGCCCGCGTAGTCCAGCTTGGCGCGGCTGCGTACGAGGGCCCTGCGCACCCGGGTCGCGACCGCCGCGCCCTCCGGGTCGAGGTCGATCTCCCACAGGACCGCGGGGCGGACCCGGCCGGGCAGCAGGCTGGCGGCGTCCTCGGACAGGACCTCCGGGTGGAGCGGCACCCGGCCGTCCGGGAAGTACAGCGTCGTCACCCGGCGGTGGGCCTCCGCGTCGAGCGCGCCGCCGGGGCGCACGAACGCGGCCACGTCCGCGATGGCGTAGTGCACGCGGTAGCCGTGGGCGCGGCGTTCCAGGTGCATCGCCTGGTCGAGGTCCGTGGAGGTGGGCGGGTCGATGGTGAGGAAGGGGAGGTCCGTCGCGTCCGCGTGCCCGGCGAGCTCCGGGCTCCGCGCGGCGTCCGCCGCCTCGGCGAGCACCTCGGGCGGGAAGTCGTCGGGGAGCGACAGCTCGGTGCGCAGGCCGCGCAGGGCCGCCCGCAGCGGGGTCTCGGCTGCGCCGGTCATGTGCAGATGGCGGCGGGGCATGGTCCCGAGCGTAGGGCGGGGCACGGAACGCGGCATTCCGAACGGAGGGCTTTGTGCCCGTAGGGTGGGCCCCTCCGCCCCGTACGAACCGCCTCCCCGCCCCCCGTACGCTGACCTGGGGCGTCCGTGCGGTCCGCACACCGCCGCGCCTCTTCCCCGTACGTACGAAGGAGAACCGCCGTGCTCGTGCTGTTGCCGCCCTCCGAAGGAAAGGCCGCCTCGGGGCGCGGGGCACCCCTGAAGCCCGAGTCGCTGTCGCTGCCCGGTCTCGCCGGGGCGCGGGCCGAGGTGCTGGACGCCCTCGTGGAGCTGTGCGTGGCCGACGAGGAGAAGGCGCGGGAGGTGCTGGGGCTCAGCGAGGGGCTGCGGGGCGAGATCGCGAAGAACGCGGAGCTGCGGACGGCGGGGACGCGCCCGGCCGGGGAGCTGTACACCGGCGTCCTGTACGACGCGCTCGCCTTGGACTCGCTCGACACGGCCGCCCGCCGCCTCGCCGGGAAGTCGCTGCTGGTGTTCTCCGGGCTGTGGGGCGCGGTGCGGGTGGGCGACCGGATTCCGCCGTACCGCTGCTCGATGGGCGTGAAGCTGCCCGGGCTCGGCGCGCTCGGGGCGTTCTGGCGTACGCCGATGGCGGAGGTGATGCCGGAGGCGGCGGGCGACGGGCTCGTGCTGGACCTGCGCTCGTCCGCGTACACCGCGGCGTGGAAGCCGAAGGGGGCGGTCGCGGAGCGGACGGCGAGCGTGCGGGTGCTGCAGTCGCAGATCGTGGACGGGGTGGAGAAGCGGTCCGTGGTCAGCCACTTCAACAAGGCCACCAAGGGCCGGATGGTGCGGGATCTGCTGCTCGCGGGGGCGCGGCCGGCCGGTCCGGCCGAACTGGTGACGGTCCTGCGGGACCTCGGGTACACCGTCGAGGCCGAGGCGCCCGCGCGGGCGGGGCGGCCGTGGCAGCTCGATGTGGTCGTGACGGAGATCCACTGAGTGGTCGTGACGGAGATCCACTGACCGTACGTTGCACCCTCCGCAACGCTCGTTGCGTACTGCGCCGCACACCGGGCAGGATGGGCGCATGACCTCCTCCTCCGTGCTGGACCTCGCCCCCGTCGTGCCCGTCGTCGTCCTGGAGGACGCGGCCGACGCGGTGCCGCTCGCCCGTGCCCTGGTCGCGGGCGGGCTCCCGGCGATCGAGGTGACCCTGCGCACCGCCGCCGCCCTGGACGCGATCCGGGCCATCGCGGCGGAGGTCCCGGACGCGGTCGTCGGGGCGGGCACGGTGATCTCGGCGCGGAACGTGGCGGACACGGTGGCGGCGGGGGCCCGGTTCCTGGTCAGCCCCGGCTGGACGGACGCGCTGCTGGACGCGATGAAGGGGTCCGGGCTGCCGTTCCTGCCGGGCGTCTCGACCACCTCCGAGGTGGTCGCGCTGCTGGAGCGCGGGGTCACCGAGATGAAGTTCTTCCCGGCCGAGGCGGCGGGCGGCACGGCCTATCTGAAGGCCCTCTCCGCCCCGCTCCCCCAGGCCCGGTTCTGCCCGACGGGCGGCATCTCGGCCGCCTCCGCGCCCTCGTACCTGGCGCTGCCCAACGTCGGCTGCGTGGGCGGGAGCTGGATGGTCCCGGGGGACGCGGTCGCGGCCCGGGACTGGGCCCGCGTGGAGCGGCTGGCCGCCGGGGCGGCGGCGCTGAGGGGGTGAGCGGGGCGGCGGGGAAACCCGTCGCACATCGCCGCGCATGCTCCCCGGTATTCGGGGCACGACCCTTGTAGGGGACGTAGCCCGCATGCCGGGTGACCCGGGTTCCGGCCGGTAATCCCCCGACCCGCCGGAACCGCCTCGGCCCCACCGGCCTTCCCCCCGCCGGTGGGGCCGAGTGCTGTCCCGGGCCGGGTTACCGCAGGTGGGACGTGTCGTTCAGCAGGCGTACGGAGGCGTTGCCGTCGGCGTAGTACGCGACGGTCGAGACGGACGCCGCCGAGAGCTCCATCCGGAACAGCGCCTCCGGGGGCGCTCCCAGGGCGAGCCGGACCAGGGTCTTGATCGGGGTGACGTGCGTGACGACGAGGACCGTGCGGCCCGCGTACCGCGTGACGAGGCCGTCCCGGGCGGCCGCCACGCGGTCGGCGACCTCCGCGAAGCTCTCGCCGCCGCCCGTGGGGGCCGCGTCCGGGGAGGCGAGCCAGGCGTCCAGGTCGTCTCCGTACCGCTCCTTGACCTCGCCGAACGTGAGCCCTTCCCAGGCCCCGAAGTCCGTCTCGCGCAGCCCGTCCTCGACGCGGACCTCCAGGCCGAGCCGGGCCGCGACCGCGCCGGCCGTCTCGCGGCAGCGGCGGAGCGGTGAGCTGACGATCTCCTGCACGGTGCCGCGCGCCGCGAAGGCGGCCGCCGCCCGCTCGGCCTGCTCGCGGCCGGCGGCGGAGAGCTCGGGGTCGGTGCCGCCGCTTCCGGAGAACCGCTTCTGCGGGGTGAGGGCCGTCTCGCCGTGCCGCAGCAGGACGAGGGTGGCGGGCGCGCCCAGATCGGGCGCCGAGCCCCAGCCCACCTGCGGGGTGACGGGGTCGGCGGCCACCGGGGCGGGGGCGGAGACGGCGGCCACCGGGGCGCGCGGGGTGTCCAGGGCGGCCGTGGACGCCGAGGGCTTCCAGCGGTCGCCGCGCCGGCCCGCGTCCATCGCCTCGTTGGCCAGCCGGTCGGCGTGCTTGTTGCGCTCGCGCGGGATCCACTCGTAGGTGATGTCCGCGCCGGGCAGGGCCGCCGCCGCCTCGGCCGCGAGCGGTTTCATGTCCGGGTGCTTGATCTTCCAGCGGCCCGACATCTGCTCCACGACGAGCTTGGAGTCCATCCGGACGCGCACCTGGACCCCGGTGCCCACCGGGCCGTCCGCGATCAGCGCGCCCACCGCGCGGAGGCCGGCGACGAGGCCCTTGTACTCGGCGACGTTGTTGGTCGCGACGCCGATGTACTCGGCGGTCTCGGCCAGCGTCTCGCCGGTGTCCGGGTCGATGACGACCGCGCCGTAGCCGGCGGGGCCCGGGTTGCCCCGGGAGCCGCCGTCGGCCTCGATCACGAACCGGCGCGGCAGGCTCACTACAGGCCCGAGTCGGCGGTGCGGACCAGGATGCGGCGGCAGTTCTCGCAGCGCAGCACCGTGTCGGGGGAGGCGGCCTTCACATCGTTGATCTCGGTGATGTTGAGCTCCAGGCGGCAGCCCTCGCAGCGGCGCTGGTAGAGGCGGGCGGCGCCCACCCCGCCCTGCTGGGCGCGGAGCTTGTCGTACAGCTTCAGCAGGTCGGCGGGGACCGAGCCGGCGACGACCTCGCGCTCCTTGGTGACCGTGGCGGCCTCCGCGTCGAGCTCCTGGGTGGCGGCGTCGCGGCGGGCGGTGGCGTCGTCCACCTTGGCCTGCACGGCGGCGACCCGGTCGGTCAGCTCGGTGACGCGCTCCTGTGCGGACTCGCGGCGCTCCATGACCTCCAGGACGATGTCCTCCAGGTCGCCCTGGCGCTTGGCGAGCGAGGTGATCTCGCGCTGGAGGCTCTCCAGGTCCTTCGGCGAGGTGACCGCGCCGGAGTCCAGGCGCTGCTGGTCGCGGGCGGCGCGCTGGCGGACCTGGTCGACGTCCTGCTCGGCCTTGGTCTGCTCGCGGGCGGTGTCGCTCTCCTCGGTGGTCGAGGCGACGAGCAGGTCGCGGAGCTGGGCGAGGTCGGCCGTCAGCGACTCGATCTCGGCGTGCTCGGGCAGGGACGTGCGGCGGTGCGCGAGCTGGGAGAGGCGCTGGTCGAGCGCCTGGACGTCGAGAAGTCGGATCTGGTCGGCGGGCGCGGCGTTCAGTTGGGGGCTCCAGAAGAGTGGTGGGCGGTCCAGGGGTCGGTGACCTGCTTCGAGACATGGACCCTCAGGTCCCATCCGAGGCGGTCGGAAATCGCTTCGAGCTGTGCGGCGGCCTGCTCGCACCAGGGCCACTCGGTGGCCCAGTGTGCGGCATCGACCAGGCCGAGCGGCGAGTGCTGGGTGGCTTCGGAGGCCGGGTGGTGGCGCAGGTCGGCGGTGAGGAAGGCGTCCGCACCGGCGGCGCGCACCGCGTCGAAGAGGCTGTCGCCGGAGCCGCCGCTCACCGCGACGGTGCGCACGAGCGCCTCCGGGTCGCCGGCGAGGCGGATGCCCTGCGCGGTGGCGGGCAGCCGGGCGGCGGCGCGAGCGGCGAACGCGGCGAGGGTCTCGGGGTGGTCGAGCACGCAGATCCGGCCGAGCCCCCGGCGGCCGGCCGGGTCCGTCGCGTCCGGGACCAGGGGGCGCTCGACGCGCAGGTCGAGGACGGCGGCCAGGGCGTCGGAGACCCCGGGGTCGGCGGTGTCGGCGTTGGTGTGGGCCACGTGCAGGGCGATGCCCTCCCGGATCAGGGTGTGCACGACGCGGCCCTTGAAGGTGTCCGCCGCGACCGTCGTCGTACCGCGCAGGTAGAGCGGGTGGTGGGTCACGATCAGATGCGCACCCAGCTCCTTCGCCTCGTCGGCGACCGCCTGGACGGGGTCGACGGCGAAGAGCACCCGGTGGATCCCGGCCTCAGGATCACCGCAGACGGTGCCGACCGCGTCCCATCCTTCGGCCCGCTCGGGCGGCCAGAGGGCGTCGAGCTCGGAGATGACTTCAGACAGACGGGGCACGGAGGAAAGGCTACCTGCCCGCCGCTCCCCGGGAAGCCCCGGGAACGGGCCGCCCGCGACTCGGCCCCGTACAGCACACGCACCCTCGGTCGTACAGCGAAATCCGGCCATCACCACCCTTATGTGTGAAGTGGGGGAGGTCGTGTTGTTCGGCTGGAAGTGCGAAAACTAGCTTCGGTTGCCGGAGGTGATGAGTCGATGACTGCCTGTGCCATCGAGGACGGGACCACCACGGGTGACGGCGGTCCGGCGGAGCCGGAACCGGAGCCCGATCCGGGCGGTCCCGCAGGGGTCGTCACGGACGGCCCGACGGAGGGCGCCCCGGCGGGGAGCACCCCGGCTGAAGGCGCTCCGACCCAGGGCGCTCCGACCCAGGGCGCCCCGGCAGCCGGTGCCCCGGCGCCGGAGGCTCTCGTGCCGGCCGCCGAGACCGAGGCGGACTCCCCCGCCGAAACGGTTCTGCCCGCCTTCACGCTCACCGCCGACGGCGCGTACGGCGCACGGCTCACCGCCGCCCCGGTGCCGGGCGCCGACACCGCCTGGTATGCCGAGCGCTGGACGCTCGACGGGCCCGAGCCGTATGCCGTGCCGCTGCCCACCGATCAGCCGGAGGAGACCGAGGCGCAGGTGGTGCCGCTCGCCGACGGGCGGGTGCTGATCCGGCGCCGGGTCGCCGAGCGGCACACCTTCTCGCTGCTCTATCCGACCGGCCCCGGCACCGGCGAGCTGCTGCTCGGGGCGGTCGAGCGGGACGCGCTCGCGCTGCTGCCGCCGTCGCCGGACGGGGTGAGCGCGTACGCCCTGGCGGTCGGCGAGTACTCCACGGAGCTGTGGCGGGTGGCGGGCGGGGCAGGCGGGCCCGAGCACCTCGCGGACCTGCCGGGGCGCTGCTCCGGCGGCGTCTGGCTGGACCGGGCCGGCCGGCTGCTCGCCCTGGACCGGGAACCGGCCGGGGGCGGCCCGGTGAAGACGGTCGCGGTGGACCTGGGCCGCGGCGCCGAGATGACACCGCTGCTCCAGATCGCGCCGGACAGCGACGACCGGCTGCTGCTCGCGGACCCGGACAGCGGGCTGCTGCTGATCCGCTCGGACGCGCCCGGCCACGACCGGCTCGGCTGGGGGGTGCTCGGCAGCTGTCTGCCGGTGCGGTTCCCGGAGTGCCTGCGGCTGCCGGACTGCTCGGTGGAGCCGTTCGCCGTGCAGCCGGGGCAGATGCTGATGCCGGAGAGCTGTGCGGTGGCCCTCAGGATCGACGGGGCCGCAGGCAGCTGGATCGGCCTGTGGCGTCCGTCGGGCCGCCGGCTGCACCAGCTCGCGGCGCCCGGGGGCTGGCTGGCGGGCAGCGGGGTCTGGTCGCGGGACGGGGTACTCAAACTCCCTTACGCGGACGGGGACACGGCGTGCGCGGTGGCCCTGCTGGAGATGCCGGAGGAGGCGGAGTTCGCGGGCGACGTAAGTGGTAGGCAACCTTCCGCGCCATCGGGGAATCCTCCAGTGTGTACACCGGTTCCTCTGGGGCAGGCGCCTCTCGTGGGGCGTACGACCCCTGACTAAGCTGGGGCCGGGCTCACGCACCGTGCGTCTTGGTCACCGACCGTGTCCTTTCCCGGGCCTGCGGTGGCGTGACGTTCCGGTTGGCACACACGTAAGCGATCACAACGGGGTGACTTCCCACATGCCTGAAGCCCGCACCGACACGACCCAGACGTTCCCGCCGGGGGCGGACGCACAGCGGGGCGACGCCGGCGGCTCCGGAAAGCACCGAGGGGGTGTGGCGACGGACGACCGGGCGGCAGCGCCGGCCGGCCGTCATCGCCGGCCCGCCGAGGAGAGCGGCGCGGCGGCGGCCTGACCGCCGTATCGAGGAGGGAAGGCGGTGCCCCCGGCGCCCGGGAGACCATCCCGGGCGCCGGGGGCACCGCTCTGTCCGCCCGCGGGGGCGAGTGGATCCGGACCCTCCGCGTCCGCGATGACAAATGTCATGGCGGACCGAGTACATACACATCTGCCGCCGCGTGCTCACGCTGCGTAACGTCGTAGACATGACGCAGACAAGGGACGACGAGGCCGCGGTGGTCTTCACCGGGGCGGTGAAGACGTTCGGACGGGCCGGGCGGAGCGTGCGGGCCGTCGACGGGGTGGACGTACGGATCGGGCGCGGCGAGACCGTGGCCCTGCTGGGGCGCAACGGGGCGGGGAAGTCCACCGCCATCTCGCTGCTGCTCGGGCTGAACGAGCCGGACGAGGGGGCCGTGCGGGTCCTGGGCCGCTCCCCCGAACAGGCGGTCCGGGCGGGCCTGGTCGGCGCCATGCTCCAGGAGGGGCGGCCGATACCCAGGGTGACCGTGCGCGAGCTGGTCTCCTTCGTCGCCTCCACCTATCCGCGTCCGCTGCCGGTCGCCGAGGCGCTGGCCCTGGCGGGCGTCACGGAGTACGCGGAGCGGCGCATCGACAAGCTCTCGGGCGGCCAGACCCAGCGAGTGCGGTTCGCCGTGGCGCTGGCGGGGAATCCCGAGCTGATCGTGCTGGACGAGCCGACCGCCGCCCTGGACGTGGAGGGGCGGCGCGCGTTCTGGGAATCGATGCGGGCCTACGCCCGGCGCGGCAACACCGTGCTCTTCTCCACGCACTATCTGGAGGAGGCCGACGAGAACGCGGACCGGATCGTCGTCATCGACCGGGGCCGGGTCGTCGCGGACGGCAGCGGCGAGGCGATCAAGGACGCGGCCGGGCACAGCCAGGTCTCCTTCGACCTCGCGGGCGGCGCCACCGAGGGCCTGGACCGGCTGCCCGGTGTCGTCACCGTCGAGGTGACCGGCGACCGCGCCCTGCTGCGCACCGACGACTCGGACGCGACGGTCGTGGAGCTGGCCCGGCTCGGCCTGGTCCGGGGCCTCCAGGTCTCCCGGGCCACGCTGGAGACCGCCTTCCTGGCCCTCACCGCGCCCGGGGAGGCCGCTCCGGAAGACAGCCTCGCGCCCGGCGACACCCCCGCACCCAGGCACACCACGCACGCACGGACCGCGCCCAGCACCGAAAAGGAGACCGTCTGATGTTCCAGTACATCCTGCTCGAAATGCGCCGGACCCTGCGTGACGCCGGATTCCTGATCTTCGGCACGGGCATGCCGGTGCTGATGTATCTGCTCTTCACCAACATCGGTGACGACAGCGCCGACGGCTGGAAGACCGCGTCCATGGTCGGCATGGCGGCGTACGGCGCGCTCGGCTCCGCGATGTCGATCGGTACGGGCGTCGCCTCCGACAAGTCGCTCGGCTGGCTCCAGCAGTTGAGGGTCACCCCGCTCTCCCCGTCGCACGCGGTGGTGGGCCGGGCGGTCAGCGGATCGGTGACCGTGCTGCCGGTGATCCTCACCGTGCTGCTGGCCGGTGGCCTGATCAACGGGGTGCGGATGGCGGCCTGGCAGTGGGCGGTGCTGGTGCTGCTGCTGTGGCTGGGCGCGCTGCCCTTCACCCTGCTCGGCCTGGGCAACGGATACCGGCTGACCCCGCAGGGCACCGGCGTCGTCAACGTCGCCTGCCTGATGGGCTTCGGCGTCGTCGGCGGGCTGTGGTTCCCGCTGGAGATGCTGCCCGAGTGGCTGCGCTCGGTCGGCCGGTTCACCCCGGCCAACCGGTTCGCGGACCTGGGCTGGGCGACGACCGACGGGCACGCGCCGGGCGCCATGACCATAGGCGTGCTCGCCGCATGGCTCCTGCTGTTCGGCGCGTACGCGGTGATCTCGTACCGTCGGTCCGCCAGGACCGTGTGACGGGAGCGAACATGCCGGGGACCGGACGACCATCGTTCAAGGAGCGCCGCCGGATGCGGAAGGAGAACCGCAGGCCGGGACCGCCGTCGCCGTACGCACTGCTGCCCTGGCTACTGATGGGCCTTGGCGCCTTCTCCAACCTCTTCCAGGGCGAGACCCCCACCCCGTGGATCGCCGGCGCCGGGCTGCTGGCCTTCAACTCGCTCTACATCTCCGTGGTGTTCCGGGGCTTCACCAAGGAGAAGCGCGAGAGCCCGGTGACGTACGTCCTGCTGGGCGCGCTGGCGGCGGTCACCTTCGCCCTGGCCATCGGTTACGGGGGCAGCTGGCTGCTGTTCTTCCCGCTGCTCTCGCTGGCCGCCGGCACGGTCCTGCGCCACCGTTGGCTGGCGGCCGGACTCCTCGGGCTCGCCATCGCCGCGTGCGCGGTCGCGGTCTGGCGCGACGACAGCGCATCGCCGCCGTGGACGCTGGGGTACGGGACGTTCATCTCCGGGGCCGTGACCTCGGCGATCCTCCGGCTCGCGGAGACCGTGACGGAGCTGCGGGCCACCCGGCAGGAGCTGGCCCGGGCCGCCGTCGAGCGGGAGCGGCTGCGGTTCTCGCGCGATCTGCACGACCTGCTGGGCCACACGCTCTCCGTCATCGTGGTGAAGTCGGAGGCCGCGCGCCGGCTCGCGCCGCGCGACGTGGACGCGGCGCTGTCCCAGGTCGCCGACATCGAGTCCGTCGGCCGCCAGGCGCTCACCGAGATCCGCGAGGCCGTCACCGGTTACCGCGAGGGCAGCCTCGCGACCGAGCTGGACCGGGCCAGGTCCGCGCTGACCGCCGCCTCGGTCGAACCGGTCGTCCGGCGCTCCGGGCCGCCGCTCTCCCCGCAGACCGAGGCGCTGCTGGGCTGGGTGGTGCGGGAGGCCGTCACCAACGTGGTGCGGCACTCCACGGCGACGCGCTGCGTGTTCGAGGTCAGCGGGACCGGCGAGAAGGTCCGGCTCACGGTGACCGACGACGGCCGGGGCAGGCCCGAGGGCCCCGCGCCCACCCCGGGCATCGGCGGCACCGGTCTGAAGGGGCTCACCGAACGGCTCGCGGCGGCGGGCGGCTCCCTGGTGGCGGGCCCCGGCCCGGACGGCGGATTCGTGGTGACCGCCGAGCTCCCGGTGGACGCGGGCGGCGAGGGCATCGGCGACGCCGACGCGGCGCCGACGCCCGGAGCCGGGGACGATCCGGACTGCTCGCCTACCCTGGGCCGGTGAACGAGATGCCTCAGGAGCACCCCCCGGCCAAGTCCGTCCGTGTCCTGCTCGCCGAGGACCAGGGGATGATGCGCGGCGCGCTCGCCCTGCTGCTCGGGCTCGAACCGGACATCGAGGTGGTGGCCCAGGTCGGCGCCGGCGACGAGATCGTGGCGGCCGCGCTGGCGTCCCGGCCGGATGTGGCGCTGCTGGACATCGAGTTGCCGGGGCGCAGCGGCCTGGACGCGGCGGCCGACCTGCGCGAGGAGGTCCCGGACTGCCGGGTCCTGATCCTCACCACGTTCGGCCGGCCCGGTTATCTGCGCCGGGCGATGGAGGCGGGGGCGGCGGGCTTCCTGGTGAAGGACGGCCCGGTCGAGGACCTGGCCGAGGCGATCCGCCGGGTGCTCGGCGGGGAGACGGTGGTCGATCCGGCGCTGGCCGCCGCCGCGCTCAGCTCGGGGCCGAGTCCGCTCACCGCGCGGGAGCGGGACGCGCTGCTCGCGTCGGCGGACGGGGCGACGGTCGCCGACATCTCCGCGAAACTGCATCTGTCAGAATCAACGGTCCGCAATTACCTTTCGTCGGCGATCGGCAAGACGGGCACCCGCAACCGCATGGAGGCGGTCCGCGCGGCCCGGCAGCAGGGCTGGCTCTGACCGCGTCCGCGCTCCGTCACGCCCGGAAAGCCCGCCCGCCATGCCTTCTCGAATATCCGCGCCCCGGCGCCTCCCGCTCTGGCTCATACCTCCGCTCTGGACCCTGGGCCTCGGGCTCTGGGGGCTCTCCCGGCAGGACAGCCTGTGGCGGGACGAGGCGGCGACCTGGCAGGTGGCGCTGCGGTCCGCCGCCGACATACGGGCCATGCTGGCCAACGTGGACGCGGTCCACGGGCTCTACTACCTGCTGATGCACGGCCTGTTCGACTGGTTCGGGCCGACGGCCGCGACCCTGCGGCTGCCCTCCGTGCTGGCCATGGCGGTGGCGGCGGGCTGTGTGACGGTCATCGGCGAGCGGCTGGCCGGGAGATGGGCGGGCCTGGGCGGCGGGATGGCGCTCTGCCTGCTGCCGGCGGTGCAGTTCTACTTCCAGGAGGGCCGCCCGTACGCGCTGGTCGCGGCGGGCGCCGGGGTGTCGACGCTGCTCCTCGTGACGCTGCTCGGCGGGCGCGACCGGTGGGGGCGCTGGGCGGCGTACGCGGCGACGGTGCTGGTCTGCGCGCTGCTGAACTGGTTCTCGCTGCTGATCCTGCCCGCGCACGCGGCGACGCTGGCGTGGAGCGGGGCCGGGCGCCGGGTGTGGGCGCGCTGGACGGCGGCCTCGGGGGCTGCCGTGGCGGGGGCGCTGCCGCTGATCCTGTTCACCTCGGGCCAGTCCAAGCAGGTGTCCTGGATACCGCCGTTGACCTGGCACATGATGATCGGCCCCGCGGTGCTTTTGGCGGTCGGCGGGCTCGGGGCCCTGGTGGACCGGCCGGGCGGGCGCCGGCTCTCGATGGCGTCGGTGGGGCTGCCGCTGCTGGCGGTCCCCCAGCTCGGTCTGGCCGCCGCCTCGCTGTACAAGCCGCTCTTCCTGGACCGCTACATCCTCTTCAGCCTGCTCGGCCTGGCGCTGCTCATCGGCTCGTTGCTGGGGGCTGCGGTACGGGCGGTGGCGCCCCGGTTCCCGGCGGCGTCGCGGTGGCTGGTGCCCGTGCTGCTGGCCTGCGCGGTGGCGGCGCTGCTGCCGCAGTCGCTGGCCAAGCGGTCGCCGTCGAGCCGGGTGGACGACGTGCTGGCCATGACGGCGGACGTGCGCCGGATGAAGGAGCCGGGCACCGCCGTGGTGTTCCTGCCCGGTGCCCGGCGCGACGCGAGGCTGGTCTCGCCCGAGGCGTTCACCGGTCTGCGGGACATAGCGCTGGCCCGGAGCCCGCGCGCGTCCGGGACCCTGAACGGGGTGGAGGCGGCACCGGCCCGGATAAGGGACGCGATGCTCGCCCAGCGCCGGATACTGCTGGTCACGGACGCGCCGGGGGCGGCGCGTCCGGAGAACGGGCGGCGGGAGAAGGTGAAGGCGGCCGTCCTGAAGGACTACTTCACCGTGATCGAGGACGAGCGGGTACGGGGGCGTCGGGTGACGCTGTACGCACGGAAGTGAGGCGTTCCGGCCGGTGGCGCGGGAGACGAGCCGGCAGGAACGCGGGCCGGACCACCGGCGCGCGGCCGGCGCCCGGCGCGGCACGGCGTCGAGTCGGCTCCGCACGTGCCCGCGGCCCGTCCCCGGCCCGCGAGGCACCCGCCCGAGGCGGTGCCTCCGTACGCCCCGCGCGCAGCCGCGCGGCACGCGCACCCCGCGCCCCGGAATACGCCGTAGCCGAGGAAGGTTCACCCTGCACAGACTTGGCGGTCGGTGCTGCCCGCAGCACCGACCGCAACCGTTCGTACACCCCGCTTCTCACCGCCGCCCGGAGGCCGCACGCATGCCACAGACGACGCACGAACAGCCCACCGCGGAGCTTCCTGATCCGCGCGCGAAGGCGGGCCGGGGGATCGTCCCCGTGCTCGCCTTCGCGGGTATCACCGTCGCCGTGATGCAGACCCTGCTCGTCCCCGTCATCAAGGATCTGCCCGCCCTTCTGCACACCGCCCCCTCCAACGCGACCTGGGTGATGACCGCCACCCTGCTCGCCGGGGCCGTCGCCACCCCGATCATGGGGCGGCTCGGAGACCTGTACGGCAAGCGCGGGATGCTGCTGGCCAGCCTCGCCGTGATGGTGGTCGGCTCCCTGATATGCGCCTTCACCGACGACCTCGTCGTCATGATCGTGGGCCGCGCCCTCCAGGGCTTCGCGATGGGCGCGATCCCGCTGGGGATCGGCATCATGCGCGACGAGCTGCCGCGCGAGAAGCTCGGTTCGGCGATGGCGCTGATGAGTTCGTCGATCGGGGTGGGCGGCGGACTCGCGCTGCCGGCCGCCGCGCTCGTCGCCCAGCACACCGACTGGCACGCCCTCTTCTTCGGCTCGGCCGGGCTCGGCGTGCTGGCCATGGCGCTCACCGTGTTCGCGGTGCCCGAGACCACGCTGCGCGCCCCCGGCCGGTTCGACGTCGTCGGGGCGCTCGGTCTCTCGCTCGGTCTGGTGCTCCTGCTGCTGCCGATCACCAAGGGCAGTGACTGGGGCTGGTCCTCGCCCACCACGCTCGGGCTGATCGCGGCCTCGCTCGTCGTGCTGGTGCTGTGGGGCCTGTTCGAGCTGCGCAGCGACGCGCCGCTGGTCGATCTGCGGACCACGGCCCGCCGCGAGGTGCTGCTCACCAACCTGACCTCGATCATGGTCGGCGTCGCGTTCTACGCCGTCTCGCTGGTCCTCCCCCAGCTGCTCCAGCTGCCCGCGTCCACCGGTTACGGCCTCGGCCAGTCGATGGTGGTCGCCGGGCTCTGCGTGGCCCCGCTGGGCCTGACGATGATGTTCGTCGCCCCGCTGTACGCGCGGATCTCGGCCCGCAGGGGCCCGAAGGTCTCGCTGATCCTCGGCATGCTGGTCATCGCCATCGGTTACGGGGCCGGGCTCGGCCTGATGAGCGCCGCCTGGCAGACCGTGATCATCGCCGTCCTCCTCGGCGCGGGCATCGGGCTCGCCTACTCCTCGCTGCCCGCCCTGATCATCGGCGCCGTCGACGCCTCGGAGACCGGTGCCGCGAACGGCCTCAACACCCTGATGCGCTCCATCGGCACCTCGGTGTCCAGCGCGGTGATCGGCATGGTCCTGGCCCACACCTCGACCCGGATGGGCCCGGTCGCGGTGCCCACGATGAAGGGCTTCCGGATCTCGTTCCTCATCGCGACGGGCGCCGTGGTCGCCGGTCTCGTCCTGGCCTCGTTCCTGCCGTCCCGGCGCACGGCCACCGCGCCGGTCCTGCTGGCGAGCAGCGAGGGCGACGAGGCGGCCCGGCGCGCCGCTGAAAACACCGAACCGCTCCCCCTGCCGGGCCCCGGGGGCTTCCGCGGCCGGGTCCTGGACGCGCAAGGGGCTCCGGTCGCCGGGGCCAATGTGACCCTGATCGACCGGCAGGGCCGGCAGGCGGGGCTGACCACCACGGACGCGCTGGGCCGCTGGGCGCTGGCGGCCCCGGAGGCCGGCACGTTCGTCCTGGCGGCGTCGGCCACGGGGCACGCGCCGCGCGCCTGCCCGGCGCAGGGCGGCCCCGCGGTCACCGACCTCGTGCTGGGGGGTGTCAGCGCGCCGGAGCGTCGAACCGCGGTTCCGTCCTGAGCAGGTGGGACACGTCCGTCCCGGCCGCCAGCTCCCGGGGCCCGGCGCCCCGCGTGAACAGGCGGGCGGGGCGGGCCCCCTCGACGTGGGCCGCCTCGTCCTCGACGCGGAGCCAGGAGCCCTCGCGCAGGCCGAGGACCGGGACGTCGTTCTCCTCCAGGAATTCGGTGAGCCGTTCCTCGCGGGTCTCGCCCTTGTGGGTGCTGGCGGGGTCCGGGTCCAGGTAGTGCGGGTTGATCTGGAACGGCACGAGGCCCAGGGTCTCGAAGGACGGCGGCTGCACGATGGGCATGTCGTTGGTGGTCCGCAGGGTGGGCGCCGCCATGTTGGTGCCGGCGCTGGCGCCCATGTACGGCAGCCCGGCGCGCACGGCGTCCACGACGGCCTCGCGCAGCCCGGTCCGGTAGAGCGCGCTGAGCAGCCGGAAGGAGTTGCCGCCGCCGATGAACACGGCGTCGGCGTCCTTCAGCGCGGCGGCCGGCTCGGCGTGCTCGTGGACGCCTCGCACGGTGATCCCGGCCGGTTCCAGGGCGCTGCGGACGCGCGCGGTGTACGTGTCGTGGTCGGCGAGCGCGTACGGCACGAAGGCCAGGCGGGCGCCGGCGGGCAGGAAGCCGGTGACCGTGTCCAGGGCGTGTTCCAGGTAGCCGCGGCCGTACTGGGTGGAGTTGGAGAGCAGGAGCAGGTGCACGGGGTTCCTCTCGGGGGTGTTTCGGAGCAGGTCGTGCTTCGGATCAGGCGGACGGGGTGCGGCGGGCGCGGGGCTTCGGGCGCTGCGGTGGGTGGGTGAGGCGCTTCTCCAGGAGGGCGGCGGCGTGCCGGAGCGCGTCGAGGCGGTTCTCCGGCGCGCCCTCGAACCGTTCCTCGGCGCCGCCGAGGCTGAGGCTCCCGTACGGTTCGCGGCCCAGGAAGACGGGGACGGCGAGGGTCGCGATGCCGGTGTCGTACTCGCCGACGGTCCAGGCGTACCCCTGGGCCCGGACCTTGAGGAGCTGCTGCTCCAGCACGTCCGGGTCGGTGACGGTGCGGTCGGTGAAGCGGGCCATCGGGCGGCCCCGGAAGAGCCGGTGGCGCTGCTCGTCGGGCAGGTAGGCGTAGAAGGACTTGCTGGTCGCGCCGGCGTGCGCCGGGTAGAGCTCGCCGACCAGCGGGTAGTAGCGCAGCGGCCCCGCCTCGCCCTCCTCGGCGGCCACACAGCGCATGTGGAAGCTGTCGGGCAGGCAGAAGAGCACGGTGTCGCCGGTGACCCGGCGCAGTTCCTCCAGGACCGGTCCGGCCAGCAGCTCCAGTGATCCCGAGCGCTCCCAGAGCCGGCCGAGGCGCAGCACGGCGGGGCCGATGCGGTAGCGCCGGGTGGCGGGGTCGGAGACCAGGAAGCCGCGCCCCGCGAGGGTGGCGAGGAGCCGCTGGGCGACGGAGGTGTCCCAGCCGAACTCGGCCGCGACTTCGGTCACACCCCAGTCGGGCCGGGTCCGCTCGAACGCGAGCAGCACGAGCAGCGCGCGGTCGACGGTCTGGAGGGCTCCGGCGGGGGTGCGCCGGTCGAGTTCGAACTCCGCCATGGCCATCTCACCATTCAGACGTGAATTGCAGATAACGGGAAATCATTGCGCTCAACGCTATCCGATCCCGAATCTGCTCTCAGCACCCCGTCCGGAGCCGCGGCTCCCTGGCCGGTTCCGGACGGGTGTGACGGATGCGCGAGAAAGGCCCCCCATGTTGAAGTACGTACTGGACCTCGTCGAGCTGCTCGACGACCCCCAGGCCAATGGCAAGACGGCCGTCGAGTACCTGGACGCCGCGGCGGGGGCCGAAGGCTCGTCCGCACAGGTCACCACGGTCGCCGGTGAGCGGGGCTCGACGGACTTCGTGTCGGTCCGCATCCCCGGCTCCCGGGGCCGTACGGCTGGGGGCGACGCCCGCACCCTGGGCGTCGTCGGCCGGCTCGGCGGGATCGGCGCCCGGCCCGAGGTGACCGGTCTGGTCTCCGACGCCGACGGCGCGATCTCGGCGCTGGCCGCCGCCGCCAAGCTGCTCGACATGCGCCGCCGGGGCGATGTGCTGCCCGGTGACGTGATCATCGCCACCCACATCTGCCCGGACGCCCCGACCGAGCCGCACGATCCGGTGCCGTTCATGGGCTCGCCGGTGGACATCGCCACGATGAACCGTCACGAGGTGACCGGCGAGATGGAGGCCGTGCTCTCCATCGACACCACCAAGGGCAACCGCATCATCAACCACAAGGGCCTCGCCCTGTCGCCCACCGTCAAGGAGGGCTGGGTGCTCCGCGTCAACGAGCAGCTTGGGGAGCTGCTGGCTGTGGTGACCGGTGAGCCGTTGGTCACGTACCCCGTGACCACCCAGGACATCACCCCGTACGGTAATGGGGCACACCACATCAATTCGATCCTCCAGCCCTCCACCGCGACGGCGGCCCCCGTGATCGGCCTCGCCATCACCTCGGCCGCGGCGGTGCCGGGCTGCGGGACGGGCGCGAGTCACGAGAGCGACATCGCGTCCGCCGCCCGCTATGCCGTCGAGGTCGCCAAGGCGTACGGCGACGGCCGGCTGGACTTCCACGACGCGGTGGAGTTCGACAACCTCGTCAGCCGCTACGGCTCGCTGACCCACCTGCAGACCTTCGGCCGTACACCCCAGGAGTCCTGATGGCAGCCGCCCCGCAGCCCGGTGCCGTGGCGCCCGCGCCCAAGAGCATCGGCAGCGACGACTACGCGCTCTCGCGCGTCCCGCGCGACAAGCGGTTCGGCTTCTGGTCGATGCTCCTCCAGTGGCTGGCCCAGTCCGGTTCGATCTCGCAGTTCACGCTCGGTGCCACCATCGGCGTCGGGATGACCTTCGGCGACGCGTTCCTCGCGTTCACGCTGGGCGCGGTGATCCTGGAGGTGGTGATCTTCGCGATCGGCCTGGCCGGGATGCGCGAGGGCCTGGCGACGCCGATGCTGACCCGCTGGGTCGGCTTCGGGCGCAACGGCTCGGCGCTGGTCAGCTTTGTGATCGCGGTCAGCCTGGTCGGCTGGTTCGGCGTCCAGAACAAGATCTTCGGCGACAGCGTCTCGGCGCTGGTCGGCGGTCCGTCCTGGATGTGGTGCGTGCTCGCGGGCATCGCCATCACGGCTCTGGTGATCTTCGGCTTCAAGTACATGGCGAACTTCGCGAAGGTCGTCACGCCGCTGTTCTTCGCCATGGTCGCCTTCTCCGTGATCCGGACCCTGAACGACCACTCGTTCAGCGATCTGGTCCACTCGCCGCCGCCGGGCGACACCATCCCGCTGGCCGTCGCCGCCACCGCCATCGCGGGCGGCTATATGACGGGCGCGATCGTCTCCCCGGAGATGACCCGCTACAACCGAAAGGGCTCGCACGTCTTCCTGCAGAGCGCCTCGTCCATGATCCTCTCCGAGTACATCGTCGGCCTGACCGGTGTGCTCCTGGGCCACCTGGTGAAGAGCAGCGAGGTCTCGCACATCGTGCTCTCCACCTCCGGCGCCTTCGGAGTGCTCGTCGTCCTGATGTCCACGGCGAAGATCAACGACTGGAACCTGTACGGCTCCTCGCTCGGCGTCGTCAACTTCTTCCAGGTCGTCTTCAACAAGCGCGTCCACCGCGGCGCGGTCACCATCGTCCTGGGCATCGCGGGCACGGTCCTGTCGGCCGTCGGGATCATGAGCCACTTCACCGAGTTCCTGACGATCCTCGGCGTCGCCATCCCGCCGATCGGCGGCATCATCGTGGCCGAGTACTGGGTCGTGAAGCGGATGCGCAAGCCGCTGGACGAGACCCGGGAGGCCCAGACCCTGCCGGCGCACTCGCCGACCTGGGTGCCGATGTCGATCGCGATCTGGATCGCCGCGTTCTGCGTCGGCAAGTTCTACGACGGCGGCATCCCGGCCCTGAACTCGCTGGCCACGGCCTTCGTCCTGTACAGCGCCCTGGGCCTGCTGGGCTGGATCAAGCCCTACGGCACCTCCGTCCTCGCCGACGAGCAGGACGGCCCGGCCCCGGCCGCCCGCACCACCACCCCTGTGGGAGCAGCATGAGCACCGCACCCGACACCGCCCCGGTCCCGGCCTCCGACGAGGCCCAGGACGAGGTCATCGCCCTCTGCGCCGAGCTGATCAGGTTCGACACCTCCAACCCGACGAGCACCGAGCGCGCGAGCGCCGAGTGGGTCGTGGCCCGGCTGGCCGAGGTGGGCATCGGCTCCGAGCTGGTCGAGTCCGCGCCCGGCCGCGCCAGCGTCATCGCCCGGATCGCCGGCCGCGACCCGGAGCGCGGCGCCCTGCTGGTCCACGGCCACCTGGACGTGGTCCCGGCGGATGCCTCCGAGTGGCAGGTGCCGCCCTTCTCCGGCGAGATCCGCGACGGCTACCTCTGGGGCCGGGGCGCGATCGACATGAAGGACACCGTCGCGGTGATGCTGGCCACCGCCCGGCACTTCGCCCGCACCGGCACGGCTCCCTCGCGCGACCTGGTCCTGGCCTTCCTCGCGGACGAGGAGGCGGGCGGCAAGTTCGGCGCGCACTGGCTGGTCGAGCACCGCCCGGAACTGTTCGCCGGGGTCACCGAGGCGATCGGCGAGGGCGGCGGGTTCTCCTTCGCCATCGACGACACCCGGCGGCTGTACCCCATCGAGAACGCCCAGCGCGGCATGGCCTGGATGGAGCTCACCGCCACCGGCCGGGCCGGCCACGGCTCATCCCCCAACGACGAGAACGCGGTCACCGACCTCGCGGAGTCGCTGACCCGGATCGGCCGCGAGACCTTCCCGATCCGCCTCATCGAGCCGGTCCGCGCGCTCCTCGAAGAGGCCGCCCGGCTCTACGGCGTCGCGTTCGACGAGGACGACATCGAGGGCAGCCTGGCCCGCCTCGGCCCGGTCGCCGACTTCATGCAGGTGGTGCTGCGCAACTCGGCGAACCCGACGATGTTCAGCGCCGGCTACCAGACCAACGTGATCCCGGGGAAGGCCACCGCCCGCGTGGACGGGCGCTTCCTGCCGGGCCACGAGCAGGAGCTGATCGACACGATCGACCGGCTGCTGCTGCCCTCGGTGAGCCGGGAGTGGGTCAACCACGACATCGCCATGGAGACCACGTTCGACGGACCGCTGGTCGACGCCATGTGCGCGGCGGTCCGCGCCGAGGACCCGGACGGCCACCCGGTGCCGTACTGCAACCCCGGCGGCACCGACGCCAAGGCGTTCACGCACCTGGGCATCCGCTGCTTCGGCTTCAAGGGCCTCAAGCTGCCGCACGACCTGGACTACGGCCGCCTGTTCCACGGCGTGGACGAGCGCGTCCCGCTGGAGGGCCTGCGCTTCGGCGTCCGCGTCATGACCCGCCTCTGGCAGAGCTGCTGACCCGAGCCACGCCAGGCGCCCCTCCGTACGCCCCCGCCGGTACCTTCGGCGGGGGCGTACGGCACGATGGCGCCCTACCCGTCCCACCAGGAGGAACGCCGTGACCGCCGAGCCCAAGCCGGAGATTCTCGCCGCCTTCCAGGCCGCCAAGGGCTTCATGCCGGTGGTCGAGGGGCTCGCGCTGTACGACGCCGCCACCGAGGCCGCCACGCTCGGCCTGCCGCTGCTGGAGGTCGGCACCTACTGCGGGCGCTCCACGATCCTGATCGCCGACGCGGCGCGGGCGGCCGGTGTCACCGCGCTCACCGTCGACCACCACCGGGGCAGCGAGGAGCAGCAGCCCGGCTGGGAGTACCACGACCCGACCGTGGTGGACCCGGAGGTCGGCCGGATGGACACCCTGCCCACCTTCCGCAGGACGCTGCACGCGGCGGGCCTGGAGGACCATGTGGTGGCGCTCGTGGGGCGCTCGCCGCAGGTGGCGGCGGTGTGGGGCGGCCCGCTGGGCTTCGTCTTCATCGACGGCGGCCACACCGACGAGCACGCGAACGGCGACTACGAGGGCTGGGCCCCGCATGTCGCCGAGGGCGGGCTGCTGGTGATCCACGACGTGTTCCCGGACCCGGCGCACGGCGGCCAGGCCCCGTACCGGGTGTACCTGCGGGCGCTGGAGTCGGGCGCCTTCACGGAGGTCTCCGTCACGGACTCGCTGCGCGTGCTGCGCCGCACCGGACCGGGCATCTGACCGTAAAGACCCGTTTACGGGGTGTTCCCGGCCGGTCCGCGGACGCCCCGGACAGGGCAAGGGGCGGCCGGTAGCATCGCCGGGTGCGTCACCACGAGAGCCTTCCCCCCACCCCGCGCCGCCCGCTCCGGCTCGCCGCCGCCGCTGCCCTGCTGTGCCTGGGCCTGGCCGGCTGCGGCGACGGAGGCGGCACCGCGCAGGCCCAGGCCGGCCCGAGCGGCGGTGCGGCCACCGGCCCGGCCGCCCCGGCTTCGCCGTCACCGGCGCCCACGAAGGCCGCCCCGTCGCCGTCGAAGTCCCCGGTGAAGCCGCCGGCGAAGTCCCCCTCCGAGCCTCCCGACGGGCCGCTGTCCGGGAAGACCGTGGTCATCGACCCCGGGCACAACCCGCGCAACCACCTGCACACCGCCGCGATCAACCGCCAGGTCGACATCGGCACCGGTCACAAGGAGTGCGACACCACCGGGACCGCCACCAACGGGGGTTACGCGGAGGCGGAGTTCACCCTCGACGTGGCGCACCGGCTGCGGGACCTGCTGCGGGCGCAGGGTGCGACGGTGCTCCTGACGTACGACGGGGACCGGGAGTTCGGGCCGTGCGTGGACGAGCGGGCGCGGATCGGCAACGAGGCACACGCGGACGCGGTGGTCTCGGTGCACGCGGACGGATCTGCCGTGGGAAACCGGGGTTTCCATGTGATCCTTCCCGCACTCGTGCGCGGCGGGGGCGCGGACACCTCGAAGATTGTTGAGCCTTCACGCGATCTCGGCATCCGTATCGCCGGACTGTTCGTACGCAGTACCGGAAGTTCCCCTTCCAATTATGTGGGCGGCAAAACGGGTTTGGACGTGCGCAAGGATCTCGGCGGACTGAATTTGTCGACCGTGCCCAAAGTCTTCATCGAATGCGGCAATATGCGTGATCCCAAGGATGCCGCCCTGCTCACCAGCCCGGGTTGGCGCCAGAAGGCGGCCCAGGGCATCGCGGACGGCATCAGCAGCTACCTCAAGGGGTAGTCAAGGGGTGATTCTGCGATGAATTCGGGAGGATGTTCCCGCACCAACCGGGCAGGAACACAACCCGCCGGGCCAGACGATAGATTCATCCCTACGATGGGGAGCCGTTCCCGAGCTTCAAGCCGTGCCCGCCGTGTATCCGGCGGCAGCGACGACCGCCCCGACGAGACGATCGACTAAGGACCTTCACGTGAATATCCGCTCCCTCACTCGAGGCGACGGCGTGGTGATCGGAGCAGCGGTCGTGCTGTTCATCGCCTCGTTCCTGGACTACTACGACTACGGAAACGCCGCCGCCGACGCCCCCAACTCCTGGGACATGCTGGGCAACGGCATCGGCGTCTACATGGTCGGAGTGATCGGCGCAGCGCTGATCGTGCTCTCCCGTTCCCAGCCCCAGCCGCGCAAGGTCGTGGGTCTCGACCTCGGCCAGTTCGGTGTCGCCGCCACGGTGTTCACCGCGTGGAACCTGTTCTGGACGATCATCGACCTGGGCCAGATCGACGCGGGCGCCGGCCTGATCCTCGGCTTCATCGCCTCCCTGGCGCTGGCCGGTGGCGCGGTCGCCTCGCCGCTGGTCCCGGCCCTCAAGGCCCCGCTCGCCGGTGCCCCGAACCCGCAGGCCGTGCAGCCGCCGTACGGTGGCCAGCCCGGCCAGGGCTACGGCTACCCGGGCGGTCCGCAGCCGGCCTTCGGCGGTCAGCAGCCGGGCCAGCCGCAGCCGTACGGTGCGCAGCAGCCGGGCCACCCGGGTCAGCCCGAGGCGCAGCAGGCTCCTGCGGCGCCGGCGGCCGGTGGCGGCGCCGGTGACTTCACCCCGTTCTGGTTCGCGGTGCCGGTGGCGCGGCAGCTGTACAACGAGGACGGTTCGCAGGCCCCGATCGCCGAACTGGCGCCGGGCACCTGGTACCTCGCGGTCGAGCAGCGCGGTTCGGCGCTGATCGCCCAGACGCAGGACGGCCGTCGCGGCGTCCTCCAGGACACCACGGGTATCCAGCGCGGCTGAGGCCCCGCACCCGCTCCGTCACGCGGCCCCCCGCCCCTTCCGGGCGGGGGGCCGCTGCCGTGCGCCGGGGCTCAACCGGCCGCCCTCTTGGGGACCTTGCCCTTCCGGGTCCAGCGCAGCAGCTCGTCGGCCGTCCAGGTGGTGACCACGCGCTCCGGCGGGACCCCGCACTCCTCGGCGCGGGCGCAGCCGTACGCCTGCCAGTCCAGCTGCCCGGGTGCGTGCGCGTCGGTGTCGACGGCGAACAGGGTGCCCGCCGCCACGGCCCGGCGCAGTAGCCCGCGGGGCGGGTCGAGCCGTTCGGGCCGGCTGTTGATCTCGACGGCGGTGCCCGCCTCCGCGCAGGCGGCGAAGACCTCGTCGGCGTCGAACGACGACTCGGGGCGGCCCCGTCCGGTGACGAGGCGCCCGGTGCAGTGGCCGAGGACGTTCGCCTGGGGATGGCGGACGGCGGCGACCATGCGCCGGGTCATCGGGGCGGCGTCCATGCGGAGTTTGGAGTGGACGGACACCACGACCAGGTCGACCTGGTCGAGCAGGTCCTCCTCCTGGTCGAGGGAGCCGTCGAGGTTGATGTCGCACTCGATGCCGGTGAGCAGCCTGAACGGCGCCCAGCGCTCGTTGAGTTCGGCCACTTCGGCGAGCTGCCTGCGCAGCCGCTCCGGCGAGAGGCCGTTGGCAACCGTGAGCCGGGGCGAGTGGTCGGTGAGGACCGTCCAGTCGTGGCCCAGCTCCGCCGCCGCGCGGCCCATCTCCTCGATGGGGCTGCCGCCGTCCGACCAGTCGGAGTGCGTATGGCAGTCGCCGCGCAGCAGGGACAGCAGGTGCTCGCCGCCCTCCGCGAGGGGCCCGGCACCCTCGGATTCAAGCCGCTCCAGGTAGCCGGGGGTCTCCCCGGCCAGCGCCTCGCGGATCACCTGGGCGGTGCGGGGGCCGATGCCCTTGACCCGCTCCAGCGAGCCGTCGGCCGCGCGCCGCTCCGCCTCGCCGTCGTCCATCGCGGCGACGGTGCGCGCGGCGGTGCGGAAGGCCTGGACACGGTAGGTGACCGCCCTGCCGCGCTCCAGCAGGAAGGCGGTCCGCTCCAGGGCCCGGACGGGGTCCATCGGCACCTCCTCGCGGGACGGGACGGTTGGCGGCCGCCCGTCCAGCTTGGCCCAGCCCGGCCGGGCCCGCACACCGGCCGGGCGCTTCCCGCTCAGCCGAAGGAGGTGCGCGCCAGCCAGAAGTCCAGCAGTCCGGCGTCGCCCAGCACCTCGACCCGGTCGCTGCCCGGGGCGAGGCGGCGGTTGAAGACGAGCATCAGGTCGGTGAGCGGCCCGCGCAGCGCCACATCCGCCTTGCCGTGCTCACGGCTCCAGGTGACGCCGTCCGCGCCGAGCTCGATCAGCCACTCGGCACCGGGCGCGTCGGTGGCGTGCAGGTGCAGGGAGCGTCCGTCCCCGAGCAGCTGGGCGACCTCGCGGTCGCCATCACCCTGGGCGAAGCGGACGATCTGGAGCCATTCCTCGATGGTGTCCGCCGCCAGCTCCGGCTTCATCGTGTACGGGACCCGCGCGGCGAGGGCCGCGTCGGCGAGGTGGACGACGGTCTCCAGGGCCATGCGGCGGGCCCAGAAGCCCGCGCTGCGGTCCCAGGACCAGGACCACACCTCGGCGTCGGGCCCGGCCTCCCGCAGCGCGTCGGCGGTGCCGGCGGCGCCCTCGGCGAGCCAGGCGTCGAGCGCGGCGGGGTCGTCGCCCGCCGGGCTGTTGTCCGGCACCTTCTCGTCCGGCACCGCCTCGGCGGCCCGGGTGCGGACGATCTCGCCGGCCCAGCGGTGGGCGCGGCCGACGTGCTCGGCGAGTTCGCGCAGGGTCCAGTCGGGGCAGGTCGGCACGGTGGCGCCGAGGTCGGCTCCCCGGATCGCCGCCCTCAACTCCCCGGTCAGCCGGACGATTTCATCGCAGTACCGTTCATGCGCAAGAAGAGCCATGCCCCGCACCCTAGTGCGACGGCCGCAGCCGCCACACGCGGTTATCCGCCCAGCTGCGAGGTGGACGGGACCTTGTCCTTCACCTCGGCGCCCGCGCTCTTCCCGGCGTCCTTGATGCCGCTGATGACGTCCTCGAACATGCCGATGTCACCGGCTCCCGCCTCGCCCTTGCGGAGCTTGGTGCCGAGGCCCTTGAGCGAGGCGATGCCCGCGGTGAGCGGGGCGACGGCCTTCGACAGCAGCGGGTCCCCCTTGGCGTTCTCGGTGGCGGCCTTCAGCCGGTTGTAGGCGAAACCGCCCGCGAGCCCGGCCTTGACGAGGGCGAAGGTGCGCCCGTCGGCGCCCTTCTTGAACTTCCCGGCCCGGTACGGCTTCACGATCCACTGGTACGTGGCTCCCGCGGCGAGCCCCGCGTTGGCGACGAACCTGGTCTTGGCCCACTTCTGCGCCTCGGCCGACGAGGTGCCGGTGGGCGATGCCGAGCTGCTCGTACCACTGTTCTTGTCGTCGCCGCCGCACGCGGTGGTGCCCGCCAGCACGGTGCAGGCCAGCAGCAGCGCGAGGAGCAGGCGGCGGAGCGGTACGGGTCGGGGCACGGCGGACCTCCCTGGCCGGGCGGATCGGGTGCCGGGGACCGGCACTCCCCGCCAGGCTCGCCGCGTCCCGGGCAACCCGCCACCGCTGCGCGGCCGTACGAGTCCGGCCGACGGGTTTCGGCCGCGCCGGAGCGGCAAAGCGGAGACCATGTCCTACAGCAGAGGCAACGGCTTCACCGCAGCACGTGTCATCGCCCTCGTGGCGGACGTCATGGCCTTCATCATCGGCCTGTGGATCCTGATGTACCTGCTCGACGCGAACCGCGGCAACGAGCTGGTCGAGTTCGTGCGGGACGCCGCCAGGTGGCTCGCGGGCTGGTCGTACGACCTGTTCACGTTCGACAAGACGTGGGCCAACGTCGTCGCCGGCTACGGCCTCGCCGCCCTGGTGTACCTGTTCATCGGGCACGCCATCGCGGGCCGCGTCCGGCGCTGACGCACACCTTCAGCCGCAGCAGTCCGGCTCCAGCCCCTTCGGGAGCCTGTCCCCGCCGAACACGGCGGTGGTCGCCTCGTCCCCCCCGAGCGCGGCCACCGCCAAGAGCAGCGAACCGGCCGTCCAGGAGGTGTGCTCCTCGGGCCAGAAGGCGCGGTTCCCCTCGAAGACGTAACCCGTCCAGTACATGCCGCCCTCGGCCCGCAGGTGCTGGACCGACTGGAGGATGTCGAGCGCCCGGTCGGACTCGCCCATCACCCACAGGGCCAGGGCCAGTTCGCAGCTCTCGCCGCCGGTCACCCACGGGTTGGGGAGCACGCAGCGCACCCCGAGGCCGGGGACGACGAAGCGGTCCCAGCCCTCCTCGATGCGCTCCTTGGCCGCCGCGCCGGTGACGGCCCCGCCGAGGACCGGGTAGTACCAGTCCATCGAGTACCGGTTCTTGTCGAGGAAGCGCTCCGGGTGGCTGCGGATCGCGTGCCCCAGGGCCCCGGTCGCCAGCTCCCAGTCGGGCTGGGGCTCCTCGCGGCGTTCGGCGATGGCGAGGGCGCAGCGCAGGGCCTGGTGGACCGAGGACGAGCCGGTGAGCAGCGCGTCGGTGACCGGTGTGCCGTCGTCCTCCCGCTTCCAGCCGATCTGGCCGCCGGGCTGCTGGAGCCGCAGGACGAATTCGACGGCCGCGTAGACGGTGGGCCACATGCGGTCCACGAAGGCGTCGTCGCCGGTGGCGAGGTAGTGGTGCCAGACGCCGACGGCCACATAGGCGCAGAAGTTGGTCTCCCGGCCGCGGTCGGTCGGCTGCTCGGCGTCGCCGTCGTGGTAGGCGGCGTACCAGGAGCCGTCGGCGTTCTGGTGCCGGGCCAGCCACTCGTACGCGCGTTCCGCGGCGGCGTGCTCGCCGGCCGCGTCCAGGGCCATGGCGGCCTCGGTGTGGTCCCACGGGTCGAGGTGGTGGCCGCGGAACCACGGGATGGCGCCGTCCGGGCGCTGCACGGCGCGCACCGCGGCGACGGTCTCGGCGGCCTGCGCGGCGGTGAGGACTCCGGGCAGGACGAGGTGTTCGGTCCGCTCCGGAAGGCTCACGCCTCGGCCTCGGCGGCCGCGGCGGCGAGGGGCAGGTGCGGCTTGGTCGCGTACGCCACGAAGCTCTTGCCGACGACCGGGTTGAGCAGCTGCTCGGCGACCCGGGTCAGGGCGGGCTTCTTCATGATGTCCCAGACCAGGAGCTTGTGGTACGCCTTCACCGGCAGCGCCTTGTCGTTGTCGACGCCGAACGCGCACTTCAGCCACCAGTACGGGGAGTGCAGCGCGTGCGCGTGGTGGGTGCCGTACGGCTTGAGACCGGCGCCGCGCATCTTGCCGAGCAGTTCGTCGGCCTTGTAGATGCGGATGTGGCCGCCCTCGACCTCGTGGTAGGCGTCGGAGAGCGTCCAGCAGACCTTCTCGGGGCCGTAGCGCGGGACGGTGACGGCGATCCGGCCGCCGGGCCGCAGCACGCGGACCATCTCGGCGAGGACGCCCTTGTCGTCGGGGATGTGCTCCATGACCTCGGAGATGATCACGACGTCGAAGGACTCGTCGGGGAAGGGCAGGTTGAGCGCGTCGCCCTCCATCGCGGTGGCGGTGGCGCCCTCGGGGGCCTCCCCGGCCTCCTTCATCGCGGCGAACCACTTCGCGACCTCGCGGATCTCCTCGCCGTTCTGGTCGAGGGCCACCACCTGGGCGCCGCGCCGGTAGCACTCGAAGGCGTGGCGTCCGGCGCCGCACCCGAGGTCGAGCACGCGGTCGCCGGCGGCGAGCGGGAAGCGGGTGAAGTCCACGGTCAGCACGAGTGCCTGCTTTCGCGGTCGGGGGTCGGGAGGGGGGAACGGGGTCAGGGGCCCGGCAGAAGGGCCGGGGTCACCGCCGGCCGCCGGGGCCGGTGGCGGCGCGGGCGGCGATGGCCTGCCGATAGAGCTCGGCGGTGCCGATGGCGGCCTGCTTCCAGGTGAACCGGGCGAGCACCCGCTCACGTCCCGCGGCTCCGAGGCGGGCGCGCAGCTCCGCGTCGCCGAGCAGCCGGCCGAGCGCGTCGGCGAGGGCCCCCGGGTCGCCGGGCGCGACCGCGAGGCAGGTCTCCCCGTCGGGTCCGGCGACCTCCGGGATGGCGCCGCCGGTCGTCGCGACGAGCGGGGTGCCGGTGGCCATGGCCTCGGCGGCGGGCAGCGAGAAGCCCTCGTACAGCGAGGGGACGCAGGCGATCTGGGCGCCGCGCACCAGGTCGACCAGCTCGGTGTCGCTGATGCCCTTGACGAACTCGACGGCGTCCGCGAGCCCGTGCCGCTCGATGGCCCGGGCGACCGGCCCGTCCTCGGCACGCTTGCCGACGACGACGAGGTGGGCGGCGGGGTTGCCGGTACGGAGCTTGGCGAGGGCTTCCACGAGGTGGACGAGGCCCTTGAGCGGGACGTCGGCGCTCGACGTGGTGACGATGCGGCCCGGGACCTCGGGGACCGAGGGGTCGGGCGACCACAGATCGGTGTCGGCGCCGATGTGCACGACCTGGACGCGGCGCGCGTCGACGCCGAGGTGGTCCACGATCTCCTGCTTGGAGGAGCCGGAGACGGTGAGCACGGACGGCAGCCGGCGCGCGACCCGCTTCTGCATGCGGGTGAACCCGTACCAGCGGCGCACGGAGGCCCGGCGGCGCCGGCTCGTCGCGGCGTCCAGGTCGAGCTGCCGGTCGACGGTGATGGGGTGGTGGATCGTGGTGACCAGGGGCGCGCCGAGGTCGGCGAGGAGCCCGTAGCCGAGGGTCTGGTTGTCGTGGATGACGTCGAACTCGCCGCGCCGGGCGGCGAGGTGGCGCCGGGCCCGCAGGCTGAAGGTGAGCGGTTCGGGGAAGCCGCCGGTCCACATGGTGGCGACCTCGGCTGCGTCGATCCAGTCCCGGTACTCGCCTCGGCTCGGGGTGCGGAACGGGTCGGGCTGCCGGTACAGGTCGAGGCTGGGCAGCTCGGTGAGCGGGACGCCCTCGTCGAGGACCGGGTAGGGCTGGGCGCCGATGACCTCGACGCGGTGGCCCAGGCGGGCGAGTTCGCGGGCGAGGTGGCGTACGTAGACGCCCTGGCCGCCGCAGAAGGGGTTGCCCTTGTAGGTGAGGAGCGCGATGCGCAGGGGTCCGTCGCCGGGGCCCGTGCCCGGTGCGGCGACGCCCGTACGGGGGCCCGACTCAACGGCCTCAGCGGTCACACTCGGCCCCCTTCTCACTGCGTGTTCGCCGGAGCGTAACCGCTGGCGCTAATCTAGAACAAGTTTCAGACTGGGTAGTTCAATGAGCTACGAATCTACCGGCAGGTAGCGACGGTGCAACGGCCGGATCAGGTGATTCACGCCACGGCACACACCCTGGCCACGGGACGGGACACATGACAGCGGAAGCCAGACCGGCATCGCCGCCCCTGACGGAGCGCCAGGAGGCCCGCCGCCGCCGCATCCTGCGGGCCACCGCCGAGCTGGCCGGCCGGGGCGGCTTCGAGGCCGTGCAGATGCGCGAGGTGGCGGAGGCGGCCGAGGTCGCCCTCGGCACCCTGTACCGGTACTTCCCGTCCAAGATCCACCTCCTCGTCGCCACCCTGCGCGACCGCCTCCAGCATCTGCGCACCGCCCTCCGCGAGCATCCCCCGGCCGGGGACGACGCGGGGTCCCGGGTCGCCGAGACGCTCATGCGGGCGTTCCGGGCGATGCGGCGCGAACCGCAACTGGCGGACGCCATGGTGCGCGCGCTGACCTTCGCGGACCGGAGCGCGAGCAGCGAGGTCGACGCGGTGTCACGGCTCACGACGGCGATCATCCTGGACGCGATGGGCACCGGCCACCCGACGCCGGGACAGCTCTCCGCCGTGCGGGTGATCGAGTACACCTGGCACTCCGCGCTGATCACCTGGCTCGCCGGCCGGGCGTCGATCGAGCAGGTGCGCACGGACATCGAGACGGTGTGCCGGCTGGTCGGCCCGGCGGCCCCCTAGCGCTTCTCGTTGAGCTGCCATGTGCGGCACCCACACGCCCCGGGGGCGAGGTGGGGTGCCCTGCACCATATCGACGGCGGCGCGGTGTTCATACGGTTCGGCGACATCACAGGAACACGCCGAGGAGCCGGTCACCATGCCCCGCAGCCGTACCGCCAGCAGAGCCCGCAGATCCCTCAGTGACATCCGTACCGTCGCCGTCCTGGCCGCAGCCGGTCTGCTGCTGACGGGCTGCACCGCCGCCGGGAAGGCGGGCGACTCCGACTCCGCGAAGTCCGCCGACGACGCGGCCGTCAAGGTCGGCCTGGTGTACTCCAGGACCGGCCTCCTCGCCGACTACGGCAAGCAGTACCGCGACGGCTTCATGGCCGGCCTCGACTACGCCACCAAGGGCACCCGGAAGGTCGCCGGACACCGCATCGAGGTCACCGAGCAGGACGACGCGGGCGACCCGGGCAAGGCGGTCTCCGCCGCGAAGAACCTCATCGGCAAGGGCTACAAGGTGCTGGCCGGCACCACCGACTCCGGAGTCGCGCTCCAGATGGCCCCGCTCGCCGCGCAGAACAAGGTGCTGTACGTCAGCGGACCGGCCGCCACCGACGCGGTGACCGGCATCAACGACTACACCTTCCGCTCCGGCCGCCAGTCCTACCAGGACATCCTGACGGCGGGCACGATGCTCGGCGACGCCAAGGGCAAGAAGGTCACGGTGCTCGCCCAGGACTCCACCTTCGGCCAGGCCAACGTGGCCGCCGTGAAGGCGGTCCTCGGCGGGAAGGGCGCCAAGGTCGGCTCGGTGCTGGCGCCGCCCAGCGCGACGGACCTGACGCCGTTCGCCCGGCAGGTCAAGGCGGGCGGCCCCGACCTGGTCTTCGTCGCCTGGGCCGGCTCCACCGCCCCGGCGCTGTGGACCGCCCTCGACCAGCAGGGTGTGCTCGGCGCGAGCAAGGTGGTCACCGGCCTGGCCGGCACCGCCTCGTACCCGATCTTCGGCGCCGCCGGGGCCAAGGTGTCGTTCCTGGCGCACTACTTCCCGGGCGCGGGCGGGAACAACGCCGTGGAGAAGGCGATGCTGGACGCCGTGAAGAAGAACGGCGGCAAGCCCGACCTGTTCACGCCGGACGGCTTCACGGCCGCCCAGATGATCGTGCACGCCGTCGAGAAGGGCGGCGCCACCGACACCGCCGCGATGGTGAAGGCCCTGGAGGGCTGGAGCTTCGACGGGGTCAAGGGACAGACCCGGGTACGCGGCGAGGACCACGCGCTGCTCCAGCCGATGTTCGTGGCCAAGCTGGACGGCAAGGGCACGACCGCCGAGCCGGAGCTGCTGGACACCGAGCAGCTGGACGCCGTCGCCCCGCCCGTGAAGCCCGCGGCGGGCTGAACCGTGACCGCACCCCACACCCTCGGGCAGGCGAGCCCGGCGGACCGGGAGACGCCGGTGCTCCGGCTGGAAGGACTCGGCTGGAGCGTCGGCGGCGCCACCATCGTCGAGGACGTCTCCCTGAGCGTCCGCGAGGGCGAGTTCCTGGCCTTCATCGGACCCAACGGGGCGGGCAAGACCTCCCTGTTCAACCTGATCAGCGGGCTCAACCTGCCGACCGCCGGGCGGATCGAGCTGGACGGCGCCGAAATGACGGACCGGCCCGCGCACGTCCGGGCCCGGCGCGGTGTCGGCCGGACCTTCCAGACGTCGAGCCTGTGGCCCGCGATGACCGTCGCCGACCACGTACGCCTCGCCGCGCAGGCGGCCCGGGGCGGCTCGTACCGGCTGTGGCGGCGCGCCGCCCCGTACACCGCCGAAGTGGCCGGCGTCCTGGAACGCACCGGCCTCGGCCACCGGGCCGGGGCCACGGCGGGCGAGCTGTCACACGGCGAGAAGCGGAAGCTGGAGCTGGCCGTGCTGCTGGTGGGCGAGCCCCGGCTGATGCTGCTCGACGAGCCGATGGCCGGGGTCAGCGCCGAGGAGGTCCCCGCCCTCACCGAACTCATCCGCACCCTGCACCGCGAGGAGGGGCGCACGGTCCTCATGGTCGAACACCACATGGACGTCCTGCTCGGCCTCGCCGACCGGCTCGCCGTGATGCACCACGGCCGGCTGCTCGCCCTGGACACCCCGGAGGCGGTCACCGCCGACCCGGTCGTCCAGCAGGCGTACCTCGGGGAGGGGCTGTGACGGAGCAACCCCTCCTGGACGTACGGGACCTGAGGGTCCTCATCGGCGGCCGGCACATCCTGCACGGCGTCGACCTGGACGTCACCGCGCACGGCGTCACCGCGCTCCTCGGGCGCAACGGTGCCGGGAAGACCACCACGGTCCGGGGCATCCTCGGGCTCGTCCCGCGCGCCGGGAGCGTCCGGCTCGACGGTGAGGAGACAGCGGGCCTGCCCACGCACGCCCTGGTCCGGCGCGGCATCGGCTACGCCCCCGAGGACCGGGGGATCTTCGCCGGGCTGACCGTCGCGGAGAACCTGCGCCTGGCCGAACGGCGCGGCGCGGGCGAGCCGGCGTACGGCCTGGTCCACGAACTGTTCCCGGAACTCAAACAGCGGGCACGGCAGTTCGCCGGGACGCTGTCGGGCGGTCAGCAGCAGATGGTGGCCATCGGGCGCACCCTGCTCAACGCCAACCGGCTGATCATCGCGGACGAACCGACCAAGGGCCTGGCGCCGAAGGTCGTCACCGAGGTGGCCCAGGTGCTGGAACGGGCCGCCGAGGCGGTGCCGGTGCTCCTGGTGGAGCAGAACCTCGCCGTGGTGCGCCGACTGGCCGGGCACTGCGTGGTCCTCGCCGACGGCCGCACCGCCCACCGGGGCCCGGCCGCCGAGCTGCTGGGCGACGCGGAGGCGGCCCGCACGCTGCTCGGTGTGGGCCACGGCCCGCTCCCCGCACACCCTTCCGTGAAGGCGGATTCCTGATGTCCACCCTCGTCCTGCTCACCATGACCGGTCTCGGTCTGGGGGCCCTCTACTTCCTCGTCGCGTCCGGACTCTCGCTGATCTTCGGCCTGATGGACGTGCTCAACTTCGCGCACGGGGCGCTGCTCTCCATCGGCGCGTACGGCACCTGGTGGGCCGCGTCCGGGAACCTCCCCGGCGCGGGCCCCGGCGGCGCCGGCTTCGTCCTGGCGGTCCTGTTCGGAACGGCGGTGGGCACCGCCGCCGCCGTGCTCCTCGAACTCGCGGTCGTCCGCCCGCTCTACACCCGGCCGCGCGAGCAGGTGCTCGCCACGGTCGGGGTGGGGCTCGCGGTGCCCGCGCTGCTCTCCGGCATCTGGGGCTCGGACGCCCACACCTTCCCCGGGCCCGAGGCGCTGTCCGGGACCTTCGGGCTGCTGGGCGCGCAGGTCCCGGTCAACCGGCTGGTCCTGGTGGGCGCGGCGGTCGTGGTGCTGGTGGCGCTCCGGCTGTTCCTCGGGCGGACCCGGCACGGACTGGTCGTCCGGGCCGGTGTCGAGGACCGGGCGATGGTCACCGCGCTCGGCATCGACGTCCGCAAGGCGTTCACGCTGGTCTTCGCGATCGGCGGCTGCGCGGCGGCGCTGGGCGGGGCGCTCGGCGGGCTGTACTTCGGCTCGGTCGACCCGCGCCAGGGGACCTCGCTGCTGATCTTCGCGTTCGTCGTCGTGGTCACCGGCGGCATGGGCTCGGTGACGGGCGCCGCCGTGGCGTCGGTGGTCATCGGCCTGGTCCAGCAGTTCGCCAACTACTACACCGCAGCGGGGCTCGGCGACCTGGCGGTCGTCGTCCTGCTCGCCGTGCTGCTGCTGATCCGGCCGCGCGGACTGACGGGGAGGCTCGCGTGAGCACCGCCACCGACACACCCGACCGCACCGCCGGCCGCCCGGCCACCGTCCCGGCCCCGGCCGGGCGGGCCCGGCTGCTGCGCTGGTGGCCCGCCGCCGTCCTGCTCGTCCTGGTGGTCGCGCCGTTCAGCGCGGTGCCGGTGCCGGGCCTGCTCGACGGGCCGCTGGGCTCGGCGGGCAGCCTGCAACTCCTGGCGACCTGCCTGCTGTTCGGCGCCCTGGCCACCGGCTACGACCTGCTGCTGGGGCGGACCGGGCTGCTCTCCTTCGGGCACGCCCTGTACTTCGCGGCGGGCAGCTACGCCACCAATCTGTTCCTCCTTGAGGCGGGGCTGCCGTTCGCGCTCGCCACGGTCCTCGGGCTGCTCTTCGGGATCGCGCTCGCTCTTGCCCTGGGCTCGGTGAGCCTGCGCGTGACCGGGATCGGCTTCTCCATGGTGACCCTGGCCTTCGCGCAGGCGGGCTCGATCCTGGTCTCGCGCAACCCCGGCGGGGTCACGGGCGGCGAGGAGGGCCGGGCTGCCCCCTCGGACCTGCTGCCGTCCTCGCTGGTCGGCATCGACAACACCGCGAACCTGTACTGGATCGCGCTGGCCTACCTCGTCCTGACCCTGGGCGTCGTGCACTGGGCGGTCCGCTCCCCCACCGGCCGGGTCTGGGAGGGGATCAAGGAGAACGAGCGCCGGGTGGAGGTCCTGGGCCTGAAGCCGTACGGGTTCAAGCTGACGGCCTTCGTGGTCGCGGGGGCGCTCGCCGCGCTCGGCGGGATCGTGCACCTGCTGCTGACAGGCGGCTCGACCCCGCAGACGACCACGTCGGACTTCACGCTGTCGCTGCTGGTGATGGTGGTACTCGGCGGCTCGGGCACCCGGTGGGGCCCGATGGTCGGCGGCATCCTGTACACCTGGGCCGACCACCGGCTCGGCGACCTCGCCGGTTCGGGCGCGGTCGCGGACCTGCCGGCGGTGCTGCGCGTACCCCTGTCGCAGCCGTTGTTCCTGCTGGGCGCGCTGTTCGTGGCCGTGGTACATCTGCTGCCCGGCGGCCTGGCCCGCCTTCCGTCCCGGCTCAGGGGCGCGTCCAACCGTAAGGAGACCGGAGTCAGTTGAGCCCGCTCGCGGAGTACGAAGAGATCGAAGTCCCCGTGCGCGGGGGCTCCCTGGCGGCCCTGCGCTGGCCGGCCGCCGCCCCGGAGGCCCCGGTCGTGGTGGCCCTGCACGGCATCACCTCCAACGCCCTGTCCTGGGCGGCGGTGGCCCGGCTGCTGGACGGCCGGGTCACGCTGGTCGCCCCGGATCTGCGCGGCCGGGCCGGGAGCGCACGGCTGCCGGGCCCGTACGGGATCGCCGCGCACACCGATGACATCGCCGCCCTGACCGAGGCCCTGGGCCGGGACCGGGTGGTGCTCGCGGGCCACTCGATGGGCGCGTTCGTGGCGGCCCTCGCGGCGGTGCGCCACCCGGACCGCTTCGGACCGCTGCTGCTCGTGGACGGCGGCATCGGCTTCCCGGCGCCGACGCACCTGACGCCCGACGAGCTGATGACGGCGGTGATCGGCCCGGCGATGGACCGGCTGTCGATGACCTTCCCGGACCGGGCCGCCTACCGGGCGTTCTGGCAGGCGCATCCGGCGTTCGCGGGGGCGTGGTCGGACGAGGTGGACGCGTACATCCAGCGCGACCTGACGGGCGAGGAGCCGGAGCTGCGCTCGTCCTGCCGGATCGAGGCGATCCGCACGGACGGGGTCGGGCTGTTCGACGAGGAGGTCCTGTCGGCGGTGCGGAAGCTGCCCGTCGACGCGACGCTGCTGTGGGCCGCGCGAGGCCTGATGAACGAGGAGCAGGGCCTGTACGACGAGGGCCGGCTCGCCGCCGCCGGTCTTGACGGGACCCGCGTCGAGCCGGTCGCGGTGAAGGACGTGAACCACTACACGGTCCTCACGGGCGACCGGGGCGGCCGGGAGATCGCGGACCGGCTGGTGGCGCTGGCGCGGGGCTGAAAGCCCCTACGAGCGGGGCCCGGCGGGTGTGCCGGGCCCCGCTCGTCGTGTGCGTCAGGCGGTGCAGCCGCTGTCCGCGATGACGAAGTAGCCGGCCGGGGTCTCCTTCAGGGTGTGGCTGACGAAGACGTTGTACAGGCCCATGTTCTGGTCGGAGCCGTTGGCGTAGACGTACCCGCCGGACATGTGTGCCCGGCCCGCCGCGACGTGGGCATAGTTGGTGGCGGTGTAGCACTGCGCGGGGTCGGGGTCGCCCGGGTCACCGGGGTCCCCCGGGTCGCCGGGATCACCGGGATCGCCCGGGTCGGTGCCGCCGTCCAGGCCCCAGAAGACGCCCGTGTAGTACGTGGAGCAGAGGGTGTTCAGGAAGTACGCGGCCGTCGAGCCGCACTGCTGGGCGCCCGAGCCGGGGCTGACCGGCAGGCCGTGGCCCATGCCGGAGACCGAGTACATCTGCACCGCCGGCTTCCCCGAGGCGTCGTTGTAGACGGTGCGGGTGGTGCTGCCGGGGAGGCTGTCCGTGGACGACGGGGTCTGGCTGATGCCCCACACGTTGGTCCACTGGTCGCGCAGGGCCGTCGCGTTGGCCGGATAGACCGTGTAGTCCGAGGTGCCCTGCCAGATCGCGACCTTGGGCCAGGGACCGCTGTAACCGGGGTAGGCGGCGCGGACCTTGTCGCCCCACTGCGCGGGCGTCAGCTTCTGCGGGCCCGTCTGGCAGCCCGACGCGGCGGCCTGGCTGGTCGCGCACTGGGCGGGCAGCCCGGAGGCCACGGAGCCGCCCGCGAAGACGTCCGGGTAGGCGGCGAGCAGGTCGGCGGTCATCCCGCCGCCCGCCGAGAGCCCGGTGACGTACACCCGGCGCCCGTCGGAGCCGTAGGTCTTCTTCGCGTAGTCGACCATCTGCACGATCGACGCGGCCTCGCCCTTGCCCCGGGTGTCCTCGTTCGGGTCGAACCAGCCGAAGCAGGACAGCGCGTTGTTCGCCGATGTGGTCTGCGGGAAGACGACGGCGAAGCCCCACTCGTCGGCGTACTTCGGCCAGCCGGAGCTGGTGTAGTACGCGTTCGCGGTCTGCGTGCAGCCGTGCAGGGCGACCACCAGGGGGGCGTTCGCGGGGAGTCCTGCGGGGGTGTACGCGTACATCTGGAGGTTGCCGGGGTTGGAGCCGAAGCCGGTGACCTGCTGGAGGCCGGCGGCAGCGGCGGGCTGCGCGGTGGTGACGCTCAGCGTCGCCGCGAGCAGTCCGAGGACGGCCGTCGCCGCGATGCGGCGGCAGAGGCGTTTCAGGATCGGTGGGCGCACGGGTGCTTTCTCCCTGCCGTGGGGGTACGGGTTGCTGCCGGAACCTACGAGCGCCACCGGCCCCCGCCCATGGGACCGGTGGCCACACCCCGGCCCCCGCTGTGTGCCCCGACGCCCTTGCGCGGCGGGGTGCGGCGGTGGACCGGGAGAAGCGTGCCCCGGCGGGTGCGGCCCGGCGGCCGGGCGCCGGGCCGCACCATGTACGCCCGCACCATGCCCCGGTACGCGGGTGTGTGCACCGACGCCGTGTGACGCGGGCCCGCGCGTACCTACGGTGACGGCCATGGAGACTTCCCGCAGACCGGATCACCAGCCCGCCGCCGCCGCGTCCGGCGGCCCCGCGCAGGCGCCCGCAGAACCCGTCCTGGCCGGGCGCACCGCGCTGGTGACCGGGGCGGCGAGCGGCATCGGGCGGGCCTGCGCGCGGGCGCTCGCCGGCGCGGGCGCCCATGTGCACGTCGTGGACCGGGCCGGTGAGGCCGCCGAGCGCCTGGCGAAGGAGCTGGGCGGGACGCCCTGGGTGGTGGACCTTTCCGATCCCGATGTCGTGGACACCCTGCCGGCCGATGTGGACGTGGTGGTCAACAACGCGGGCATCCAGCACGTGGCGCCGGTGCACGAATTCCCGCCGGACCGGTTCGCGCTGATCCAGCGCGTGATGGTGGAGACCCCGTTCCGCGTCTTGCGCCGGACCCTGCCGGGCATGTACGAACGCGGCTGGGGGCGCGTGGTCAACATCTCGTCGGTGCACGGGCTGCGCGCGAGCCCGTACAAATCGGCCTATGTGACGGCCAAGCACGCACTGGAGGGGCTGAGCAAGGTGGTCGCGCTCGAAGCGGCGGAGCACGGGGTGACGAGCAACTGCGTCTGCCCCGGGTACGTGCGCACCCCGCTGGTGGAGAACCAGATCGCCGACCAGGCCCGCACGCACGGCATCTCCGAGGAGGAGGTGGTGGGCCGGGTCATGCTGGAGCGCAGCGCGGTCAAGCGGCTGATCGAACCGGCGGACGTGGCCGAGGCGGTCCTGTGGCTGTGCGGCCCGCGCACCGGGCACATCACCGGCTCCTCGCTCTCCATGGACGGCGGCTGGACCGCGAACTGACCGCCGCCCCGACCCCCGAGGAACACTGGACGCCATGCCTGAACCGCTCCCCGCCGCCGCGCCCCACCTCCGGCGCCTGTTCGACCTGCTGGCCGACGACGCCCCGGCCGAGGCGCTGGGGGCGGTCTCCTCGCAGGCGCGGGCGGACGGGGTGCCCGCCGGGGAGCTGGCGGAGGTGGAGCGGGCGACGGCGACCGCGCTGCGGATCAGGAGCGCGCTGCGCCAGCACCGGCGCCGCGAGGCCCAGCTGACCGCGCTGTTCGACACGGCGGGCGACCTGGCGGCGTCGCGCGACCTGGACGACGTGCTGAAGGCGATCGTGCGGCGGGCCAGGATGCTGCTGGGCACGGACACCGCGTATCTGACGCTCCCGGACGAGGAGGCCGGGGACACCTACATGCGGGTCACGGACGGCTCGGTCTCGGTGCTCTTCCAGCGGCTGCGGCTTGAGCTGGGCGAGGGTCTCGGCGGCCTGGTGGCGCAGACGGCGAGCCCGTACGCGACGCCGGACTACCGCACCGACGACCGCTTCCGCCACACCCGCAACATCAACGCCGGGGTGCTGGACGAGGGCCTGGTCGCCATCCTGGGCGTGCCGCTGCTGCTGGGGTCGAGCCGGGGCGGTACGGGGAAGGTGATCGGCGTCCTCTTCGCGGCGGACCGCTCGCCCCGGGTCTTCAGCCCGGACGAGGTGGCCCTGCTCTGCTCGCTGGCGGCGCACGCGGCGATCGCCATCGACACCGCCCGCGCCCTCGCCGACACCACGGCGGCGCTCGCCGAACTGGCCGAGGCGAACGCGGAGCTGGCCGAGGCCAACGCCTCCGTGCGGGCGCACTCGGCGGCCATGCGGCGGGCGGAGGAGTCGCACGACCGGCTCACCGACCTGGTGCTGCGCGGCCGGGACGTCAAGGACGTGGCGGCGGCGGTCGCCGGGCTGCTCGGCTCGCCGCTGACCATCCACGACCCGGGCGGCCGCCCGCTGGCCGCCGTCCGCCCGGACGGTACGGGCTTCGCCGCCGACAGCATGGACGCCGGCTGGCTGGCCGAGGCGGCCGAGGAGTCGCGTACGGGCGCGCGGGCCGTGCACCGCGACGGGCGGGTGGTGTGCGCGGTGCTCGCCGGCCAGGAGCTGCTGGCCGGGCTCGTCCTGCACCGGGCCCGCCCGCTGGACGACTCGGACCGCCGGCTGTTCGAGCGGTCGGCGGTGGTGACGGGGCTGCTGTTGCTGCTGCGGCGCACGGTGGCCGAGACGGAGAACCGGATACGCGGTGAGCTCATCGCGGACCTGCTGTCGGACCCGGCCCGTGACCCGGCGGGGCTGGCCGAGCGGGGCCGCCGCCTCGGCATCGACCTGGACCGCCCGCATCTGCTGCTCGTGGCGGAGACCGGGGCGCGCGAGCGGCTTGCCCCGGCCGCGATGCGCTTCCTGTTCGGCGGCGAGCACCAGGGTGTGAGCGCCGAACACGCGGGCGCGGTGGTGCTGTTGACGGAGGACACCGGTACGGGTGCGGGTGCGGCGGCCCGGGCGGCGGCGGCCCAGCTGGGGCAGCTGGCCCAGGCCCCCGTCACGGTGGCGGCCGCCGGTCCGGCCCGGGGCCCCGGGGAGTTGGCCGCCGCGTACGCGGAGGCGGCACGCTGTCTGCGGGCGATGCGGGTGCTGGGGCGGAGCGGCGAGGGCGCGTGCGTGGAGGAGCTGGGGTTCCTGGGCGTGGTGCTGGGCAACGCGCAGGACGTGGACGGCTTCGTGGCGGCGGCGCTGGGGCCGCTGCTGGAGTACGACGCGCAGCGCGGCACGCATCTGGTGCGGACGCTCAGCGCGTACTTCGGCGCGGGCGGCAGCCTGATCCGGGCCAAGGACGAGCTGCACGTCCATGTGAACACGGTGGTGCAGCGCCTGGACCGCATCCAGGTGCTCCTGGGACGCGACTGGAACGAGCCGGACCGGGCGCTGGAGCTCCAGCTGGCGCTGCGGCTGCACCTGTTGTCGGGGTCCTCGCGGGACACGCGGCCGGCCTGACGGGCAGAATCCTGGACCGTGACGATCACCGCGCGCGCCCTGAACCGGGCGACCCTCAGCCGTCAACTGCTGCTGGCCCGTGAGCCGCTGACCGCGTCCGAGGGGGTGCGGCGGGTGGTCGCGCTCCAGGCCCAGCATCCGGCCTCGCCGTACATCGCCCTGTGGAACCGGCTCTCGGGCTTCGCCCCGGCGGACCTCGACGCGGCCTTCGCGGAGCGGTCGGTGGTCAAGGCGACGCTCATGCGGATCACGTTGCACGCGGTGCACGCCGAGGACTACCCGGCCTTCCGGGCGGCGATGCAGCCGGTGCTGTACGCCTCGCGGCTGGGTTCCCGGTTCACCGCGTCCGGGCTCACCCCGGCGGACGGCGAGGAACTGGTCGCGGAGGTGGAGGCGTTGGCCGCGTTCCTCGGGGACCGTGAGCGGGGGGTCTACAACCGCTACCACCACTGGTGGGCGAAGCTTCCGGACGCGGAGGTGCGGATGCTCTGACTCTTCCGTCCCTCGGTTCACGGCCCCCCGACCCACAGGTCGGTACACCCAGGGCGTGCCGTCCGGCGTCAGCCCATAAGGTACGCGGCAGAGTGCGGACGCACCCCTCCTCACCTCGTACAACGCTTCGGCGGGGTCGGGAGTCTTCCTTGTCCGACCTTCCGCAGTCCCGTACGTCACCTGGAGTTCCCGAATGCCCCGATTCAGCATCGTAGTGCCCGTGTTCAAGGTGCAGGGATACCTGCACGCGTGCCTGGACTCGGTGCTGGGGCAGTCGTTCCGGGACATCGAGGTGATCGCGGTCGACGACTGCTCGCCGGACGCCTGCGGGGCGATCATCGACGAGTACGCCGCCCGCGACGCGCGCGTCAAGGCGGTGCACCTGCCCGAGAACGTGGGCCTGGGGCGGGCGCGCAACGCCGGACTGGAACACGCCCAGGGTGACTACGTGCTCTTCCTGGACAGCGACGACTCCTACACCCCCGGCCTGCTCCAGGCGCTCGCCGAACGGCTCGACGCGGCTGGGGATCTGGACATCCTGGTCTTCGATCATGTGCGCACCCACTGGTACGGCAAGGGCCCGCGCAGCCAGACCGCGGAGCTGGTCGCGCGGGCGGGCACGGACGTCTTCCGCATCCAGGACCGGCCCGAGTTCATAGAGTTGTTCCTGGTGGCCTGGAACAAGGCGTTCCGCCGGGAGTTCTTCCTGAAGGAGGGCTTCCAGTACGCGCCCGGCCTGTACGAGGACGCGCCCGTCTCCCATCTGGCGATGGTCACCGCCGCGCGCATCGGCTGCCTGGACCGGGTCGGCGTCGAATACCGCCAGCGCCGCCACGGCGCGATCACCAAGACGCCGGGCCGCAAGCACTTCGACATCTTCGGGCAGTACGAGGGGCTGTTCGCGGCCCTCGCCGAGCGTCCCGGACTGGCCTGGGCGCACAGCCTGCTGTTCGGGCGCGCCATGGACCACATGCTGTTCGTGCTCAAGCGCCCCGACCGGGTGCAGGTCGCGGACCGCAAGGACTTCTTCGCCCTCACCGCGGACTTCTACGCGAAGCATCTCCCGGCCGGGTTCACGCCGCCGGGCGGGGCGGTCGGGGCAGCCATGCGGGCCCTTGCCAAGCGGTCGTTCGGCGGCTATCGGGCGACCGAACTCGCCGTCCGGGCCAGGCGAAAGGGGCCGAAGAAGGTCCGGAGGATCACGGCGAAGGCGGGCGAGCGCGTGGCTGAGCGCCTGTACGGCGTGCACCGCCGACGCCCGCTGGACCCGAACCTCGCGGTCTTCTCCTCGTACGGGGGCGGGCTGCCCTCCTGCAATCCGCTGGCCGTCTTCGAGAAGGCGAGGGAGCTGGCCCCGGAGGTGCGCGGTGTGTGGCTGGTGCGCGCGGAACTGGCTCGCGAGGTGCCCGAGGGCATCGATTACGTCGTTCACGGGTCGCGCCGCTCCTGGGAGGTGATGGCCCGCGCCACGTACTTCGTGAGCAACGGCGACTTCCCGGACGGCATCGTCAAGCGCCCGCGCCAGGTGTACGCGCAGACGCACCACGGCACTCCGCTGAAGCGCATGGGCCTGGACCGGAAGGCCTATCCCGCCGCCGCCCGGAACATGGACTTCGACCGGCTCCTGGAGCGGGTGGACCAGTGGGACCTCAGCGTCTCCGCCAACCAGCACTCCACGGCCCAGTGGGAGCGCGTCTACCCCGGGACCTTCGCGTCCCTGGCCACGGGGTACCCGCGCAACGACCGCTTCTACACGTCCGGCGCGGACGACGTCGCCGCCGCCCGGGCCCGGCTCGGCATCGCCCCCGGCAGGACGGCCGTGCTGTACGCGCCGACCCACCGGGACTACCGGAAGGAGTGGACGCCACCCTTCGACCCGGCGCGGCTGGCCGCGTCGCTGGGCGAGGAGTTCGTCCTGCTGGTCCGGACGCACCCGCTCGACAGTCGGAGCCCGCTCCTGAGCGAACTCGCCGGGCACGACGGCGTCATCGACGTCTCCCGCCACCCCTCGGTCGAGGAACTGTGCCTGGCCGCCGACGTACTCGTCTCGGACTACTCGTCCACGATCTTCGATTACGCCAATCTCGACCGCCCCATCGTCATCCACGCCAACGACTGGGAGACGTACAACCAGGTCCGCGGGGTCACCTTCGACCTGCTCTCCGGCCTTCCCGGCGACACCCCGGGGCCGGTCACGGCCACCGAGGACGAGCTCACCGAGGTCTTCCGGAGCGGTCGTTGGCGCGACGCCGAGTCGGCCGCGCTGCGCGCCGCGTTCCGGGAGCGGTTCTGCCCGTACGACGACGGGCACGCCGCCGAGCGCGTCGTCCGCCGCCTCTTCCTCTCCGAGGACGCGGGCCCCGCGCCGGTTCCGCTCGCGCGGCGCACGCCGGCGCCGAGGCCCGGCCGAGTCTAGGAAGCGCTCCCCGTCGGCGGGGGGTGCGGGGCGCGGAAGGTGAAGGCGTCGGGGGTGTCGCCCTTCGCGCGGAGCAGGACGACGCGGTCCATCGCTTCCTGGGTGCTAGGGCGGTGGCCTGCCGGGACCCACCACAGGGCCGCGTGGTGCTCGGCCAGGCGCTCGAACCATTCGCGGCGGCGGGCCAGGACCCTGAGGTGGTCGCTGCGGTACACGTACGCCTTCAGCGCGTCGACCGACTCCCAGACCGAGCAGTTGATCAGGAAGAGGTCGTCACCGTCCTCGGGGCGGAGGTTCGTGGCGTCGGCGCCCTCCTCGTCCACCATCCGCCAGACGAAGCCGGGGGCGTGGTCGGCGAGGGCGTTGATCTCGGGGAGCTGTGCGACGAAGTCGGCGATCTGCGGGCTGTCGAGCGGGGCGAGGAGGCGCCCGACGTTGACCTGGGCAAGGTGGAAGTCGTTCACGGGCTCAGCATGGCCGGGTGAACCTTCTAAAGTCAACGGATTCTTTTTTAGACTTCGCCGGCCCCTTCGGGCCCCTCGATCGCGACGCAACAGCCTTCCGGCAGCGGGTCCATGGCGGCGCTCCAGCCCTCGGTGAGCAGTCCTTCGATGCCGGCGAGGTTCATCCCGCAGACCAGGGCCGGGAATTGCTCCGCCAGCGCGTGGAACGGGCAGTTGTGGAGGCGGAGTTTCCCGCAGTCCCAGTATGGTTCGTAGCCGCGCTCGCGCAGCGCGTGGACGGGGTCCGCCGCGCGGGCCGCCTCCCCGGCGGCGCGGGCCGCCGCCTGCAACTCGGTGTCGAGCCCGGCACGTTCGACCACCTCGGCCAGCAACGCGCTCACGGTGTCGTACGAACGCGGCGGCACGGAGACGGCGTGCTCGCCGTCCGCCCGCCGGTACAGCTTGGAGGGCCGCCCGGCGCCGGGTCCGGTGCGCCCGGAGAGCCGGCGGAACGTGGTCTCCAGGAGCCCGGCGTCCACGAGCTTGTCCAGGTGGAACGCCGCCACGGCCCGCGTCACCCCGACCGCGTCGGCCGCGGCGTCCCGCGTGACGTCGCCGGGGGCGGCGGCCACGTGTCGGTACAGCCCACGGCGTACGGGGTCCCCGAGCATCGCTAGCGCGTCCAGGGCGGCGTCATCACTGCTCACGAGCCCAAGTCTAGGCGGCGCGCCTCTCGGGGGCGCTGCCCCCGAACCCCTTCATGCGCTCGGAGGTGGTGCACTCCGACCACTGCATGATCCAGACCTCCATGTGATGGGTCCCACACGGACAGTACTGGTTCAAGCGGCGTGACTGACAGCCTCAAATCAAGCCGCAGTGGGATCTACGTGGCGAACGCCGCCGTCACGCCGAGAAGTGTCTCCAGCTCGGCCACGGCCGTGTCCTCGTCCGTCGCGTGGACGGTGGTGATACCCAGTTCGGCCGCCGGAGGCAGGTTCACCGCGTGATCGTCCACGAAGACGCACTGCTCGGCCGGGACACCGATGAGATCGAGGGTGACTCGGTAGATCTCCGGGTCGGGCTTCGCCAGGCCCACCAGCTCGGACACGACGTGCACGTCGAACAGGTCCCAGATGCCGACGTGTTCATACGGGTTGAACGGGTCGAGGCCGAAGCTGTTGGACAGCAGCGCGAGCCGGTGACCGGCGGCGCGGGCTGCGCGAGCGAGCGCGACCATCCGGCGGGCAACGGGCACCTCGGCCCAGGCGCGGCCCATCAGGTTCACCGGATCCACATGCTTGCCGAGGAGACGGGCCGTGCCCTCGTTCCACTCGGCCTGCCCCATCTTCCCGATCTCTAGGGCGGCGTAAAGCCGCCGCCCTTCGGGATGATCGTTGAGGGTGCTGCGCCACGCTCCGGGGGCCAGCCCTTCGGATACGCACCAGGCACGGTGGACGGTGACGGGGCTGGCGGTGAGCACACCGGCGAAGTCAAGGATCAGGCCGCGCTGTTCGTGCCCGTCGGCGGCGACAGTGCTGTGCGACATGCGGTGATGCCCCTTCCGCGAGTGGTCTAGCGGGGACGCTACCCGCACCGAGCCACCGTCACGACGTCTCGCGGTCGTAACGAGGAGTAGTGCCTGCACCAGCGCGTGAAAAGCGTGGTCCGGGGCGGAGCCCCGAAATCCAGCCCCGCCGGCGCTTGAGGCGCGGGGTCCGGGGCAGGGCCCCGGTTACGGGAAGGGGCGGGTAGGGGAACAAACACCGCCCGCTAGACTGGCCGCGTCGTCACTATGCCCGTTCAGGGGGAAGCCGGTGCGAATCCGGCGCTGACCCGCAGCCGTAAACCGCCACCAACGGCGGAAGCCGGAATGCCCTGTCCGAGTCGTGACCGGCTCACGCCGCCGGAACCCCGGTGGCCCGCCCCGTCGAGGTATACGGAGCCGGAGCCTGGTGCCGTGTGTGCCTGCCCCGGCCCCCAGGAGAGGCACCGCCCGCCATGACCGCACGCCGCAGCGCCGCCGCGCTCGCCGTCACCGCCGCCGCGCTCTGCGCGGCCGCCGCCCCGGCCGCCGTCGCCGCGCCGTCTCCGTCGCCCTCCCCCTCGGCCGCGCTGCCCTCCGGGCTCTACGGCACCGGCGACCCCACGTACGACGGGGTGTGGCGGCAGTCGCTCGCGTTCCTCGCCCAGCAGGCCACCGGCGTGACCCCGGCCACGAAGGCCGTCGACTGGCTGACCGGCCAGCAGTGCGACAGCGGCGCGTTCCCCGCGTACCGCCCGGACGCCTCCGCGCCCTGCACCGACAAGACGATGGTCGACACCAACGCGACGGCCGCCGCCGCCCAGGCCCTGCGCGCGGTCGGCGGGCACCAGGACGCCGTCGCGAACGCGGTCAGCTGGCTCAAGTCCGTCCAGAACGAGGACGGCGGCTGGGGCTACACCGCCGGCAGCCCCAGCGACGCGAACTCCACGTCGATCGTGATCGGCACCCTCGCCCGGGCCGGCGAGAAGCTGGGCGACGTGACGACGCACGGCGGCAAGACCCCGTACGCCGCCCTGCTCACGTTCTCCATCCCCTGCGGCGGCAAGGACGGCGGCGCCTTCGCCTACCAGCCCGACAAGGCCGGCAAGCTCGCCGCCAACGGTGACGCCACCGCCGCCGGTGTCCTCGGCGCGCTCGGCAAGGGCCTGGTCGTCTCGGACAACGCGGCCGTGAAGGACCCCGCCTGCCACAAGGGCTCCCCTCTCGAACCGGAGCAGGCCGCGCAGAACGGCGCCTCCTACCTCGCGACCGCACTCGCGAAGAGCGGCCACCTCGACGCGGCCCCGATGCCCGGTGCGGAGGACAGCAAGCCGCAGCCCGACTTCGGCAACACCGCCGACGCGGTCGTCGCCCTGTCCGCCGCCGGGCACAAGGACAAGGCGGCCGGCCCGGTCGCCTGGCTGAAGAAGAACTCCGCCGCCTGGGCGAAGCAGAGCGGCCCCGCCGCCTACGCCCAGCTGATCCTGGCCGCCCACGCCACCGGCGCCGACGTCCGCGACTTCGGCGGCGCCGACCTCGTCTCCCAGCTGAACGCGACCGGCCCCGAGCCGGCCGCCGTGAAGAAGCCGCAGCCGACGGCCACGGAGGACGAGGAGAAGAAGGACAGCGGTGACGGCGACGGCATCGGCGGCGTCTGGTGGTTCGTCGGCATCGGCCTCGCGGTCGGCGCGGGCGCCGGTTTCCTGATCAGCGGCCGCCGCAAGAACCAGCAGCTGTGAGCCGCGTCGCACGGGCGCTCGCGCTCCTCGTCGTCGGCGCCGTCCTGGCGCTGCTCGGCGCGGGCGCGGCCCAGGCGGCGGGCTACCGCTACTGGTCGTTCTGGGAGGGCTCGGCGGACGGCTGGTCGTACGCCACCCAGGGGCCGTCGCTCGTACGGCCCGAGGACGGCTCGGTGGCGGGCTTCCGCTTCGCGGTGAGCGCGGACTCCCAGGACGCGTCCAAGCCGCGCAGCGCCCCCGACTTCGCCAAGGTCTGCGCGGGCACCCCCGCGAAGGACGGCAGCAAGCGCGTCGCGGTCGTCATCGACCCGGGCACCGCGGCCGACGCGCCGGACGGGGAGACCCCGCCCCCGCCGCGTACCGCCTGCGCGCGGGTCGCGAAGGACGCGAGCAGCGCGGAGGCCCTGGCGGCGGTCGCCAAGCCGCTGCGCTACGACGCGAGCGCGATGCTCTGCGCGATCTCCGGCTACCCGGCCACCGGCTGCGGCGAACAGGTCTCCGGAACCGGCGGCGGCACGGACGGCGGCGCTTCCAACGGCGGTACGGACGGCGGCAGCGAGGCGCCCACCACGACCGCCTCCGACGCCTCCTCCACCGGCGGCCACGGCGACGACGGCGGCCCGTCCGCCGGCATCCTCGTCGGGATCGGCGCCGTGCTGCTCCTCGGCATCGCCGCAGTCGCGCAGGCCCGCCGCCGCCGCGGATGACCGGCTCGACGGCCGGCCGCACGGACACCGCCGCGGACCGGCTCCCCGCCTGGCGCGCCCCGGCCGCGACGCGCTCCAACGCGTTGCCGGCCGGGGCGTGGTGGCTGTGGGCGCTGGGCCTGGCCACCGCCGCGTCCCGGACCACCAACCCGCTGCTGCTCGGCCTGCTGGTCGGGGTCGCGGGATACGTGGTGGCCGCGCGCCGCACGGACGCGCCGTGGGCCCGGTCGTACGGGATGTTCATCCGGATCGGGCTCTTCGTGATCGCGGTCCGGCTGCTGTTCTCCGTCTTCCTCGGCTCGCCGATCCCCGGCACGCACACCCTGTTCACGCTGCCCGAGGTCCCGCTGCCCGACTGGGCGAAGGGCGTCCGGATCGGCGGCCGGGTCACCGCCGAGCAGCTGCTGTTCGCGCTGTACGACGGGGCGAAGCTGGCGGCCCTGCTGATCTGCGTCGGCGCGGCGAACTCCCTCGCCAACCCGGCCCGGCTGCTGAAGTCGCTGCCCGGCGCGCTGTACGAGGCCGGGGTGGCCGTCGTCGTGGCGATGACCTTCGCGCCGAACATGGTCGCCGACGTGCTGCGGCTGCGCACCGCCCGCCGACTGCGCGGCCGCCCGACCGGCGGCGTGCGGGCCGTCCTGCAGATCGGCCTTCCGGTCCTGGAGGGCGCCCTCGAACGGTCGGTCGCCGTGGCCGCCTCCATGGACGCGCGCGGTTACGGGCGTACCGCCCACGTCCCGGCCGCCGTCCGGCACACCACGAACGTCCTGACGCTCGGCGGACTGCTCGGCGTCTGCGCCGGCACGTACGGGCTGCTCGCCGCCGAGGGCGCCGGCTACGGGATGCCGCTGCTCGTCGCCGGCCTCGCCGCCGCGATGGCGGGGCTCCGGCTCGGCGGGGCGCGTTCGGTGCGGACCCGCTACCGGCCCGACCGGTGGGGCGTACGGGCCTGGCTGGTCGCCGGGTCCGGCGCGGCGGTCGCGGCGGCGATGATCTGGGCCGGGAACGCCGACCCGGCGGCGCTGCACCCCGGGGTCGTACCGCTGACCGCTCCCGTACTGCCGCTGTGGCCGGCCGCCGCCGTTCTGCTGGGGCTGCTTCCGGCGGCGGTCGCGCCCGTCCCGCCCTCCCCCACAGGCTTCGAGGAGCGCGTGTGATCCGGTTCGACGCTGTTTCGGTGCGGTACGAGGGGGCCGAGCGCCCCACGCTCTCGGGGGTCGACCTGACGATCCCGGAGGGTGAGCTGGTGCTGCTCGTCGGCCCCTCCGGGGTCGGCAAGTCCACGCTGCTCGGTGCCGTCTCGGGTCTTGTGCCGCACTTCACGGGCGGCCGACTGACCGGGCGGGTCTCCGTGGGCGGGCGCGACACGCGGACGCACAAGCCCCGCGAGCTGGCGGACCTGGTCGGCACGGTGGGCCAGGACCCCCTGGCGCACTTCGTCACCGACACGGTCGAGGACGAGCTCGCCTACGGCATGGAGTCGCTGGGCCTGGCCCCGGACGTGATGCGGCGGCGGGTCGAGGAGACCCTTGATCTGCTGGGCCTGGCCGGGCTGCGCGACCGTCCGATCGCCACCCTCTCCGGGGGCCAGCAGCAGCGGGTCGCGATCGGCTCGGTCCTCACCCCGCACCCCCGCGTCCTCGTCCTGGACGAGCCGACGTCCGCGCTGGACCCGGCGGCCGCCGAGGAGGTCCTCGCGGTCCTCCAACGGCTCGTCCACGACCTGGGCACCACGGTCCTGATGGCGGAGCACCGCCTGGAGCGCGTGGTGCAGTACGCGGACCAGGTCGTTCTGCTCCCCTCGCCGGGCGCCGCCCCGGTGATGGGCACGCCCGCCGAGGTGATGGCGGTCTCCCCGGTGCACCCCCCGGTCGTCGCGCTCGGCCGCCTCGCGGGCTGGGACCCGCTGCCCCTCACGGTCCGGGACGCGCGACGGAGGGCCGGCGAGCTGCGCGACCGGCTGGCGGACGTGGCGCCGGGGCACCCGGCCCCGGACACGCCGGGCGCCCCCGCCGCCCCCCTTCCGCCGCGCCCCGCCCCCAGCCGGGGCGCCCTCTCCCGCCTCCTGCGGCGCGACCCGCACAAGGCCCCCGACCCCGCCCCCGGCGGCACCGCCGCCCCCGCCGCCCAGGCGGAACGGCTCGGCGTCCGGCGCGGCCGCGTCGAAGCGCTGCGCCGGGTGTCGCTCACCGTCCGGGCCGGGGAGACCGTGGCCCTGATGGGGCGCAACGGCGCGGGCAAGTCCACGCTGCTCGGCGCGCTCGTCGGCATGGTCGAGCCCACCTCCGGCACCGTCCTGACCGGGGGCCTTCCCCCGCACCGGACCCCGCCGCGCGAGATGGTGCGCCGCGTCGGCCTCGTACCGCAGGAGCCGCGCGATCTGCTGTACGCGGACACGGTCGCCGCCGAGTGCGCGGCGGCCGACGCGGAAGCCGGGGCGGAGCCGGGCAGCTGCCGGGCCCTGGTCTCGGAGCTGCTGCCGGGGGTCGAGGACGACACGCATCCCCGCGACCTGTCCGAGGGGCAGCGCCTCGCCCTGGCCCTCGCCCTGGTGCTGACGGCCCGGCCGCCCCTGCTGCTCCTGGACGAGCCGACCCGGGGTCTGGACTACGCGGCGAAGGCACGGCTGGTCGGGGTGCTGCGCGCGCTGGCCGCCGAGGGGCACGCCATCGTGCTCGCCACCCATGACGTGGAGCTGGCCGCCGAGCTGGCACACCGGGTGGTGATCCTCGCCGACGGGGAGGTCGTCGCGGACGGGCCGACCGCCGAGGTCGTGGTGTCCTCTCCCGCGTTCGCCCCGCAGACCGCCAAGATCCTCGCCCCGCAGGAGTGGCTCACCGTCTCCCAGGTGCGCGCGGCCCTGGGAGGTGGCGCGTGAGCGAGGTGCTGAGGCGCGGCCGCCCGGTCCGGCTGGGCCCCCGGGCGATCGTGGCGCTGGTGCTGATCAGCGCGATCGGGATCGCCGCCTTCGGGTGGCCGCTGCTCGCGGACCGGGACTCGGGGCTCGCGCACGCGCAGGACGCGCCGTGGCTGTTCGCCGCGCTGCTGCCGCTGCTGGTCGGGGTGGTGGTCGCGATGATCGCGGACGCCGGGCTCGACGCGAAGGCGGTGGCGATGCTGGGGGTGCTGGCCGCGGTCGGGGCCGCGCTTCGCCCACTGGGGGCGGGCACGGCGGGCCTGGAGCCGATGTTCTTCCTGATGGTGCTCAGCGGGCGGGTGCTGGGGCCGGGCTTCGGCTTCGTGCTGGGGTCCGTGACGATGTTCGCCTCCGCGCTGCTGACCGGCGGGGTGGGGCCGTGGATGCCGTTCCAGATGCTGTCGATGAGCTGGTTCACGATGGGCGCGGGGCTGCTGCCGGGACCGGACCGGCTGCGCGGGCGCGGCGAGCTGCTGATGCTCGCGGCCTACGGGGCCGTCGCCTCGCTCGCGTACGGGACGATCATGAATCTGTACGGGTGGACGATCGTGCCGGGCCTCGCCTCGGGCATCTCCTTCCAGGCCGGTGACCCGCTGGGCGACAACCTGGTCCGCTTCCTCGCGTACTGCGCGACGACCTCGCTGGGCTGGGACCTGGGGCGGGCGGTGCTCACGATCGTGCTGACGCTGGCGGTCGGGGCGCCGCTGCTGAAGGCGCTGCGGCGGGCGACGCGGCGCGCTTCCTTCGAGGCCCAGGTCACATTCGACGTCCCTGGCGAGTGAGGGCACCCACAGGACCTTGGTCCTGTACGAAGCGGCTTAGGAGCCGCGCACGGGGCTGATAGGCCCCCGCCGCACCCTGACCGACCTGCTATGGAGCGGTTTGGGGTGGTTCGGGACCTTCGGCCCCGGGTGCGAGGCGGGGTCGTAACAGGGGTCGTTGCCACCGCCGAACGGGCTCGCTAAGACTGGATCTCGTCGCCGAGCACCGCAGGGTCCTCACCGGGATCGCGGTCAACGAGCGCCGGTCAGCGCAGGATTCGGACCGAGCCGCGACTCCCCCGTTCCCGACGTTAGGTTCCCTGTGACGTTCGCCCGTAACCTCATCGCCAAGCCCCGCACCACCCGTCGTAAGGCCGCCATCGCCGGCGCCTCCGTGCTGCTGGGCGCCACCGGCATCGGCCTGGGTGTCTCCCCGGCCATGGCGGCCCCGTCCGCCGCACCGACCTCCGCGGGGAGTGCCCAGGACACGGCGAAGCAGATGATCGGTGACGACGCCCAGTTCCAGTGCTTCAGCAACATCGTCAGCCACGAGAGCGGCTGGAACCCGAGCGCGACCAATGCCTCCTCCGGCGCCTACGGCCTGGTCCAGGCCCTGCCCGGTTCGAAGATGGCGTCCGCCGGCTCGGACTGGAAGACCAACGCGGGCACGCAGATCAAGTGGGGCATGGACTACATGAACTCCCGCTACGGCAGCCCCTGTGGCGCCTGGTCCTTCTGGCAGGCCCACAACTGGTACTGAGCCGGCCCGGCCCGAGCCAGTGAACCCGAAAGCCCCGACCGCCCTGCGCGGTCGGGGCTTCGGCCTGTCCGAAGCCGGACGTCAGCGGCGCGCCGCCAACCGGTCGAACCAGCGCACGATCTGCGGGCCCGACGTCAGATACGTCTCGTTGTGGCTCAGGTCACCCTGGTCGATGACCGGCGCCTTCACGCCCCGCCGCGCCAGATCGGCCGCGCAGCTGCGGGCGTTGGCGAGGGGCACGTCGGTGTCGCCCGACGAGGTGTAGAGCCGCACGGGGACGGCGGGCTTCCAGGCGCAGGTGCCGTCCTGGGCGCGGATCGCGGCGAGCAGGGCGCCGGTGGGGTGCTGGAGCTCGCGGTAGTAGGCGTCGGTGAGCAGTTCCTTCAGGTTCGCCGGAAGGGCCGGGATGATCTCCTCCTCGTAGTGCTCGCCGTCGAAGAGGCCGTCCACCACATCGGCGTACGGCTCCCGGAACACGTCGGACGGGTCCTTCCACAGCGGGTGCAGCCGGTTCTGCGCGGTGAGGAAGTACGTCATGTAGAAGAGGCCGCTGGTGTCGTTGACGCGGCCGTCGAAGAGGGCGGGCGTCTCGGCGTGCTCGATGTCGTACGGGCCGGAGACGGGTGCCAGCGCGCGCAGCCGGAAATGCCGGTCGGCGCCGCCCTGAAGGGCCTTGCCCAGGGCCATGGCGACCTGGCCGCCCTGCGAGAAGCCGCTCGCGTACACCTCGCCGGTGAGCGGGCGGTCCAGCCGGTCCGCCGCGGTGCGCGAGGCGCGGAGCATGTCGAGCGAGGCGCTGACCGCCGACGCGGTGTCCATGTACGGGTGGCGGCCGGGGCCCTTGCCGAGCCCCAGGTAGTCCGGGGCGGCGACCGCGCGCCCGGCGGAGGCGTGCAGATAAGGGGCGTAGCGGCCGAAGTCCTCGCCGACCGAGGGCGCGTAGTCGCGGTGGGCCATCGTGCCGTGGGTGTCGGAGACGAGGTCCAGCCGGTGGGCGCCGCCGTCGGGCAGCACGAGGAGGCCGGTGGCCGTGGTGGGGCGGCCCTGCGGGGTGATCGTCGCGTAGGTGAGGCGGTAGGCGCGGACCCCGTGGCGGACGGTGTCCGTGGCCATTCCGGCCTCGGCGAGGAAGGCGGTCACCCCGGCCCGGTCGTGGCGGGCGACGGGGGCGACCGCGAGGAGGGCGCCCCGCGCCTCGTGCCGGCCGGCGACCGTCTGCCCGTGGCCGGTCGTGGGGCGGGCCGCCGCGGTGGCCGGGGCGGTGCCCAGTGCGGCGAGGACCACCACGGTGGCCGCCGCGAGAAGGCGCCGAGCGCCGGGGATCCGGGGCGAGTTGCTCGCGTTGTTGTTCATGCCCATGACCGTAGAAAAGGAATCTCCGCACCGGCATCCGCGTGGACCCCCGGCTCGGAGTGCACTTGAGTGCACCCCGGGCCGGGGGTCAGCCACCGGGCCGAACAGACGTACGGGGATCATGGCGGCCATGCACGCCCTGTTCTCCGCCTTCGCCCCCATCTGGGTCCTGACCGGCATCGGTTACGCGGTCGGGCGCGGCGGGCTGCTGGGGCCGCAGGCGGAGGCCGTGCTCGGCCGGTTCGTCTTCCATGTGGCCATGCCCGCCGCCCTGTTCACAATGGTCTCGGGGGCGAGCCCCGACGTGTTCGGCCATCCGTCGATGGTGGCGTTCGCGGCGAGCACGGCGGTGGCGGCCGGGGCCGGGTTCGTCCTCGCCCGGCGGGTCTTCGGCCGGGGGCGGGCGGAGGCGGCGATCTGCGCCATGTCCTCGGGCCATGTGAACTCCGCGAACCTGGGCATCCCGGTGGCGGTGCAGGTGCTGGGCGACGCCTCGTTCGTCGCCCAGGTCATCCTCTTCCAGGTGCTGGTGCTCTCGCCGGTGATCCTGACGCTGCTGGACTCCGGGACGCGCGGGGCGGACGGGCGGCGCCCCGGCGGCGGGGTGCGGCGGCTGCTCACGATGCCCCTGCGCAACCCGATCATCCTGGCCTCGCTGCTCGGCGTGGCCGTCTCCGCGACCGGGCTCCGGCTGCCGGCCGCCGTGACGCACCCGTGCGATGTGCTGGGCGCGGCGGCGGTGCCGACGGCCCTGATCACGCTCGGCCTGTCACTGCACCGGGGGCCGGGCGGCGGCGGGGGCCGGGCGCGCCGGGAGCGGGCGGAGACGGCGGTGGTCGTCGCCGTGAAGACGCTGGGCCAGCCGCTGGCCGCGCTGCTCGTCGCGGGGCCGCTGCTGCGCCTCCCGGACCACCAGCTGCTCGCGGTCGTGCTGTGCGCGGCGCTGCCCACCGCGCAGAACTCCTTCATCTACGCCCGCGAGTACGGCCTCGACACCGGACCCGCCCGCGACGCGATCGTGGCCTCCACGCTGGTCTCGATGGTCACGCTGTCGGTGGCCGCGTGGGCGCTGGGGGCGTGAGCCGTTCGGGTGGCGGGGCGCGGGCGGCGGGCGGATGCTGGAGGGGCGACGATCCACAGGGCGAAGGGGTGCGAGGACGTTTTCACGTCTCCCGCACCCCTTCGTCCGCGCGCGGGCTACCGCCTGCCCGCCAGCGCCCCGCCCTCCGGCGCACGGACCGCCTCGCCCTCCGCCGCCTCCGGCGCCACCCGCAGCCGGCGCGGCCCCGCGAGCACGTACGTGATGAGGAAGCCGAGCGCGACGACGGCCGCCCCGCCCACCGCGTCCAGCACCCAGTGGTTGGCGGTCGCGACGATCGCGGAGACCGTGAACAGCGGATGCAGCACCCCGAGCGCCTTCATCCACACCTTGGGGGCGAGCAGCACGATGATCACCCCGCACCACAGGGACCAGCCGAAGTGCAGCGAGGGCATCGCCGCGTACTGGTTGGTCACCGCCGTCAGCGCCCCGTAGTCGGGCTTGGTGAAGTCCTGGACCCCGTGCACCGTGTCGATGAAGCCGAGCCCGGGCATCAGGCGCGGCGGGGCCAGCGGGTAGAGCCAGAAGCCGACGAGCGCGAGGAGCGTGGCGAAGCCGAGGGTGGACCGGGCCCAGCGGTAATCGGCGGGGCGGCGCACGTACAGCACGGCGAGGATCACCAGCGGGACGATGAAGTGGAACGTCGAGTAGTAATAGTCGAAGAAGTCCCGCAGCCCGCCCACGCCCGCGGCCGCGTGGTTGATCCGGTGCTCGATGTCGATGTGCAGCCACTGTTCGAGCGAGTGGATCTGGTGCCCGTGGCGCTCGGCGGTGCCCCGCCCGGCCGTGGCGGCCAGCCTGACGTGTCCGTACGCCGAGTAGACGACGCGGATCAGGAGGAGTTCCAGGAGCAGGTTGGGCCGGCTGAGCACCCGCCGCCAGACCGGCAGCAGCGGCACCCGGCTCCAGCGGGCCGGGACCGGCTCCGCGTAGGCGGTGGGCACGGGCTTCTGCCAGTACGGGGAGGTGCGCGGCAGGAACGGCGTGACGCAGGCGGCCCCGAGCGCGGCGATCAGCAGCACGTTGTCGCGTACCGGGAAGAGCGCTCCGACGTTCGGCAGCAGCATCGTGCCCGGCAGCGTCGTCACCAGGACCACGACGGCCGGCCACACCAGCCGGTCGGAGGCGCTGCGGCCCGCCCGGCCGGCCACGGCGAGCAGCACCCAGAGCAGCTGGTGCTGCCAGGCGGTCGGGGACACGGCGACGGCCACGCAGCCGGTCACGGCCACCGCGAGCAGCAGCTGCCCGTCGCGCGCGTACCGCACGGCGCGGCGCAGGCCGATGACGCAGACGGCGGCGGCCAGCGCCAGGAACAGCGCGATCTCCACCGGCCCGGCGAGGCCGAGGCGCAGCAGCGCGCCGTGCAGGGACTGGTTGGCGAGGCTGTCGGCCTGGTCGCCGAGGCCCGCCCCGGCGACGTGGTGCACCCAGTACGTCCACGAGTCGTGCGGCATCGCGGCCCACGCCAGCGCCGTGCAGGCGGCGAAGGCGGCGGCCGCGGTGAGCGCGGAGCGGCGTCTTCCGGTGAGCCACAGCAGGAGGGCGAAGAGGAGCACGGTCGGCTGGAGGGCGGCGGCGACGCCGATGAGGGCCCCGGCCTTGCGCTCCCCCCGGACGGCGAAGAGGCCGACGAGGACCAGGAGGACGGGCAGGATGCTGACCTGGCCGAGGTGGAGGGCGTTGCGCACCGGCAGCGAGAGCATCAGCAGGCTGATCGCGACGGGCGCGGCGAGCAGCGCGGTGCGCCGGCCGACCGGCCCCGGCAGGGCGCGGGCGGCGACGAGGCCGAGGGCGGCGACGAGCAGCAGCGAGCCGAAGGTCCAGGCGACCCCGAGGCTCTGTTCGGCGGTGCGGGTCAGCGGCTTGAGGACGAGCCCGGAGAACGGGGTGCCGGTGAACCGGTCGGTGTCGTACAGCGAACCGGTCACATGGAGCACCCCGTTGTCACCGATCCAGGTCTCCAGATCGGTGAGCCGTTCGCCCGGCGGCTGCCGCAGCACCACCGCCATCTGCCGGACGGCCAGTGCGGCCACGAGCAGCCAGAGCACCGCCCGTACCGTTCCGGTCCTCGCTCCCGCCGTCGCGCTTGTGCTGCCACCGTGCTCCGCGTTCGCCACGCTGCGCCGACCCTCCAAGGTCTGATGCCGGGTGATTGTCCGGCATGTGTGAAACCTTCGCATTGTGCTCTTGGGTAGACCCAATCAACCCCTTTTACGCCTGACTGTCACTCCGCTTTGTCCGAAAGTCCGCCCGCCCGGGTGGACGTTGGGCCCGGAACCGGCCGGGGCCCGCACACGTCTGAGCCCGTGATCAGCAACGACGGGGAGGACGGAAGATGCGGCGCGCGGGAAGAAACGGAAGGACGGGGGGCTGGGCGGCCCGGGGGCTCTCCCTGCTCCTGATGCTGGTGTCGCTCCAGGTGGGGTCGCTGATCGCACCGGCGTACGCCTGCGGCTGCGGGGCGATGGTGGTGCACCGGGACAGTCAGGTGGCGGTCGACCGGGAGACGTCGGCGGTCGGCTGGGACGGCCGCACCGAGCAGATCGTGATGCAGCTCAGCGTCCGGGGGAACGCGCCGGACGCGGCCTGGATCATGCCGGTGCCTCACCGCGCCACGGTCGAGCTGGGCGACGCGAAGCTGTTCTACGAGCTCCAGGCGATCACCGCGCCGGTCACCGAGGAGCGGCACTACTTCTGGCCCCGTGACAAGGACTGGCCGTTCGGTGGTTCGGGGAACTCCTCGGGCGACAGCGCCGGGGCGCCCAAGGCCGCCGCCCCGGTCGACGTGATCGGCCGGGAACGGCTCGGCCCGTTCGACGTGGCGCGGCTCGCGGCGACCGACCCGGAGGCGTTGGAGAGCTGGCTGAAGGAGAACGGCTTCGAGCTGCCGGACCGCCTCGCCACGGCCCTGAGCCCGTACGTCGAGCAGAAGTGGGAGTACGTGGCGGTGCGCCTGGCGCCGGAGAAGCAGGGGGGCACGCTGAGCGGGACGCTCGACCCGCTGCGGCTGAAGTTCGCCAGCGACCGGCTGGTCTATCCGATGCGCCTGTCCAAGCTCGCCGCCACCCCGCAGTCGCTCGATCTGTACGTCCTGGCCGACCACCGCATGGAACCGCGCGGCGCGATCGGCGGGCGGCCCCCGAAGGTCGCGTTCGCGGGCCGCGTCGACCCCGCGAAGGAGCCGTACGAGGCACTGGGGGCGGTCACCGGGGACAAGCCGGTCTTCGTGACGGCCATCGACCAGTACTTCCCGTCGCCGGAGCGGATCGACGGCGACCACGAGCTGCGGGCGACGGCCGAGGACGCCCCGTACCGGACCGTGGTCCACCGGGACACGCTGCTGACCTGGGCCGGCATGCCGGCCTGGCTGCTCACGCTGCTCGGCGGCGCGCTGCTGGTGGTGGCCCTGCCGCTGTCCCTGGTCGTACGCGCCCGGCGGCGGCGCCCGGTCCTGCCCCCGCCGCCGGTGTTCACGCCACCGCCGCTGCGCTAGTCCTCGGAGGGGGTTCCCGCCTGCCAGCCGGCGAAGAGCGGGACCTGCTCGCCGGGGTCCAGGACGACGATGCCGAAGGGCCGGTCGAAGGCGAGGTGCAGGCGGCGCGGGGGCGGTCCCGGCGCCGCTCCGGCCGGTGCGGGCAGCACCGTCACGGCGGCGGCCGACAGGCCCTCCTCGGTCACCTTCAGCACAGCCTCCTGCACCGCTTCGGAGAGCATGAGCGGGGTGGCCGAGAGCCCGGAGAAGTCGGCGGCCGGGGTCGACGCGAGGCGGATCCCGAGCGCCGGCAGCTGGCGGGTGGCCTGGATGTGCGTACGAAGGGTGAAGCGCGGGACCGCGAGGGTCACGACGTCCGCGTTCAGGGCGGTCCGCGCCTCCTTCGGCGCCCAGGCCGCCGGGAGCACATCGGCCGCCCCCTCGCCCGGCCGCCCCAGCACGAGGCGCACCTTGACCGGGTCCGGCCCGTTCCGCTGCCGGGCGCACCGCAGATCGACGACGAACGTGCCCCCGGTCATCCAGACGTCCCACGACAAGGGGGTCCCGAACATCGTCGGGACCTCGCGGGTGACGCCGTCCGCGTCGGTGAACGGCCGGTCCTCGGTCGCCTCACGGACGAAGGGCATCGCCCAGTCCGCCTTGAGCGCGAGCGCGTTCACGAGCACCAGCAGCATCTGGTCGTTGACGGCCACCGGCAGCCGCTCGATGAGCCCGCCGGTCGTCTTCCGGACCCACGCGTCCACCTCGTCCGGGTCCATCGGCCCGAAGCCGATGTCCGGCAGCGCCTTCCGGAGCCTGCGGTGCACCGGGGTCCGCGTCCACACCCGGGTCGCCACGCCCAGCCCGTCGGTGGCGGCCAGCGCCCGGGCCGTGGCCGTCGCCGCCCCGGCCGCCTCGTCCCCGGCGGCCCCGAGCACCGCCCGCAGCTCCTCGGCGGTCTCCCCGCGCGCCCCGGCCGCGAGCGCGGTCAGGGCCAGCCACAGCCCGGCGGGCGAGCAGACGAAGTCGCCGCCAGGACCGGCCAGCTCCCGGATCCACCGCTCGCCGAGCCGCCGGACCATCTGGGCCCCGTTCCCCTGCGCCACCGCGCCCCCCTAGAAATCGCTTGGCTCATACACCCGTGCGGTAGCAAGAATGGCCCAATGACCTGGACCGTGGCACCCGAACCCTTCGACTCCCCGGAAGCGGCCCTGCTCCGATGGGACTACTACGACGAGGTGGCCAGCCGCTACTGGGGGCGCCCGGCGACCGCCGAGGAGATCGAGGACGGGCTCACCGACGACGGCGCCGCGCTGCTGACCGCCCCGACCGGTGACTTCGTCGTCGGCCGCTCCGGCGGCCGGGCGGCGGCCTGCGCGGGACTGATCGTCGTGGCCGAGGACATCGCCGAGGTCACCCGGGTCTACGTCCGCCCGGAGTTCCGGGGCACCGGCGGCGGCGGACTGCTGCTGGCGGCGCTGGAGGAGCGGGCCCGGGCGCTGGGGGTGGCGGTGCTCCGGCTGGACACCCGGCACGACCTGGTGGAGGCCCGGGGCTTGTACGCGAAGCACGGCTACCGGGAGGTCCCGGCGTTCAGCCAGGGGCCGTACCGCGAGCGCTGGTTCGCCAAGGAGGTGGCCCCGGAGCCCGGGGCTTTCCCCGTATAACAGCAGGTCAGTCCCGGTACGGGTGCCCCGCCGCGTGGTCGCGCTTCGGCTCCGGGCTGTGCGGGCGCTCCTTGCTGGACCCGCTGGTCTCCCGGGTCAGCTCGGAGACCAGCGCGACCAGGTCCGTCGGCCGGTCCGGCCCCCACCAGTCGCCCAGCAGCTCGGCGAGGGAGTCCTCGCGGGCCTGGGAGAGCTTCACCACCGCCTCGGCCCCCGGCTCGGTGAGCACCATCTGCACCCCGACCCGCCGGACGAGCCCGCGCCCCTCCAGCTGCCTGGCCGCGTCGTTGATCACCCGCAGCGGCACGGGCGCCACCTCGGCGAGCCGGGCGGGCTCCACCGTGCCGTGGCGCTTGATCCGCAGCAGCATCCAGCTGGCGGCGGGCAGCAGATCGAAGCCCGCCTTCTCGGTGATCTTGACGTAGACCTCGCGGCGGCCCTCCCGGGTGGCCAGCACGGACAGGGCCCGGGCGCACTCGTCGTACGAGGAGCGCTCGACCGGGTTGGACGCCAGGGTCTCGCTCGGGTCCGGCGCCGTCACCGATCCGCGCAGCTTGTCCTCCTTGAGCAGCCAGGCGAAGAGGAAGGCGACCAGAACAACGGGTGCCGCGTACAGGAAGACGTCCGTGATGGACGTCGAGTACGCCTGGAGCACCGGCCCCCGCAGCGCGTCCGGCAGCTGCCCGATGGCGCGCGGGTCGGCGGCCAGGCTGTCCGCGTCCACACTGGGCGGCAGCGGCCGGCCGTCGAGCGCGGCGCCGAGTTTGTCGGTGAGCCGGTTGGTGAAGATGGTGCCGAAGATCGCCACACCGAACGAGGCGCCGATGGACCGGAAGAACGTCGCCCCCGAGGTCGCCACGCCGAGATCGCGGTACGAGACGGCGTTCTGCACGACCAGGACGAGCACCTGCATCACCAGGCCGAGGCCCGCGCCGAAGACGAAGAAGTAGACGCTCATCTCCCAGGTGCCGCTGGACACCGTCAGCCGGTGCAGGAGCAGCAGCCCGATCGCGGTGATGCCGGTACCGGCGACCGGGAAGACCTTCCAGCGGCCCGTACGGCTGACGATCTGCCCGGACACCGTCGAGGTGATGAGCAGCCCGAACACCATGGGCAGCATGTGGACACCGGACATCGTCGGCGTGATCCCGTGCACCACCTGGAGGAAGGTCGGCAGATAGGTCATCGCGCCGAACATCGCGAATCCGACGACGAAGCTGATCACCGCGACGAGGCTGAAGGTCCTGATCCGGAACAGCTTCAGCGGCAGCACCGGCTCGGTGGCGCGCCGCTCCACGAACACGAACGCGATCAGGAGCACCACGGCCAGCACCGCGAGGCCGATGATCTTCCACGAGCCCCAGGCCCAGGTGGTGCCGCCGAGCGAGGCGACGAGGACCAGGCAGGTGGCGACCGAGGCGATGAGGAAGGTGCCCAGGTAGTCGATGGTGTGCTTCGTCCGGCGGACCGGGATGTGCAGCACGGCGGCGATCACGAGCAGGGCGACGACGCCGATCGGGAGGTTGATGTAGAAGACCCAGCGCCAGCTGAGGTGCTGGGTGAAGAAGCCGCCGAGCAGCGGCCCGAGGACGCTCGTCGCACCGAACACGGCACCGAAGAGCCCCTGGTACTTGCCGCGCTCGCGCGGCGGGACGATGTCGCCGACGATCGCCATCGACAGCACCATCAGACCGCCACCGCCGAGCCCCTGGAGGGCGCGGAAGCCGATCAGCTGGGGCATGTTCTGGGCGAGGCCGCAGAGCGCGGAGCCGATCAGGAAGATGACGATCGCGGTCTGGAACAGCTTCTTGCGCCCGTACTGGTCGCCGAGCTTGCCCCAGAGCGGGGTCGCGGCGGTCGAGGCCAGCAGATAGGCCGTGACCACCCACGAGAGGTGTTCGAGCCCGCCGAGGTCGCTGACGATGGTGGGGAGCGCGGTGGAGACGATGGTCTGGTCGAGTGCCGCGAGCAGCATGCCGAGGAGCAGTGCGCCGATCGCCACCAGGACCGACCGCGTGGAGCGGTCCCCGCCGGGGGCCTGGGCGGTCGGGCTCAGCTGCTGGGCCATGAGACATCTCCTCGGATCCGCTACACCCCCATCCTGTCTGTTCTGCCCCGTTATGGCCTGCCGGGAGGCCGGATGATTGGGCTTCTCGGCGGCGGGCTGCATAATCGCAGGCAGTTCAAGGGGAGGGGACCCACGATGGCCGGACATATATGCCCGGAGTGCGGTACGGAGAGCAGACCGGGCGCCGGTCCGGGCTGCGCCTGCGCGGGCCGGAAGACCGGTACGCCGGATTACGTCACCGACCCGGAGCGGGCCGCCGAACAGCAGCGCATCGCCGACGAGCACCACGCGGGCCGGTCCGCCGAGATGGCCGCGGCGGAGGACTTCGACCCGCTGCGCATCCGCCCGTACGTGACCCTGGGCGACGGCACCGCGACGGCGCCCACGACGCCCCCGCCGGGCGCTCCGCGGGTCTACGGCCCCGAGGGCGACGCGGCGACCACGATGCCGCTGTTCCTGGACCCGGCGGGCGCCGCACCCGAGGCCGGGGAGCCCGAGACCGCCCTCCTCCTCACCGGGCCCGACCCGGTGGCCCCGCGCCGCCGCAAGCCGTTCGCCGCGGTGATCGCGGGGGCGGCCGTGGTCGCGGTGGTCGGCACGGCGGCCTTCGTCGGCGGGCTGTTCAACGGGGACGGCGGCGGGGAGGCCGACCTGGACCAGGCCCTGCCCTCCACGGTGACCAGCCTCCCCGAGGAGAGCGGCGAGCCCGCGCCCTCCGCCTCGTCCTCCGCCTCCGCGTCGCCCAGCCGTTCCGCCTCCCCCACCTCGTCCGCCTCGGCCTCCGCGTCCTCGTCGGCCTCCGCCTCGCCCTCCGCCTCCCCGTCCCGCTCCGCCACCGCGTCCTCCACGGCGCCGGGCACGGGCGCGGCGTCGTCGCCGTCGGCGACCGCGAGCAGTAGCGCCCCGGTCGAGGGCGTGGCCCCGCCCCCTTCGTCGCCGGACGACGCCGGGACCCTGCGGCGGGGCGACCAGGGTGCGGAGGTCGCGGAGCTCCAGAACCGGCTGCGGGAGGTCTGGGTGTACAACGGCCCGGTCGACTCGGACTACGGGGACCGCACGGAGAAGGCCGTGAGCGACCTCCAGACCTGGTGGAGCATCGAGGGCGACCCGGACGGCGTCTACGGCCCGAACACCCGGAGCCGCCTGGAGGCGATGACGACCGGGCGCGGGCGCCGCTGACGGGCCGCCTCCCGGAGGGGATTCGCATTCGCGACCCCGTTTTTGTATCGTGGAGAAACAAAGTGGCCCCTGCGCGCACACCCTGACCGGCGGGCGGGGGCCGCTTGATCTCCCGCGCCGCTCACCCCCGCGGCGATCGCTTCCCCCCGTTCTGGAGCCCGCCCATGCCGGCCACCGCCCTCACCGCCCGCGCCCTGCTGCTCGACATGGACGGCACCCTGGTGAACTCCGACGCCGTCGTGGAGCGCTGCTGGCGCCGCTGGGCGCTGCGGAACGGGCTGGACCCGGAAGAGGCGCTGAAGGTGGTCCACGGCCGCCAGGGTTACGCCACGATGGCGGTCCTGCTGCCGGAGCGCCCGATGGAGCAGAACTACGCGGACAACAAGGTGATGCTCGCCGAGGAGACCGCCGACACCGACGGGGTCGTCCCGATCGGCGGCGCCCCCGCGTTCATGGACGCCATCGCCGCCCTTCCGCACGCCCTGGTCACCTCGGCCGACCTGGCGCTGGCGACGGCCCGGATGGGCGCCGCCGGGCTGCGGATGCCGGACCTCCGCGTCACCGCCGAGAGCGTCGGGGCCAGCAAGCCGGACCCGGAGGGCTTCCTCAAGGGCGCCGCGGCGCTGGGCTTCGCCCCGGAGGACTGCGTGGTCTTCGAGGACTCCGAGGCGGGCATCGCGGCGGGCCGGGCGGCCGGCATGCGCGTGGTGGGCGTCGGCCCGCGCGCCGGGGCCCACACCCCGGACGCCCATGTGGCCGACCTGACGCAGCTGCGCGTGGAGGCGGCGGCGGACGGCGCGATCACGCTGCACGTCGCGGCGCGGTAGTCTCCCGGCGGGGCGCCCGAAGCCCCGCCCACCGAGCACGCCGGGGCCGCTGACCCCACGTCAAACACCAGCACCACGAACCTCCGTACGGCCCTCGCCCACCCCGGGCGGGGGCCGTTCGCATGTGCTCCCGCGCAGGTCACGGGTGCCCGCTCCGCACCGGCCCGGCTCACCGCGCCCGCGCGCACGGGTCCGCACGCCCCCCGCACCACGAAGCCCTTTGTCAGATCCCTTGATGTGACGTGCCCATGTCGCCACCCTGTTACCTGGCGCCCACCCCACGGAAACCCGGCGCCGCCACGATGGCCGGGCCGTTCATGACAGCCCGTCCACATCCCCCCACGTCAAGGGAGTTCGCATGTCAGGTGTCTACGCGCGTCACATAGCCGTCCTCGCCGCATCCGCCGCACTCGCCGCCACCACCGGCCTGCTCACCGCCCCGAGCGCCCAGGCGGCCATGCCCACCCCGGTCTCCGCGTCCACCGCCCGCACCTATCTGAGCGAACTGACCGTGAAAGCGGAGGGCTCGTCCAGTGGGTACAGCCGGGACAAGTTCCCGCACTGGATCACCCAGTCGGGAGCCTGCGACACCCGTGAGGTCGTCCTCAAGCGGGACGGTACGAACGTCTCCCAGAACTCCAGCTGCACGGCGACCAGCGGAAGTTGGTACTCGGAGTACGACGGCGCCACCTGGACCGCCGCGTCCGACCTGGACATCGACCACATGGTGCCGCTCGCCGAGGCGTGGCGCTCGGGCGCGTCCAGCTGGACCAACACCCAACGGCAGGCATACGCCAACGACTTGACCCGCCCGCAGCTGATCGCGGTCACGGACAGCGTCAACCAGTCCAAGGGCGACAAGGACCCGGCGTCCTGGATGCCGCCGCGCGCCGCGTACAAGTGCACCTACGTACGCGCCTGGATCCACGTGAAGCACTACTACAACCTGTCCGTCGACTCGGCCGAGAAGACGGCCCTCCAGTCCGCGCTCAGCGGCTGCTGAACCCGGAAACACCCGACCGAAACCCCAACCCCGGTGGCCCCACCGGCCGATGCCCCGACGGCGGGCCGGCCGGCGGGGCCACCGACGTGTTTTCGGCCTACTACGGCCGTACATGACAAGCCACACACCATCCCGCGGGTCGGCCGACGGGCCCCCAGTCCGCCAACGGGGCGCGAGGGGCCCGGAACTCCAGTGGGACTCCAGTGGAAGTCGGGGGTGCCGTGGTGGGAGCACCCACCGCCCGAACCGGACGCCGGTGGCCGGAAAACTGCGCCGCCATTGGTTCAGGCCAAGCAAACGAACGAGGCTGCCCAGTTCGAGGCGGTATTGGCGCGCCGAACGGCTCACAACAGACCGTCGAATTTCAGCCAGTCAGCGAAACGTTGAACTTGCAAGTATTGGTGAGGTCTACCTAATCTTTTGCGCCCAGTCGGTTCACGTCCCCACCAGACCGAAGGAGCCTCCCCCCATGACCCCACACCTCCACCGCGCACAGCCCTATGTCCTCGCGCTCTTCCGCATCGTCGTCGGCGGACTCTTCGCCTGCCACGGCGCCGCCTCGGTCTTCGGCGTCCTCGGCGGCGCCCACGGCGGCGGTTCCATAGCCGCCGGCACCTGGCCGGGCTGGTACGCGGCGGTGATCCAGCTCGTCGGCGGCATCCTCGTGGCCCTGGGCCTCGGCACCCGTGCCGCCGCCCTGGTCTCCTCCGGCTCCATGGCCTACGCCTACTTCACGGTCCACCAGTCCAGCGCCCTCCTCCCCCTCCAGAACGGCGGCGAGCCGTCGGCCGTCTTCTGCTGGGTCTTCCTGCTCCTCGTCTTCACCGGCCCCGGCGCCCTGGCCCTGGACAACCTCCTCACCGCCCGCACCCCGGCCCGTCAGGACCGCGACCACACCCAGGAACAGAACTCCCCGGTCGCCGTCTGACCCCTCTCCCCGCTCCCCGGGCCCGCCGGACCGACCGGGCCCCGCACCCCTCGCGTACCGCCGGGAAAACCGCTCCCCGGCGGTACGCGCTCAAGTCGCCCTCGACCGGGGGTGCCCAACATCACGCATATATAGGGATCACCGGGTGAACGGCAGGCGTACGCTGTACAGCTGACCCTGCCGCTCCTGCCGCTCCCCTGCGACGTCGCGGCGTTGTTACCGATCGGGGAGTAGAAGGTGCTAGAGAGTGTGGGCGCGCTGACCGGCAGCCCATGGATCTACGTAGCGGTCGCCCTCTCCGTGCTGCTGGACGTCTTCCTCCCCGTACTGCCCAGCGGTGTGCTGGTGATCACCGCCGCCACGGCCGCCGCGGCCGGCACCACCGGTGTCGCCGCCGACGCGGCGGGCGCCGCCCGTCAGGTGACCGAGGTCCCCTCCCTGCTGGCCCTCGTCCTGTGCGCCGCCACCGCCTCGGTGCTCGGCGACTTCGCCGCGTACCGGCTGGCCCGGCACGGCGGTGAGCGGCTGGACCGCGCCATCGCCCGCTCCCGCCGCCTGACCTCCGCGCAGGAGCGCCTCGGCGCCGCCCTGAGCCGGGGCGGCGGCATCCTCGTCGTCATCGCGCGCTTCGCCCCGGCCGGGCGCTCGGTCGTCTCGCTGGGCGCCGGCGCCTCGCACCGCAAGGTGAAGGAATTCCTGCCCTGGTCGGCCGTCGCGGGCGTGGCCTGGGCCGGCTACAGCGTGGGGCTCGGCTACTTCGGCGCGCAGTGGCTGGGCGCGAGCTGGCTGGGCACGGCCGTCTCGGTCCTCGCCCTGTTCCTCGCGGGCTCCTTCGCCGCACTGCTCATGCGGCGCCCGGCCGCCGCCGCGGCCGCCGCGCCCCCTATGGCGTCCTGACACCACCCCGTATCTCCAGGCCGTCGAGCAGCCGGGCGGTCGCCTCGGCGATCTCGTCCACGGCACGGTCGAAGACTTCCCTGTTGTGCGCGGCCGGGGCGCGGAAACCGGACACCTTGCGGACGAACTGCAGGGCGGCGGCACGGATGTCGTCCTCGGTGGCCTCTTCGGGCAGGACGGGCGGTCGGAGGGTCTTGATACTGCGGCACATGTGTCCAGCGTGACGCGCGCCACTGACATTGATGCTGATACTCAGGTCCCGGTGGTCGTGGCTCTGCCACTGACTGACGCCCTGCTGGGCTGTCTTCCCGCTGTTCTGTCCG